>JANNKX010000104.1:0-19547 GCA_031396505.1 Rhodobacterales bacterium
ATGATGAATTCGCCGCCTGGTTTGTGGCCGAAATCATGAAGGACGACCTACCCGACTACTACACTGATCTGGGGGCCGAAACTTGCGCCGAATTCACCATCACGGCGCGCCGCTATGCCCGGCACTTTGGCATTCACCGCCCGGATTTGCAGGGCCAGTTTGCGTATATGATGTGGACGGTGGGCCCGAATTTCTGGTCGTTCAAAGGGTTCAACCGCATCCTGACGGCGAAGTGGCCATCCGAAGAAGACAAGATCGAGGCGTTGTTCAATGTGCCGTCCGATGATGCGGAAGAGGCCATCCTGGGGGCCGACGACCGCCACTGGATTCCACGTATGATCCCCGGCAACATTCTCGGCGACCACTACAAGGACGAACATGGGTAGAATTCTGGGAAACACCGCTGAAGAAAGCTCGCCGCAGGTGACGCGTGCGCAGGCGGATGTTGATCGCATCAATCAGGAATTGTTCGATCTTGGGGTCGAGGCTGCAAAGCTCGTTGCCTCAAGCTCTCCCGTCGGAGGGCAGATCGTCGATGGAGCTTCGGCGATTGCCAACCTTGCGCAAGGCAACTGGGGGGCCGCCTTCCTGGATGGCTTTGGCATGGTTCCGCTGGTCGGCGACGGAGTGAAAGGTGCAATCCGCGGCACCCGGATTGCGCGGGCGGTGTCGCGCGCCCAAGATGCCTTGCAGGTGGCCAGCAGTGCGCTGACCCGTGCACGTGCCTTTGCCAAGACGCGCGCCGCTGCGAAAACCTATTGGGACGCAATCAAGGCGCGTCGCGATGCGATCCTTGACCGGTTCCGGGACTGCAAGGCCGAGGCGTGCCGCAAACTGCGCGATGACGAACTGGCCCGCGTCAACCGCCTGCCCCGCAACGGGGGCAAATGGGTGGACGCGAACGGCAATCCGATGCCCGCAGGATCGGGTTTCTGGAAACCGGATGCCGGAACGCCGCTGCACGACTCGCTTAGTCGACACCAAAATCCTGTGCAGGGTGTACCGTTCGCGGACGGCAAGCCCGACTTCTCCGGTTTCCCGCCACAGGGCTTTGATCGCACACCACAGGTCGAAATCGACATGAAGGGCACACGCGCCGACCACGGAGCGGCCGCGAACGAATTGATTGCAAAAGGCGGGCCAGATACACGGGGACCAGGCGGTGTCGGAACGTGGCATCACGAACCTGATGGCGTCACGATGAGCTACGTCGACAAGGATGTGCATACTGCCTACCAGCGCGCCGATGGCTCGGCCAACTCGGGTACGCCTCACATGGGCGGTGACTCGATGACCCGCGATCCGGAGTTTTGACATGACGCTCGACGATACGTTTTCCGGCATCGACGGCTTTGCCAAGATGCCGCTTGTTGCAAAGGATTTCCCGTTTGGCCGCAAGCTGGGAACAGCGACGTTTCCCGCAGATTTCGTGCGGACATATGCGGCAATCTCGAAGGAAAGCATCGCGAACTTCGACTATGACCGCACCTATTTCCTTGCAAGGTTTCAAAGCCATTCCGAGGTCTGCTGGTATGATGGCCTTTTCGCCCCCCAGATGATTGAATCGCAGAACGCCATCATCTCGGAAAGCATATATGCCGATCCGGGATCGGTGATCATGCCGCCGGGGTTCTATGCCATCGGGTCGGCCTATGGGCAGATTGATGAAATGCGCATGATGATTTGCCTTGATCAGGCCAGCGCTGATTACGGCAAGATACATGTCTGGTACCTTGCGCATGATGCGCTTGGGACGGGCGACAACACGCGCGGTCTGGCGCATGTTGCAGATAGTCTTGAGGCGTTCTTTGCAGGTCTGCAACCCGAGGCCGCGCTCTGAATGGATCTGTGGGCAACAGCTATGGGTGTGTGGTGCGATGACCTCGCCGACCTGATGTTGCCGTTTGACCGGATTTTCCTGTCACGGCCTGATCTGGTTGTTCTGGGGGCCGCAACGCCAGGATTTATGCGCAACCTTGCCGACCCCTGCCCGGCCGATTTTTCCAATGTTCTGAAATCGGATCTGGCCGTGGTGATGACGCATTATCCCATGGGCGCGCATTTGCGGCTGGACCTGTGCAGTTTCAAATCGGATACCGGAAGCCCGCGCACGGTTGGGGTCAACGGTGCGCTGTGGTTGCTGCGCCGGCCCAACCCGCGCCCGGCGGGTCTTGTCCGGCGCGGCTTGCAGGATGGCGCCGAGATGTCGCTGTTTCTGTTTCCATGGCTGCCGATCCCGAAATGGGCCGAATTCCGCATGTTCATCCGCGAAGGCCGTATCATCGGCGTGTCGCAGTACCATGCGGATGGAATCTTCCCCGAAATCGCCCGCCATGAGGTGCGATTGCAAGCAGCCCTTGCCGCCTTTGCCGCACAGATTCTGCCCCGGTTGCATCTGCCGGATGTGGCGCTCGATGTGTTCGCCGAACCCATCGCCGACGGCTTTCGCATCCGCCTTGTCGAGCTTAACCCGATGGTGCAACGCACCGATCCTTGCATGTTTACCTGGGCCAACGGCGGTGATTTCGATGGCAGCTTTCGCTTTCACGGTCCGGCCAAGGCATGGTATCCTGCATCTGTTGCGACGCGCGCGGGCACCCATCTTTCCCCTGCCCCCGATGATGATGTCTGGAGGATTTGACCCATGGCAAAACCTGTATCCCTTATTGGACATAACCATGTCTGCCCCGTGATTGACCCCGGCCCCAAACCGCATGTCGGTGGCCCGGTCGTGAACCCAGGACAGGTTTTCGTGCGGGTGAATGGCATGCCAATGGCGACGGTGGGCGGCACCTGCATCTGTCTTGGGCCACCCGACTCGCTGAGCCAAGGGTCAACGGTCGTCAAGATCATGGGCAAAGGGGTCGTGCGCATCGGTGACAGCACCGCTCATGGTGGCAAGTTGGTGATGGGCATCCCCAGCGTGCGGGCAGACTGAACGCCATTAGGTTGGTGCGCCCGACACGATTCGGACAAGTGGCGTCTGCCGTGAGAGGTGCGTCGTCGATCGTTCCAAAAAAAATGGTAGAGCACGCTTCTCACGCCATCCACGGACAAGACGCAATCTGTCAGTTATTGTTCGTTTCCGCGTTCTACGGCAACTCATGCAAACCTCTGCAAATTGCGCATCGGTGCCCTGCGATTTCTGCGGTTGCGCATCTGCCATGGAACCACTGCAGGTTCCCGGTCGTTGTTTGATTGAACTGGATCACCAAGCAAGGAGAGCTTTTGCGATGAGCGTGTCGAT
Source organism: Rhodobacterales bacterium (assembly GCA_031396505.1). Classification (GTDB taxonomy): domain Bacteria; phylum Pseudomonadota; class Alphaproteobacteria; order Rhodobacterales; family Rhodobacteraceae; genus JAAFHS01. The sequence continues at coordinate 3,248 of JANNKX010000104.1, forward strand.
GAGAACCGTGATCATTCCCGCCGCTGGTAAAGGCACCCGGCTGTTACCAGCGACACGTGTGACGGCAAAGGAACTGCTGCCGGTGTATGATCGTGTTGCCATCGATTTTGCGGTTGAGGAGGCGATCAATACGGGGGCTGAAAGAATCATCGTCGTTATCAGTCAGGCCAAAACCACGATCCGTGATTACCTGAGCCCTGCCATCGTTAAAGACAAAACATTACCGTTGGGTCGGACTTTGCCGAACGTCAAACATGATGTCATTTATGCCTTTCAAGATGAACCCCTGGGTTTGGGCCACGCTGTTCTGTGTTGCAAGGACATGACGCTGCCGGGGCCGTTTGGCGTGATCCTGCCTGACGACGTCATTATGGGGCGGAACTGCCTTTCAGAAATGATGGGCAGTCATACTACCGGGCAAATGGTCGCGGCGATGCAAGTCAAGCCGGAGGAGACCGCGCAGTATGGTATCTTCCGATTGAGCGGTTTGCCGAAAAACCGCTGCATCCCGGTTTCCGGCATGGTGGAAAAACCGGCCTGCGGCACGGCGCCATCCTCTGTCGCCGCCGTCGGGCGGTATATCCTTGATCCCATGATTTTTGAGGTGCTGGCGCACACGCCTCCGGGCGCTGGGGGGGAATTGCAACTGACCGATGCCATTGCAATTGCAACACTTGCCGTGCCCTTGACAGCTTTTCAGTTTACGGGGGTTCGATACGACTGCGGGAACCATGACGGCCTGCTTGCCGCATCCATCGCACGTCACGCGTTTGTCAGGAACAGCTCTGCTGCAGGCCCCGTGCAAAAGGCCATATCTGCTGCTGGTTACCAGCAGATCGGTGGTGAACGTCTTGCCCCCGAGCCTATTGCGCGGCCAATCGAGCTGGCGGCCAGCACGGGTAGATGAGGCATGGCGTGGCTGCATCGTCCGATGACCGCGCATTTATACGCGCAGGACCGGACAACGCCCCGCCGCCATCGATGCAGATACGGTGATTTTTTGGGTCGATGGGCGGAACCGAACGGGCGATCGGCGCGTTCACATCAAAGGGGCGAGTAACGGCTCCGGGCACTGCCATGACCCGAAAGGAACTTCAGCATGAAATGGGATCAGATTGAAAACAAATGGGCCGCCATGACGCGCCGCGTGCGCGCAGATTGGTCGACCGACAGATCGGGAATTGAAACCCTTGCCGTGAGTGCGGCGGCACCAGATCGCAAGAAGTCCGGCATGACAGACGATCAACAAGCCGGGACTGCCATCGATAGACGGCTGCACATGTCCATCGAGTGAGTTTTCGGGAAAAAATGGGCGTTCACGGATCGCGATGGCCTTGGGCCAAAGCCGCACGGTCGGCACTTGCCTGGCAAGACACAGCGCCCGTCCGCGCCGATCTGTTCGGAACAGAACGCCTGGAACACCACGCTCAGACGCTTGCCGTCGCCCAAACGGTTACCGCGGAAAAACCGAAAGTCGTGCACGCACTGGGCAGTCGGGTCAAGGAAAACGCGGATTTCTTGCTACACGCTTACCGCATCTGTGCGCAGGCAGCGCAATCAGGTCAGCTAATCGTACCCGCAGCTGAATGGCTGTTGGATAATTTTCACCTTGTGGAACAGCAGCTTCGTCAGATCCACGATGATCTGCCACCCGGCTATTACCGCCAGTTGCCCAAACTTTCCACCGGCCCGTTCGCAGGTTACCCCCGCGTCTTCGGCCTTGCTTGGGCCTATGTTGCGCATAGCGACAGTCTGATGTCCGGTCCTGTGCTGGCCCGCTATGTCCGGTCGTACCAGCAGGTTCAACCGTTGATGATTGGCGAACTGTGGGCCGTTGCGATCACGCTGCGCATCGTGCTGATTGAAAACATGCGTCGTCTGGCGGTGCAGATTGTCGACGGCCATGCATTGCGCCTGCAGGCAGATGCCGTTGTTGATGCCGTCGTCGCCGCCCGCCAGACACCCGGCCAGTCGCAACTGTCCGTCATGCAGAAGGCCGTAGCGTCCTATGAAACGGCCCCGATGCCGGAAATCGTTGCGGCACAGATTGCCAAACGTCTGCGCGGCTTCGATCCTCTTCTGACGCCGCTGTTCGCTTGGCTGGAAGACCGTCTGGGCCGTCAGGGCACAACGGTCGACGCCGTGGTGGCAAACGCACAGCTGCGCCTTGGCGCGTCAAACGTGACGATGCGCAATATCGTCACGTCGATGCGGCTGCTTTCCGAAATGGATTGGGCTGACTTTTTTGAAGAGGTCAGCCTTGTCGACACCCGTTTGCGTGACAATCCCACCTATGCCGCGATGGATTTTGCAACGCGCAACCGCTATCGCACCGAGGTGGAAATTCTGGCGCGGGGATCCAAGCTGTCTGAGGGTGATGTAACCGAGGTCTGCCTCGCCCTTGCGACCAAAGGCGGCAGCGATCACAGGGGGGACGCGGGACACTGGCTGATTGGCGACGGGCGCCCCCTGCTGGAGGCAGAGATCGGCTTTCGCCCACCGACGCGGATGAGGCTGCTGCGGAACGTCGGGCGCGCCGGGCTGAACGGTTATCTGACAGCGATTTCGGTTACCGCGCTGGCGGTTCTGGTGCTTGCGCTGTCATTGATGGCAACAGCAGGTACGGGCCCTGTTGTGCTCTTGGTTCTCGGGGCCGTCGGGCTTGGTCCGGCAATCGATCTTTGTGCGGCCATCGTCAACACGATGATCACGCGGACCCTTCCACCCAAGCCATTGCCGGGCCTTGATCTGGCAAAAGGAATTCCACCAAATCTGCGCATATTAGTGGCTGTCCCGGTTTTGCTACAGGATACCCATGATCTTGCCACACAGATCGAACAGCTTGAGGTGCATCACCTATCCAGCACGGGCGGTGCGGTTCATTATGCGCTGCTCTCCGATACGACGGATTCCGCAACCGAAACGGATGCGCAAGACGCGCGGCTGATTGCGGCGGCGACAGCAGCCATTGCGCGGCTAAATACGCTTTATCCATCCGATGATGGGGATCGGTTTTATTTTTTGCATCGTCGCCGTCTGTGGAACCCCGCAGAAGGGGTATGGATGGGGTGGGAACGCAAGCGGGGCAAACTGACAGAGTTGAACAGACTGCTGCGAGGGGCCACCGATACAAGTTTTGCACGCATCAGCGGTGCGTTGCCCGCAGATATCCGCTATGTCATCACACTGGACGCCGACACGCGGCTTTTGCGCGGCACGGTCGCACAGCTGGTAGGCAAGATAGCCCATCCGCTGAACCGCGCGCGGTTCGACCCTGACACCCAACGTGTCACGGGGGGTTACGGTATCCTACAGCCCAGAGTCAGCCCCACCCTGCCCAGCGGGCCAGACGGGTCGGTCTATCAGCGGCTGTTCTCCAGCCCCGGCGGGATTGAACCCTATGCGGCGGCAACTTCGGATGTCTATCAGGATCTGTTCGACGAGGGATCTTTCACAGGTAAAGGCATCTATGACGTTGATGCGTTCGAAGCTGCGTTGGCAGGCCGGGTATCCGAAAACACGATGCTCAGTCATGATCTGTTTGAAGGCATGTTCGCACGCGCGGGGCTTGCGTCTGATATCGAAGTCGTTGAGGATTTCCCAAATCGCTATGATGTCGACATCCGACGGCAACATCGCTGGGCACGGGGCGACTGGCAGCTTTTGCCGTGGATATTTGGCGGCAAGCGGCAAGACCATGGCGGCATCCCCGCTGTCGGCCGCTGGAAGATGATCGACAACCTGCGCAGGTCGCTTCTGGCACCGATGGCCATGCTCGCGTTGTGTGCAGGCTGGATGCTGCCATCGGCTCTAGCGTTGCTGTGGACAGTCTTGATCATCGTGATGCTGGCCATGCCTCGTGTGCTGTCATTGCCGTTTGGCCTTTTGCCCGCCCGTGCCGGGGTCACGCTGCGCAGTCATTTCGCAGCGCTGGGGTCCGATGCGCTGACTGCCTTGGGCCAGATTGTCCTGACGCTGGTGTTTCTGGCAGACACCGCCGCGACCATGCTTGACGCCGTGCTGCGCACGGTATGGCGGTTGGGCGTCTCGCGGCGGCATCTGCTCGAATGGACGACGGCGGCAAAGGCGGGCAGTGGTCCGCGTCCGAGCCTGATGCAACAGTATCTGGGCATGCTGCCGGGGGTCGTGCTGGGGGTTGGCACCTGTGCTGTTGCCGGGCTGCTGAATCCTGCCGTACAACCTTTGCTGGTGCTGTTTGCCCTGATCTGGATGGCAGCACCCGGCATTGCGCGGGCAATCAGCCAGCCAAACATCATCACGCCAGCGGCCGCGCTTTCGGAGGCCGAAGCGCAACAACTGCGGCTGATTGCCCGGCGCACTTGGCGCTACTTTGAGACATTCGTGACGGCTGAAGAAAACCATCTTCCTCCTGACAACTTTCAGGAAACACCAAAGCCAGCCATCGCCAGCCGAACTTCACCCACCAATATCGGCCTTTATCTGCTGTCCACGGTCGCTGCCCATGACATGGGATGGATAGGCCAAAGGGCAGCGTTGCAGCGGATGAAGGACACGCTCCAGACCATTCAGCGGATGCCGCGCTACCGCGGGCATCTCTACAACTGGCATGACACGCGCGATCTGCGCGTGCTGGACCCCGCGTATGTCTCGTCCGTCGACAGCGGCAATCTTGCGGGTCACCTGATTGCCGTGGCCCAAGCCTGCAGAGCCTGGGTCAGTGCCAGTGCACAGCAGGAGGCGATTGTACGGCAGGCGCTTGGCGACACCGTCGCCCTGGCCAGGATGGCACTGGACCCTGCCCCGGCTAATACCACGTTGTCAGGTGCACTGGATCAGATCGAGATCGGGGCGGCAGATGCCGCAAAACCACTGGCAGCGCTGTCCGGCGTCACGGCACAGGCAATGGCCTTGGCGCTGTCAATGGGTGACGCCTCATCCGACATCGCATTCTGGATCGGGGCGATCCAGACCTGCCTTGGTGATCACCTTGCCGGTCAGACAGGCCCGGCGGACGTGGCCCTGTCGACGGATGTCGAAACGGCCGCCCGCACGCTCGCTATGGAAATGGACTTCGGCTTTCTGCTGGACCCCGAAAAGAAACTCCTCTCCATCGGATTTTCCGTGGCAACCAACCGGCTTGATAATAACTGCTACGATCTTCTCGCCTCCGAGGCGCGGCTGGCCAGTCTTTTCGCCATAGCCAAGGGCGATGTGGAAACGCGGCACTGGTTCCGGCTTGGCCGTCCTGCCACACCCATCGGGGCAGGATCGGCCCTGATTTCATGGTCAGGCAGCATGTTCGAGTATCTGATGCCGTCACTGGTAATGCGGGCCCCGGAAGGTTCGGTGCTGGAACAGACAACCCGGCTGGTCGTGGCCCGGCAGAAGGCCTATGCCGCCAGCCTTGGCATGCCGTGGGGCATTTCGGAGTCCTCCTATAACGCCCGCGATCTGGAAATGACCTATCAGTATTCCAATTTCGGCGTGCCTGGTCTGGGGCTGAAACGGGGCCTAAGCGAAAATCACGTCATCGCGCCGTATGCGACAGGGCTGGCTGCCATGATCGACCCTGCCGCCGCAGTGCAGAATTACGCAAGCCTTGGTGCACTGGGGGCAGAAGGGCGATATGGGTTTTACGAGGCCCTTGACTTCACCGCCACCCGGCTACAGGCGGATGAGACACACGCCATCGTGCGCAGCTTCATGGCGCATCATCAGGGCATGACCATCACCGCGATCACTAACACCTTGCAGAACGGCCGCCTGCGTGACCGGTTCCATGCTGAACCGATCATTCAGGGCGTGGAGTTATTGTTGCAAGAACGTATCCCGCGCGATGTGGCCAGCGCTCCGCCGCGCGCCACTGAAGTGCTCGTTGCGGCGGTCGAGCATCGCGAGACACCAGTCGTCCGTGCATTTGAAAACCCTTTGGCTGCGACGCCCACGGCACATCTTTTGTCCAATGGTAACTATGGCGTGATGCTGACGGCCACAGGTGAAGGCTTCAGTCGCTGGCGCGACATGGTGATAACCCGCTGGCGTACGGAACAGACGCAGGCCGCACTTGGATCATTCATCTTCATGCGCGATAGCGCATCGGGTGAGGTCTGGTCAGCAGGCGTCCAGCCCACCCCCGTCAACCCCGGCCGGCATCACGTCGTGTTCAGCGAACATCACGCAGCCTTTACCCATCATGCGCAAAAGCTGACCACCACAACAGAGATCGTGGTGTCCGCAGAAGATGACGCCGAGGCCCGCCGCGTCACCTTTACCAACAGCGGTCGTCGCACCCGCGACGTCGACGTCACATCATACGCCGAACTGGTGTTGGCACCACAATCTGCCGATCAGGCGCACCCAGCATTCTCAAAAATGTTCGTGGTGACTGACTATCTTCCTGAACTTGGCGTCATCATCGCGAGTCGCAGGCGACGCTCCCCACACGACCCCGAGGTGTGGGCTGCCCATATCGCCGTGATCGAAGGCGAGGAAACAGGTCATATCCAGATTGAAACCGACCGCGCCAAATTCATAGGGCGCGGGAATGATGTTGCAACGGCGACCATGATTGACACGCCCCTTTCAGGCACGATCGGCACTGTTCTTGACCCGATCTTTTCCATCCGCCGCCGCGTCAGCATTCCACCCGGCGGCGTCACCCGTGTCACGTTTTGGACGATGGTGGCAGACTCGCCCGACGCACTGTTGGACCTTGTTGATCGCCACCGCGACCCTTCGGCCTTTGCCCGCGCGGCCACCCTTGCGTGGACACAGGCGCAGGTGCAATTGCGCCATTTGGCCGTCACCCATGCCGATGCCGCGGATTTCCAGACGCTTGGCGGTATGGTCATACGCAACGATCCTCGCCTGTGCGCATCGTCGGCCCAAATCATTGCCGGGGCGGCGCCCCAATCGGCGCTCTGGGCGCTTGGCATTTCGGGCGATCTGCCTGTCGTGCTGCTGCAGATTGATGATGCCGACGATATCGCAGTTCTGTACCAGGTGCTCAGTGCGCATGAATACTGGGAAATGCGTCAACTGGCCGTTGATCTGGTGATCCTGAACGACCGCACGTCGTCTTATGTGCAGGATCTGCAGATCGCCATCGACAGTGCCGTGCGCGCTGCACGGTCGCGTCCCCGCGCCATGGGCATCCATGCCCCGGCGAAAGGCGCGATTCACGCCCTGCGGTCGGACCTTCTTAACCCCGGCGCGCGGGCAAACCTGTTATCGATGGCACGCGTGTTTCTTGTGGCCAGCCGAGGTGACATCAGTCAGCAAGTGGGTGTCCTCACATCCGCGTCGGCCCCCGCAGCACCCGGCCGGACACCAATGCCGACGGCACTATCGACGCCCAGCCTGCCAATCCTCGAATTCTTCAATGGCACAGGCGGCTTTGCAGAAGAGGGGCGCGAATACGTGACCATCCTGCGCAACGGCCAGACCACCCCTGCGCCATGGATCAACGTCATCGCCAACCCGCGTTTCGGCTTTCAGGTTTCGGCGGAAGGCAGCGGTCATGTCTGGTCGGAAAACAGCCGCGAAAACCAGATCACGCCTTGGTCGAACGACCCGGTCACCGATCCTGCAGGCGAAGCGATCTATCTACATGATCTGGATACCGGCCACGTCTGGACGCCAACCGCCCTGCCGATCCGCGGCCCCGGGACGTATATCGCGCGCCACGGCTTTGGCTATTCGGCCTTTCAGCATGAAAACCACGGCATCGCCGCAGACATGGTGCAATTCGTTCCGTTGGATGCCTCTATCAAGATCACCCGGCTGCGTTTGCAGAATACCGGTGTCACTCCGCGCAACCTGTCTGTGACCGCCTATGCCGAATGGGTGCTTGGTACGGCGCGGGGCGCGTCTGCCCCGTTCATTATCACCCGCAGCGATCCCGCAACAGGTGCCATCCTTGCGCAGAACACCTTCAGTACGGGCTTTCCGGGTCGCATCGCCTTTGCAGACTTCGGCGCGGGCATCGCCAGCCTGACCGCAGACCGCGCTGAGTTCATTGGCCCCGGTGGCACGCTCAAGTCCCCCGCAGGCGTCCGCAACGCGCCCCTGTCCGGCACCATGGGGCCGGCACTTGATCCTTGCGCCGCCCTACAACACCGCCTGACCCTGCACCCCGGTGAAACGATAGACCTGACCTTCTTGCTGGGTCAGGCAGAGTCGGACGCAGCCGCCAGCACCCTGATCCAACAGATGCGCGCAACCGACACAAATGCCATTTTGGCAGATGTCAAACTGCACTGGGCTGACCTTCTGACGTCGGTTCAGATCACCTCACCCGACCGCGCGATGGATATCATGTTGAATGGCTGGTTGATGTATCAAACGCTTGCCTGCCGCATCTGGGCCCGTGCCGGGTTCTATCAGGCCAGCGGGGCCTATGGCTTCCGCGATCAGTTGCAGGACGGGATGGCACTGACATTCAGCCGCCCCGCGATGACACGCGCCCACCTGCTGCGCGCCGCCTCTCGCCAATTTCCCGAAGGCGATGTACAGCACTGGTGGTTGCCCCATTCCGGCCAAGGCGTGCGCACACGCATTTCGGACGACAGGGTCTGGCTGGGCTACGGTGTTGCCAGCTACATCGCCGTATCAGGCGATGCAGCGATACTCGATGAGCAGGTGCCATTCCTGCTTGGCCCGCCTGTGCCCCCCGGCTCACATGACGATTTCTTTCAGCCGTCAGTTTCCGAGACGACTGTCAGCCTGTTCGAGCATTGCGCCCGGGGGCTGGATCAGACGATCGAACTGACCGGCGAAAACGGGATACCTCTGATTGGCACAGGAGACTGGAATGACGGCATGAACCGCGTCGGCGAAGCTGGACGCGGCACGAGCGTCTGGCTTGGCTGGCTGCTGATTGCCACTGTCAATATGATGGCTCCACTTGCCGATATGCGCGATCCCGCCCGTGCCGCGCGATGGCGAGGCCATGCAAAATCGGTGCTGAAGGCCATCGAAACCGACGGTTGGGACGGGGCCTGGTACAGGCGGGGCACGTTTGACGATGGTACCATCCTCGGTTCCGCCACATCTGATGAATGCCGCATCGATAGCATCGCGCAATCTTGGGCCGTCCTGTCGGGGGCCGCCGACCCGGCCCGTGCCCGCATCGCAATGGCCTCAATGACTAAACATCTGGTCCGCCCCGATCCCGGCCTCGCCTTGCTGTTCTCGCCGCCCTTCGACCGCACGCCATTAGACCCCGGCTACATCAAGGGCTATCCCCCCGGCCTGCGCGAAAACGGCGGCCAATACAGCCATGCGGCCATGTGGGCCATTCTGGCGCAGACAAAGCTGGGCGACGGTGATGCAGCGCACGCCCTTTTTGCCATGCTGAACCCAATTAACCATGCCCTCACCCCGCAGGATGCGATGCGCTATAAGGTTGAACCCTATGTCGTGGCTGCGGATGTCTATTCGACAGCACCCCATGCCGGACGCGGCGGGTGGACGTGGTACACCGGTTCCGCAGGATGGATGTACCGTGCCGGCGTCGAAGGATTGCTGGGTTTGACCCGGGCAGGGACGACCCTGAATCTTGCCCCCTGCATCCCCAAAGCATGGCCCGGACTGACGGCAACCATCACCTTGGGTGTGGCGCGGTATCGGGTCAGCATCCAAAATCCAGACGGCGCGGGGCATGGCGTGCGTTCGGCGCATCTGAACGGCAGTGTCGTTCCGACGGGCGCATCGGGCATCACGGTGCAATTGTCGGACGGAAGGCATGATCTGATCGTGGTTCTGGGGGCATAGCCGCTCTCGCGCGGGAACCAAGGACATCACAGGCGAGTTGCTCTGCACAACGAAGGGACCGTCAACATGGCCAGGCAGAATTCAGACGGTCACTATCTTGCAGCCGCCAGCACGCCGCCCGGCAACGTATTGTCTTCGACCTCGCAACCAACCTCCACTGGCATTGTGCTGACGGCAATCCTGATCATCGCAGCGTTGCAATATGGTCAGGATGTGTTTTTACCACTGGCGATTGCAATGCTGGTCACTTTTGCGCTTTCGCCATTGGTCACCACACTCCGCAATGCCGGACTGCCGATGATTGCTGCCGTTCTTGCCGTTGTGGCGCTGGCATTTGTTCTGATTGGTGCATTCATCCTGACAGTATTCGGACAAGTCAGCGAACTGGCACAGGCGCTGCCAACCTTTCAGGATAACATCGTGACCAAACTTGCGGCCCTGCAAAGCAGTGGGTCGGACAACGGGTTGGTATCCCGGCTGACGGACATGGTGTCGAGCATCAACGCGGAAATGACTGAGGCCCTGCCGCCAGAGGGAACAGACGTCACGGGACCGATCGCCGTCGAAGTAGTGGAACGGCCCGGTGCCCTGACCACGCTGCAGAACATCGTGCTGCCCGTCGTCAGCCCCGTCGCCACCGCAGGTCTGGTCGTCGTCGTTGTCGTCTTCATGCTGCTGGAACGCGATGAGTTGCGCGACCGCTTCATCCGTCTTGTGGGCACGAATGACATCAACCGCACGACACAAGTGATTGAAGAAGCAGGCACACGGGTCGGCACCTATCTGTTGATACAGCTACTGGTCAATGTGATCTATGCGGTTCCCATCGGTCTCGGTCTGTGGATCATCGGTGTGCCAAACGCAATGCTGTGGGGTCTGCTGACGTTAGTACTGCGCTTTGTACCCTACATCGGCCCGGTGCTTTCTGCGATCTTTCCACTGTTTCTGGCTTTCGCAGTATCGCCGGACTGGTCGATGGTTCTGTGGACCGCCGCACTTTTCGGTGGTGTCGAATTCATCAGCTCAAACGTCATCGAACCCTGGCTTTACGGGTCGCGTACTGGCGTAAGCCCACTTGCCATCATCGTCGCAGCCATCTTCTGGACGTGGGTCTGGGGGCCATTGGGTTTGGTTTTGTCAACGCCGCTGACAGTCTGCCTTGTCGTCGTAGGCCGCCACATCCCACAATTCAAAGTCTTTGATGTGCTGTTTGGTGACAGCCCGGTTCTGGCACCACACTCGCGGCTCTATCAACGCCTGCTGGTCGGCGACACGGTCGAAAGCACGCTGCGCGCCGAGGAGTTGCTGGAGGAGGAATTCATCACTGACTATCACCGCGACGTCGGTATTCCTGCCCTTCTAATGGCGCAGTCCGACTATGAACGCGGGGTGTTGTCTGCAGACCAGCAGGTCCGCTTTGCCAACACGGCCACGCATCTTTTGGGCGAACTTGATGCTGTCGTCGCGGATGAGTTGGACCTTTCCCAAAGCGCGCCAGAAGAACCCGCTGACATACTATCAAACGGGCCTGACAGAGTTGCACTGCCCGGCGCGGCGTTCCGTCTGGCGGTGCTGGGCGGGCGTACGCAGCTGGATGACATTGCCGCGCGGATGTTCGGCCAGGCGGCAGCGACGGACGGGGCAGATGTCCTTGTGCTGTCGCACCTTGATCTGACCCCTTCCAGATTTGCCAGTGTGACGGCCAGCGGGGCCGATTGTGTCATCCTTAGTTTTTTGGATACCGCGCCGTCGCGGGCGTCGCTTCTGCATATTCCCAGGCTGAAGCGGGCGGCCCCCGCGGCGCGCGTCGGCATTATCCTGTGGCAGTCAGATGGCGAAAAGGACGACATTCGCACGATGCGTCGCGTATCCCGCGAAAAACTGGCGGAGATCACAGAGATCGGCGCGGATTTTTGCGCGACATCCATGGATGACGCCCTCCTTCATGCCTTCAGGCACGATCCCCCGCGTCCGGCGGTACAGCTGACAAAAAAACCACGTGGCTCGGCGAAACTCCGGGCGCCCGTGCCGATGCAAACTGCGGTTGTTGTTGCGAGCTAGACCTGTCGGATGGGCAAACCCACCAAGAGGAAAACGCGCCCTCTGATCAGAAGAGGGCATTTCAGTGTTCAGAGTTGATCAACTAGCGGCACGATTGATGTGACCTTCAATTAATTCCGTCAGCGATGTGTCTGCGGTCTGTTCCTGCTTCAAAATTCCCGCAATCGGGTCTGATGTATCCGGTTGATTCAATGCCGCCGCAAAGGCCACCATCGACCCGTGGCGCGTCATGTCGCAATTCGCGACCGCAGGACGCGAAAAGATGATGGCCGAATTATCTGCATCTGTGCCACCGAAGACTTCCAACAACTTTGCACTTGCTTCCCGGATCCTGCCGATCGCATCGCATTTCTCCGCTTTTGCCTGCAAGCCGATATTCTCGAAACTTGTCCCAGCACCACAATCTGATCGGCGGTTTTATCAGGGTTTTGCGTCAACATCGCCTTCAGCCCATCACCCGATACCGCCTTGATCATCCTCGGCAGTGATTTGCATGTCGTCTTCTCGGCATAATACATATCCTACAATGCATATTCGAAAAGCGCGTTCGGAGGCCTTGCAGCAGAGTTGCCGTTGGGCGTCATCATCTTGTCCGGTTTCTTTGCCATACTTCTGTATCATATCCTTTTGATCTGCCGCGTCAGACGCGTTTTCGTGCCTGAACGGTCGTCCAAAGAACACATCGGCGGATGAACCGGGCCCCACACGTTTCAAATTCTGGCTGTTGGCAGAGGCAGTGAAAATGGCCGCAGGGCAACCCTGCGGCCAAGTGCGCATCCTTCACGAAAGAAGAACGCAGAACCGTGGGGATATGGTCCGCAACTTGTCCGAGGGAATCAAACGGTTGCGATCGGTTCATGCAATCAACGCCTTGATACGCTGATCGTTCCGAGCGGCTATTCCCTTTTTTTGGGCATATTGGGGGAACCTCATGTCAAATCCCCGCGTTGAACAATTGCAGGCCGATAGCGAAAAGGACGAAACATGTCGATGTCAGACCATCATTCAAAGGCCTCAGCTTTTGTAGCCGACGAAAGCCTGAACGCCCTGATTGATTTGCACGCCAGCAGCGTCGATACACTGCGCGGTTTTCAGAAAATGGCCGAAAAGAACGAACCTTCGTTCCGCCCTATCGTTGAACAGTTTTGCGCCCTCCATACCCGCCAAGTCGCACGGCTTGACGTAATGGTGCGTGAAATGGGCGGCATACCAGACGCGGACGGTTCATTCATGGGTACGGTCAATCGTGCGGTGGTCACGCTGCGCGCAGTGTTCGACACCGTTGATACCCATCTCATGGGTAGAATCCGGGATGGCGAAAAGACCGTTCTGGCAGCCTTTGACCGCAGCCTGCGGGCAAGCCTGCCGCAAGGCCATGTGCTGGCGCTGTCGCACATGCGGGCAGAACTGTCCGCGTTGCTAAACCAAGCGACATACCTTGACTGACGCAATTCCCAAAGTCTGGCCAGATGCCGGATCTGACAAATGGAGACGACCATGAACGCCGAGATGAAAGCCATGAAAAATAAGCTTGACGAAGCCGCACATGCAGCCCGTGAAACCGTATCAACTGCCGCCGAAATGACAAAGACTGCTGCGCATGATGTTGCCGCGCAGGTGTCTTCGAAAGTATCAGCTGCAGCATCCTCTGTGCGCGATGTGGCAGCCGAACAGATCGACCATGCGCGCGACGCGTTGGGCGATAGCGGTGACAGGCTCGCTGAGACCCTGCGTCAAGCTGCAGAACAGCCCGCCGAAGGATCGATGCAGGCCCGCGTGCTGTCTGCGGTTGCCGGTGGCGTATCATCCGCCGCCGACACCTTGCGCAACCGCAGTGTCAAGGAAATCGCCAGTGATGTGCGCGACCTTGCCCGTCGCAACCCTGCCGCCTTCGCGGCCGGAGCGGCGGTTGCCGGATTCCTGCTGGCACGGTTTCTGCGCGCCTCGGCCCGCGGGAACGAGAATGGGGACCGGTCGTGATACCCGATCCCGACAAACCTGAAGGCGACAGTACGACTGGGTTGTTGGGAGATGTCGTTTTCGGCATCACCCAACTCGTCAAAGGGGAAGTCGCCCTTGTCCGGGCCGAAGTGCTGTGCAGTGTGCGTGATGCCATCAGCGCAATCACCGGTCTGGCGATTGCGGGTGTGCTGTGCATTGTCGCGCTGAACCTTCTGGCCGCTGCCGCCGTGGGCGCACTTGTGGTTGCCGGACTATCGCCTATGTGGGCCAACCTCGCTGTTGGGACCGTTCTTCTGCTGGCTGCATTCGTCATCGTGAAGCTGGCGCTACCACTTCTGGCGTCGTCGAATCTGGCCCCCAAACGCAGCTTTGCTAACATGAGCAAGGACGCTGAAATCCTCAAATCCATGGTGACCCCACATGCAACATCAAACTTTCGCGCCGCAAACGCCGCGCCAGATTGAAGCCCGGCTTGAGCATGACCGCAAAGTGCTGACATCGGCGTTGAACGCGCTCGGTGCGAGATTCGCACCTGATGCCCTGTGGTCGAACGGCCTTTCGTTGGTAAAGGAAAACAGCGTGTCTTATACGCATGTTCTCGACCGGGCGATCCGCGCTAATCCATTTGCCGTCGCCCTAACAGCCGTGGGACTGGCTTGGCTAATTCTGGGGCGGCGCAGTCCGCCCTCCACTGACGGTCTCCCGTTACCCGGAACGCATACCGAATCCGTCGCCCGCTGGGAAGACGAGGGTGGACCAGTCGCAGAAAGTCTTGATGACACGCCGAGCCCCGATGACGGCTGGATCGCAGAGGCAGACCGACTGCGTGCATGCGCGGCAGAACTGACCGCGCGCATTGATGCCGCGTCTCGCAAGACTACGATCCCTCTGGCGCAACTCAATGTTCATCGCGCCGACGTTATCGCCGCACTGACGCAGGATGTGCGCCGTATCATGGCACGGGGGCTTGATCACTTATCGGATGATGCCCGCAGGCTAGCGCTGGACGGGCGCGAACGCATCTACACGGCGCATGTGCAAAGGCCCGCCGGGGCCGTCAAGCCCATCCAGAACCGACCATTGTCCACCGGTGCAGTATTCATGGCCGCGGGTGCCACGCTTGCAACCCTTCTGCCGCAATCACCTGCCGAGAATGATACGCTTGGGGCGTCTCGTGATCACCTTTTCGATCTAGTGCGCAACGCCTTGGGCAATGAACGCGATCATTGCGCGCATGCCGTGCAGCGCATTGCACAAAACCTGTTGGCAGCGACGGTCGGGCCCGAAACAGATGCTGAGTCAGCGCGGAAATCAACCTGACATCATATTCATAACCTCAATCCATCAAAGGAAAGCGCATGCCCGCAGACACGATCAAGACATCTGATGACGTCACCAAAGTCTGGCAAATGATGAAAAACATTGACATTTGCATGTTCGTCACGATGCCTGACGGAAATCCGCAAGGCCGCCCGATGTCAACCATCCCGCTGCAGGACAAGGGCACGATTTTCCTTCTGACCGAAGCAACGTCCAGTGGCGCCATGGATGTAGCCTCCAACGCCACCGTTCTATTGTCCTATCAGGGCGGATCGGACCATGTTTCCGTTGTGGGCAAGGCCTCTATCGATCCTGACAAGACCTTGATCAAGCGCCTGTGGTCGCCGGGCGCACAGGTCTTCTGGCCTGATGGCCCTGAAGTGTCCAACGTCATCGCCATTTGCGTGCAGCCGGATCGTGCAGATTACTGGGATGGTCCGAACCCGGTTGCCGGGGTCGCCAAATTCCTGTTCGCCGTCGTGACCAAAAAGAAACCCGACATGGGCGAACGCGGCGTCGTCAACTTCTGATCCGCGGCGTTACAAACCAGGCCGCGCCCGTCCATTGGCGCGGTTTTTCCGTCTACAAGATGGGGCGCTTTTCTTCATATTCGTCTGATACTCCCGCAGCCGCAGCCAACCGCGCCGTGCTTGGAATGTGCAGCCGTCCACTTTGCCAGCTTGCTAGCCCCAGATGCCGGATCCGCGCCACTGTTTTGTTGGTATGCACCAGCGAAAGGCCCAGTGCATCAGCGATGTCCTGTTGACGAAATGGCAACGGCACCGAGCCGTCGCGCTGTAACCCAACGGCAGAAAGTCGCCGCCAGATGCGCAGATACGCCCAGGCCAACCGCTCTGTCGCACTGCGCTGACCAAGGGTGGCAATTGTCTCGCCCAGAAAATGCTCCTCCACCGCCGCGATCCACGTCAGATCATAGGCCCGCGATGCATGGTCCCGGAACATGTCCCACAGCCGCGCACGATCAAAAACGCAAAGTGTCACGTCCGATCTGGCCGTCACCGTATGCTTCATCTCGCCCATCAGACTGGACTGTAACCCGATGAAGTCACCGGGGAATACGAAATTGATGACTTGCCTGCGCCCGTCTTCCAGCATGACAGACCGTGTGCCCATCCCCGACAGGACAGTATACAGCATCTGCGACCGATCGCCCTCGTGCAGGATGGTATCATTGCGCTGG
>JANNKX010000122.1:0-21089 GCA_031396505.1 Rhodobacterales bacterium
GCGGTGATGCAGGGCAAGGCTGGTCTTGATCAGGCTGGCGACCCCTGCCGCGGTATCCAGATGGCCGATGTTGGTTTTCACCGATCCGATGCGGCAGGTGCCGACGGCATCCGTGGTTGCGCGAAACGCCTGCGTCAGGGCCGCAACCTCGATCGGGTCGCCCAGATAGGTGCCGGTGCCGTGGCATTCGACATAGCCCACGGTATCGGCAGTGATGCCTGAAATCGCCTGCGCCTCGGCAATACAGGCGGCCTGCCCGTCCACCGACGGGGCGAGATAGCCCGCCTTGGCGGCACCATCATTGTTGACGGCGCTGCCCTTGATCACGGCCCAGATATGATCGCCATCGGCAATCGCATCCTTAAGGCGGCGCAACACCACACAGCCCGCACCCGACCCGAACACCGTGCCTTGTGCGCGGGCATCAAAGGCGTGGCAATGGCCATCGGGCGACAAAATCTCGCCCTCGGTAAACAGATAGCCGCGCGCGTGGGGCAATTCGATGGTCACGCCACCCGCAAGGGCCATGTCGCATTCGCCGTTCAGCAGGGCCTGTGCAGCCATGTGGACCGCGACCAGCGAGGTGGAACAGGCGGTCTGCACATTGATGCTTGGCCCCTTCAGATCAAAGAGATGGCTGACGCGGGTTGCCAGAAAATCCTTGTCATTACCGGTATGGCGCAGCAGGAACAGGCCGGTACCCGCAACAAGACCGGGATTGGAACACAGGTTGAAATAGAAATAGCTGCCCATGCCGCAGCCAGCATACACACCAATGGAGCCGCCGAATTTTTCGGGCGGATGGGCGGCGTTTTCCAGAGCCTGCCATGCGACCTCCAGAAACTGGCGATGCTGGGGGTCCATGATCGCGGCCTCTTTGAGCGAGAAGCCAAAGAAATCGGCGTCGAAATGCGCGAAATCATCAAGAATGGCGGCGGCGGGCACGTAGTTGGATTTGGCCATGCGCGCAGGGCTTTCGCCTGCAGCGATCAGTTCGGCATCGGTCAGGGTGCGGATGGATTCGATGCCAGCGCGCAGGTTTGCCCAGTAGGTGGCGACATCCGGCGCGCCGGGAAAATGCGCGGCCATCCCGACAATCGCAATGTCGGTATCACTGATCGTTGCACTGTTCACTGCATCACGCGCCATCGCGGCAAACCCCAAGCGGACCGCAACCCGCACCGGTGCCGCCCCATGCCATCAGGGTAACGCAAAACCCTGTCAGAGAACACCCCACGGGCAGCCGCAACCGCAGTGTCGCGTGTTTGAACCTAATGCCACACTGCCGCCACATTCCCGCCGCAAACCCCCGCCAATCAAGGCAAAACCCCTTACCAGTGTCCTGGCCCCGTGCCGCGCGCCATGCGGATTTGGGCATTCAGGTAAACAATCACATCAAAGCCGAACCCGAAAATCGCAAGGCCAAACCGCTTGGGGTGCAGCAGACGCCGCGGGGCATAGGTCAACCGCTGAAACAGGAAACGCAGCGGCACATACACAGAGGGCAGACGCGGCAGGCGGCGGCGCAGCACGTCATGCAGCCAGGAATCGTCGGCGGCGGCGCGCGACAGTTCACGCGCAAGGCGCACCTCGCCTTCGGCGGCCAGATGCCGGAACACCGCCGCATTGACCGCCGATCCTGCCACCAGCCGGGTTTCATTGCGGATCGCGGCGGCAAGACTGCGTGGTGCGGGACAGATGTGATAAATATCAGCCGCCCGATCAAGCACCATGCGGTTTTCAGGCGCGGTAAAGCGGTTGGTCACCACCATCGCCCGCAGGAACCCGTCGACCAGCGGCAGGCCAATGGGCAGGATGTTGCGCCGTGCAGCCGGGGCCGGCATCGCGTAAAGCTGCTCGCAGGAGGCTGTTTGCCAGGTGTCCGGTCCGCCCTTTGACGCGCCGATCAGGCGCAGAACCAACCCCTGCGCCACGTCACGGACGGGCCGGCTGTCGATCAGATGCAGGTCAGGTCGGGCCACAAGCCTGCGGATCAGCCGCGACAGGCAATCAGCGGCGGGAAAGGTGATATCCGGATCACAGAACAGCAGCATATCGGCGTTGCGGCGTGACAGATCATGCACGAAACGGTTCCATGTCTGCGATTTTCCGGCGGCGGGAAGATCCTGCACACGAAAGCCGTCGGGGGCGGCCCATTGCGCCTGTGCGGCGGTATCGTCGGTGCAGCCATGGGCCAGCACATGCACGCACAGGTCAATGTCGCCCGCGCCAAACGCATCCTGTGCGGCAAGCCGCTGCATCATGGGGACAATGCCCTGCGCCGCATCATGCGCAAAAAGCCCCAGATCGACGCGCAGCACCACCCCTTACACCACCGTCCGTGACGGGCGCCCGCCATGCAGGCCTTCGCGCCACGCAGCGGCGGCAGCCCCGCGCCGGGCATGGGCCAGCGCCTCGGCATAGCCCAGCAAAGCACCCGCCATCAGCCATGTGAACGGGATCAGCGTGGCGTTGGGCAACATATCAACCATGTTGATCGCAAGCATCAGCGCCAGCCCGCTGGCAAAGGGCGAAAAGACCGAGCCGCGCTGCAACAGCGCCTCACGCGCAAGAAGGACAAGGGGCAAGGACAACAGCCCGTATTGCACGATATACCCCATCCAGCCGTAGATGCCCAAGGCGATGATCCACGCGCCGTCCGCAATCGTCCAGGGCTGCCCGGTGATCGGATCAAGGATCAGGTTGCGCCCATAGCCGCCCCAGCCGAACCACGGCTTTTCCTGCGCGCGCGCCAGCAGGACGTCTTCGTTGTTAAAGCGAAACTGCAGCGAATAGGCGCGTTCGGGGCTGATATTCTGGGCATAGGCCACGATGTCATCAACCGGGATCAGGCCCGCCCCGCGCAAAATGGGATAGACCATGACGACCACGGCAAGGCTGGCAGCCAGCATGATCTGCGCGCGCCGCCCGACCACAAGAAGGATCGGGATCAACGCCAATCCATAAACCAGCGCGCCTGCACTTTTGCAAATGACCAGCACAGCCAGCAGATACAGCGCCACCATCAACTGACGCGGACGGTCAGGGGCGGGGCCTTCGCGCAAGGCCACGGTGGCGGCAATCACGGACATCAGGGCAAAGAATGCGACCCAGAGGCCATGCGGCAGAAACACCACGGGGCGATAGCCGCCAAAGCGGATGGTCTGAAAGAAATCATGCTGGAAAAACCCGTAGACCCAGACGTTGATCTGGGGTGACAGGCGCGATTCGACCAACATGGGCAGCGAATAGGCCAACCCGGCGGCAATCAGCGCCAGCATCACCGTGCGCAACGCATCCGGCGTGGCCAGATACCGCCGCGCGAGGAAAAACGGCAGCAGGGCGATGGCCTGATTGGTGACGGCGGCGACGCTGTCGTAAATCCGCAGGCCGGGCAGATCGCCCGCAACAATCGGAATGGGTTCAGGGTTGGTCAGCACGGTGGCAAAGGGGCTGATGACAAACATCAGCAAAAAGCCGCGTCCGATCCAGTTGTCGGGCAGAAGGCCGATCCGGTCTTTCAGCAGGAAAAGCGCGCAGGCCAGTGCGGCAAGTGAGGGGATCGAATACTTGTCCAGATCGGGCACGACCGGCAGGTTGAATGCGGCAATCGGCGGCAGCAGCAGATAGCCCGCAAGCAGCGTCCAGATCAGTGCGCGCACGGGGTCAAGCCGGGTATACAGCACATAGCCCACCAGCGGCCAGACCGCGAGCATCAGATAAGCAAGGGCATTCGGATCGGCCACGGGAGGGCACCTTGGGGGTTACTTGCAGCGCGCTAACAACGTATCGCGGCGATTATAGGGCAAACGCGGGCCAGATCACCAGCCATTCGGCACGTCGTCGCCATAAGGGAAACGCTGTGTTGATCAGGCGCGGGCAGCACAAAGGGCATGCTTTTTGTCGCGCGCGTGGTATTGGGCGCACTTTGGTAATGCGCCGAGGACAAGTGCAGTTTCAGTTTGATCAGACCACGATTGCCGTCAATCTACCCGACGCAGCCGCGTTGCAGGCGGCCGTCGGTGCGACCTTGCGGGCACGGCAGGGTTTCGCGCTGGCCACGATCAATCTGGATCATCTGGTGAAACTGCGCCGCAATCCGGGGTTTCGTGCGGCCTATGCGGCACAGACGATGGTGGTGGCGGATGGCCATCCGATTGTCTGGCTGTCACGGCTCGCGCGGCGGCCCGTCGACCTTGTGCCGGGGTCCGACATGGTGCTGCCTTTGGCACGGATTGCGGCCGATGCGGGGGTAAAGGTGGCGCTCGTGGGGTCATCCAATGCCGCCCTGATGGCCGCCGCGGCGGTAATGGAACGGGCTGTGCCCGGCCTGCAGATCGTGGAACGCATTGCCCCAGACTTTGGATTTGATCCCACAGGCAGCGTCGCCGAAGACATTCTTTATCGGCTGCGGGATGCCGGGATCGGGTTGTGTTTCGTTGCGCTTGGGGCACCCAAGCAAGAGGAGTTCGCGGCCCGCGGGCGCGATCTTGCACCACATGTCGGTTTTGCATCCGTCGGCGCGGGGTTGGATTTTCTGGCCGGCACGCAGACGCGCGCACCTTTGTTTGTGCGCGCCATCGCGATGGAATGGCTGTGGCGCGCGCTGTCCAGCCCGCGCCGGATGATCCCGCGCTATACCGCCTGTGCGGCCATTCTGCCGGGGCAGATCGTGGCGGCATGGCGGCGTCGGCGATCCTGATGTTGCCTGCGGATTACTTGTATTCGATCAACCGCCCGCCATGCCCGCGCAGACGGCGCACATGAAATGTCAGCGCGCCCTGCGCCTCGGCAAACTTGCCCAGCACCAACAGGAGCGCCTGTGCCAAATCGCCACCGCGTCGCCACAAGCGCAGCACCTGTGCCGGATAAAGAAACACCAAAAGCCAGCCCAGCGGATGGATTATGCCCGCCAGCACCGTCGCCGATGGCAAGACCAGCCCCCAGAACAGCGCGCGCGCCACCTCGTGCCGCCAGTGCCGGTCGGGCGCGGCACCATGCAGCCATGCACCTTCGGCAAAGGCATGGCCCGCGCGCACCGACCGCCGCCACCATTGGCCAAAGCGCGCCATGGCCGCGTCATGCAGCGTCATTTCCGCGTCAATCCGCCAGACCTGCCCGCCCGCGCGACGCAGGCGCAGGCACAGTTCCGGCTCTTCGCCCGCGATCAGGCCCGCGCAAAAGCCGCCCACGGCACGCACCGCCGCCAGCCGCATCAGCGCATCACCGCCACAAGCCAGCGCGCGTCCCACGGGCGTATCCCATTCGGCATCGCAAAGGCGGTTATAGACCGACGCAGCCGGATGCGCCTCGCGTCGCCTGCCGCAGACCACCACGGCCGCCGGATGCAGGGCAAAGGTCCGAAGTGCGGCCGCGATGAAGCCCGGTTGCAGCACGCAATCACCATCGACAAACAGCACAAAATCCACCCCGTCCAACAGTGCCATGCCCGCATTGCGCGCGCGTGCCGCGGTAAACGGTTGCGTCATATCCAACGCCACAACGCGTGCGCCAACCGCCGCCGCCGCCGCAACCGATGCATCCGTTGATCCGCTGTCGACATAGACCATCTGCCCGACCTGCGTGCCCACCGATTGCAGGCAGGCCGACAGGCGCGCACCCTCATTCCGGCCAATAATGACGGCACCGATGATTGGCGTTGCGAACATGGTCACGGCGTCCCTTTCGACGGTCTGATGTCGATCCGAAGGCTAGGGCGTTTTGCCCGCAGCCGCAAACGCAACGCTGTGCGGAGTGGCCGGGCAAGACGGTGCGGGCCTTTCAATTTCCGGACGGCTCTGATAATCATAGAACCTCTTGGGCGGGGGCCCGTGCGAATCCAGCGCCGGCGCGTAAAACGCGAAAGGTGACGGGTGACTGCGGATTGGCGTGCCCAATCGAGGGGGCATGTGGTGTCATCATTGTCAGCGAACATCTTCGCTGTCCGCAGGAGCCCGGTTTCGGATGCAAAACCACCGTATCTTGATGCCGATTTCGACAAATACGCCGGATATGGGTATCAGCGGGAATGTGATGACGGGCCAGTCTGACTCAGGAAAAGGCAAACCGGGTGCTGGCGCGCACCGGTCCGGCGTATCACTTTTCCGGCCGGGTCAAGCGGTTGATCGCCCCGATATCACCCTGGATCAGCGCACCGGGCATGAGATTTTTGCGGTACCGCAGGCGCTTAGTCCGCTGTCGCCGATGCGGGTTTGGGAATCGATCGGGCCGATTGCGTTGAATGCGGAACGTCTTTCCGGAAACGGTTTGTTTACGCAGGCGAGTGAGAACCCAGCCGTTGCAGTGTTTGACATGCTGCGCACCCGTCTGTTGCAGGCCCTGCGCGAACGTGGCTGGCAGCGGATTGCCGTCACCTCGCCAACGCATGGGTGCGGCAAATCCTTTGTGGCGGCAAACCTTGCCCTGAGTTTGTCGCGGCTGCCCGCCAACCGCACCATCCTGATGGACCTTGAATTGCGCCGCCCGCATCTGGCGGGGATTTTCGGGGTGACCGATGCCGCCCCGTTGCAGGAGTTTCTGTCGGGTGAACAGCCGCTGGAATCGCATTTCCGCCGCTTTGGCAAGACGCTGGCGCTTTGCCTGAACGGGGCGGCGGTCGCTGACCCGGCGACCGTTCTGCAAGACCCCGATACTGCACAGGCGCTGGATGCGATGATCACGCAACTGCAACCGGACGCCGTGATTTACGACATGCCGCCGGTCCTCGTGTCCGATGATGTGATCGCGATGATCCCGCATATTGACGCAGTGCTGCTGGTGGCCGATGGCACGCGCACGACGGCCGACGAAATCAAGGCGACCGAACGCCTGCTGGAGGGCCGGGTGCCGTTGATGGGTGTTGTGCTGAACCGGGCGCAGGACCGCAAACTTGGTCGTTATACCTATGGCAAAAGCTAGGGTCACCTGAGGCATGGGCCATATTCAAAGTCTGGATGATTTCATCGGTTTCGTGTTCCGTCGGCGCAGCATCATCATCGCCGTCACGTTACTGGGCGTGGCGCTGTCGGTGTTTGTCGCCAAGACGCGGCCCAAAACCTATGAATCCTTCGCCGCGATCCAGATTCAGCCGCCCCGCGTCACCGATACAGCGACGGGCGGCGCGGATGAGGATGCGTCGGGATCGGTGCAGGTGTTGCAAACGATTGAACAGCAACTGACGACGCGCGAAAGCCTGATGGCGATGATCGAACGGCATGGCCTTTTCGCCGATCTGCCCGGCCTGACCGTGGACCAAAAGGTTGGCCTGTTGCGCAATGCGATCAGTTTTCAGCAGATCGCCAGTGCGGCGGCCCCGACCTATGGCGCACCCGCGCGCGCATCGGCCCTGATCATCACGGCGCGTCTGGGTGATGCCGAACAGGCCGCACGGGTTGCGAATGATTTTGCGCAAGGGTTTCTGGACCAAAGCAGTGCGGGGCAATCGGACCGCGCGGCAGCAAACTTTGCGTTCTTTCAGGATGACGAGGCGCGCCTGCGCGCGAGCATTGCCGCATTGGAAGAACAGATTGCCAGCTACAAGAACGCGAACGCCAACGCGCTGCCCACAATCGAGAATGCACGGCGCGAAGAGCTGGTCAGTCTTGAATCGGACCTGCGCGATCTGGACCAGACGGTTGTCGCGCTGAACAGTGAGCGCGCAGTGATCGAGGGGCTGGAAAACCCACGCGCCACCGACCGCCGCCGCCTTGACGAACTGATAGCCACAATGGCGCAGTTTGCGGCACAACGCACGGCGTTGACCGCGCGCAAGGCCGAGATTGAAAGCGCCATTGCCCAGATACCGGACGTGGAGCGGACGCTGCGGGGGTTTGAACGCGCACTGGATCAATTGCAGGCACAGTATGACGTGGTGAACCGTCGTCTGGCCGAGGCGGAAACCGATGTGCGTCTTGCCGATCAACAGCAGGACGAACGCTTTTCCCTGCTGGAACGCGCGATCACGCCGGAGTTTGCAACCGGGCGCGGGGCGAAACGCCTTGCCGCCGTGGGTGCGATTGCAAGTCTGCTGGGGGCAGTGGGGTTGGCATTTCTGCTTGACCTTCTGAAACCCGTTGTGCGGACCGAGGCGCAGATGATGCGTGAACTGGACCTGCGCCCAGTGGTGTCGATTCCCGAAGTCCCCCTGCGCCAGGCCCTTCGCGGTGTGGCGACGGAAGACCCGTTAAGCCTGTCACGGCTGGCGGTATATGGCAGCCTGTTGATCCTTGCTTTGGTCGTGGTTGCAGTGTCGGTTGTGTAAGGGTCAGAGCCGATGACCTTCAATCTGAATCAGATTGAAGATAATCCGCCCTAGTACCCCGTGCCGCGCAACACCACGGCCACAGTCCGCAACAGGATTGCCACATCGTGTCCGAGGGTCACCTGACGTTCATACGTCGCGTCGAATTCGGCGCGCGCGGCAAAGGTGCTGCGGTTGCGTTCGGCCGTTTGCCACAACCCGGTAATCCCCGGACGCAAGGCGTAATAGGCGTGTCCCGGATACATGTCTTTCTGGCAGGGCATCATCGGGCGCGGGCCGACCAGGCTCATGTCGCCAGTCAACACGTTCCACAATTGCGGCAATTCATCCAAAGACGACCGCCGCAGGAACTGGCCCAAGCGCGTGATCCGCGGATCAGCCTTGAGTTTCTGCGTTGCGTCCCATTCGGCACGCGCCGCCGGATCGGCTGCAAGATGCGCCTCCATCCGGGTGTCGGCATCGCGCACCATGCTGCGCAATTTCCACATCCGGAAAATACGCCCGCCCTTGCCAACGCGGCTTTGGGTGTAAAACGGCTGCCCGCCATCAGACGCCACAGCACAGGCCATGCCCGCGATCAAAGGCAAGACAATCGGGGCGGCAATCGCCACGACACATAGGTCAAGCAACCGCTTGGCCCCGCGTCGATACACACCATGCGGCCGGGCTTTAGCACGGATTTGCGCATCAGGCAGCCTGACGGCCTCGTTCACCGGAAATTCGGGGATACTGATTGTCATCTTAAGGGTTTTCTCAACTAAATCGGGTTCTTAGGCAAAATAAATAACGGGCCCGAAAGACCCATACACAGCACAGACCCCAGTTTCGAAACAGTCAACTTGCACATCTCAGCACCCTTCGTCAGGCGCCCCCCTCTAACAGTTTACATGAGATTGGACAGGCTTGGCGACAGGGCCTGCCTTCATTTCGCCCCAATTCGCGAGCGTGCCAGCAAGTATTTTATGAGTTTACAACCCACGAGATTTTTGATGTTTTATACTTGCAATCTCAGATTGCATTCCTGATGCCGCCTTACCGGCAGATCAACGTGTGATTCGCAGTTTATCAATCGGCACATGCACGTCAAACGCGCCTGCCCTACAGGCCGCTGTGAAAAAAGCCGGGCTATTGTTCGCAAAACAAAATCAGTGAAGGCGGTCGCGCCCGGTTTCGGATGCAGCCGCCACGCAAACCGCACTGCCCAAGACGCCGATCATTCCGGTCAGGGCATAGGCCAGACCAACCGCCAAGGGATGATGCCCATCGACCCAGACCATCGCAGCCCCGATCAACCCGACGGTCATGCCACTTGTTATCATCGCAATCATCGTCCGTCCCCGTGAATGGGCGCTTGCGCCACCTTGGCAGTGTAGGGAAAGAACACTAACAAAACAGAAGCAATACTAGCCCCAAAATTGTATAGGCGGCGAATCCTGCCAGCAAAACCGCACGATTCAGGCGGTTTTCCGCAACAAATGCCACGGACCGCTAGTCCGACAGCACAGACAGCAGATAGGTGCCATAGTCGTTTTTCTTGAACACCGCGGCGCGCGCGGCCAGTGCATCGGCGCTGATCCAGCCTGCACGATAGGCGATCTCGTCCGGGCAGCCCACTTGCAGGCCCTGCCGCGCCTGCAGGGTGCGCACAAAATTGCCCGCGTCCAGCAGGCTGCCATGCGTGCCGGTATCCAGCCATGCAAAGCCGCGCCCCATGCGTTCGACCGAAAGCAGACCATCATCCAGATAGCTTTGCAGCAGATCCACGATTTCCAGCTCACCGCGGGGCGATGGCTTCACCACCGCCGCGCGTGCCGGTGCATCGCCGTCAAGGTAATACAGGCCCGTCACGGCAAAATGCGATGGCGGTACGGCTGGTTTTTCAACAATCGCGCGGGCGCGCCCATCAGGGGCGAAATCCACCACG
Source organism: Rhodobacterales bacterium (assembly GCA_031396505.1). Classification (GTDB taxonomy): domain Bacteria; phylum Pseudomonadota; class Alphaproteobacteria; order Rhodobacterales; family Rhodobacteraceae; genus JAAFHS01. The sequence goes on from JANNKX010000122.1 coordinate 10,185, forward strand.
CCATAGCGTTCGGGGTCGGCCACGCGATAGCCGAACACCGTTCCGCCGTGCGCGCGCGCATCCGCGGCCGCCAGAATTTCCGGCAGACCATGGCCGAAAAAGATGTTATCGCCCAGCACCATCGCGGACGGCGCGCCCGCCAGAAAATCACGCGCCAGAAGATAGGCCTGCGCCAGACCGTCGGGCGAGGGTTGCACGATGTAGGTCAGGCGTAGCCCCCATTGGCTACCATCCCCCAGCAGCCGCTGAAACTGCGCCTGATCGTCGGGCGTGGTGATCACCGCAATCTCGCGGATGCCCGCCAGCATCAGCACGGACAGGGGGTAATAGATCATCGGCTTGTCATAAATCGGCAGCAGTTGTTTGGACACGCCCATGGTGATCGGCCACAACCGGGTGCCCGACCCGCCTGCCAGAATAATGCCCTTGCGTGTCATGAAAGCCCCCTGATGATGCCGCGCAGCCCTGTCTGCCAGTCCGGACGTTCGATGCCAAAGTCGCGAAACAGGCTGGTGCAGTCCAGCCGCGAATTCGGCGGGCGCTTGGCGGGCGTGGGATAGGCGGAGGCCGGGATATCGCTGATCGTGCAGGGCAGCCCCGCACCCGCCATGATCGCACGGGCAAAATCGGCCCAGCTGGTATCAGGCGCACCGGACAGATGATAAGTGCCGCCCGCATGGCCACCGGCCATTTCGCGCGCGATGATGAACAGCGCATCGGCGATATCTGCGGCAGGGGTGGGCCCGCCGATCTGGTCGGCGACCACATTCAGCGTAGCGCGTTCCGCCCCCAGCCGCAGCATGGTTTTCACGAAATTCGCCCCATGCGCCGACACCACCCATGATGTGCGCAGGATAACATGCCGCCCGGCGGCATCCCGCACGCCCATTTCCCCGACAAGCTTGGATCGCCCATAGGCCCCAAGCGGCGCCACCGGATCATCAGGTGCAAAAGGCGCATCACCGCTGCCATCAAACACGTAATCGGTGGAGATGTGCAGGAACGGCAGCCCCCGCGCTGCCGCCGCGCGCGCCATGGCGGTGGGTGCTGCACCATTCACCACGGTGGCTGCGTCCTCTTCCACTTCGGCACGGTCAACGGCCGTCCAGGCCGCCGCATTGATCACGACATCCACATCCGCCGCGAACACTGCCGCCGCACAACTGCCGGGGTCTGACAGATCGGCGCGGATGCGGTCAACGCAGGTGACGTCCACCCCTGCGGGCACCCGCAGCGCCAGTTCGCGCGCAACCTGCCCGGTCTGGCCGAACACCAGCACCTTCACGGTGCCGCCCCCAGCCGCGCACCCACGCCCGCGCGGTCCAGCAAAGGTTGCCACCAATCGGCATGGTCCAGATACCACCGCACAGTTTTGCGCAAGCCTTGCTCCAGCGTCACCGACGGTCGCCAGCCCAGCTCATCCCGGATGCGGCTGGGGTCAATCGCATAGCGCGCATCATGGCCGGGCCTGTCTGTGACAAACGTAATCAGCCGGGCATGGGGCGCGCCACCGGGGTGCATCTCGTCCAGCAGGGCGCAGATCATCTGCACGAGGTCGATATTGCGCGCCTCATTCTCGCCGCCGATGTTGTAGCTGCGTCCGAGGGTGCCGCGTTCCAGCACGCACAGCAGCGCATCGGCGTGATCTTCAACATAGAGCCAGTCACGCACATTGGTGCCCGCGCCATAAACCGGGATGGGACGCCCGTGCAGCGCATTCAGGATCACAACCGGGATCAGCTTTTCAGGAAAGTGGTAAGGGCCGTAGTTGTTGGAACAATTGGTCATCACGACGGGCAGGCCATAGGTTTCATGCCAGGCGCGCACCAGATGGTCGCTTGCCGCCTTGGACGCCGAATAGGGGCTGTTCGGCGCATAGGGGGTGGCCTCGGTGAACTGCCCGGTTTCACCCAATGTCCCGAACACCTCATCCGTGCTGATGTGGTGAAAGCGGAACGTCGCAGGCCGCCCCCGCGCGACCCAATGGGCGCGCGCGGATTCCAGCATGTTGAAGGTGCCGTTGACATTCGTTTCGATGAAATCGGCCGGGCCGTCGATGCTGCGGTCGACATGCGATTCGGCGGCCAGATGCATCACCGCATCGGGGCGGTGCGTGGCAAAGACGCGGTCCAATGCCGCGCGGTCGCGGATATCGGCATGTTCGAATGTGTAAAGGTTGCTGCCAGACACGCTGGCCACATTGGCCGCATTGGCCGCATATGTCATCGCATCAAGGTTGACCACTTCATGCCCGCGCGCGACCGCCAGCCGCACAACGGCAGACCCGATGAACCCCGCCCCGCCCGTGACCAGCAGTTTCATGGCGCACCAAACGGCGATGCAACATCGCGCAACAACGGGGCCACGGCATCCTTTGCCGATAGAACCGGGTTGGTCACCCCCCAATCAATCCCGATCTCCGGATCATCCCACCGCACCGCGCCATCACAATCGGGCGCATAGACATCGGTGCATTTGTACTGCACCTCGCAATCGGCCACGCGCGTGACAAAGCCGTGCAGAAACCCCTTCGGCACCAGCAACTGCCGCCCGTTTTCCGCCGACAACTCCACCCCGACCCAGTGCCCGAAAGTGACAGAACCGCGCCGGAAATCCACCGCCACATCGAAGATCATCCCGCGCGTACAGCGCACCAGTTTATCCTGCGCATGTGGCGGGCGCTGATAATGCAGGCCGCGCAGGGTGCCGGGCGTGGCCGAAAACGAATGGTTGTCCTGCACGAAATGCAGGTTCAGCCCGGCCTTCGCCATCACATCTGCATTCCAGGTTTCGCAAAACCAGCCGCGCGCGTCGCCGAACCGTTTGGGCGCAAGGATCACAACGCCGGGAAGTTTTGTCTGTTCTATCTGCATGTCACACTCCGCGCGCTGGCCATAACGCAGGATGATGGCCAAACCTAGCCGGAAAACAGCCCGCGCAGCGCATCCACGTTCACCCAACCCGCCAGCGCGATGATTATGGCCGCCGTTGCCCCCATCACCACATCATGCCCGGCATCCCACGCGCCGTGCCTGCGCGCCAGCATCACGATCAGCCCATGCGCCAGCAGCAATGCCACACCCTGCGCCACCAGCGCGCCGCCAAGTCCCGCCCATTGCATCCCGGCAATCAATGCGCCGGTCTGCAACGCGGCCTTGCCCGCAATCACCAGAAAATACCCCCGCGCATTGCCCGCCGCCAGCGCCGATTGATCATAGGTCATGCCCAGCACGGCGACCATCTGCACACAGGCCACGGCCACCACAATGGCCCCTGAACTGACATAGCGATCATCATACAGCAGGTGCACCAAGGGCACGCCCAAAAGCGCAAGCCCCGCCAGCATCGCGATCAACCCCGCCGATACGCCATAGCGCAGCCGTGCCATCCGGCCCGCATTGTGCGCAGATGCGCCCGGCGGATGATCACGGTACAGCGGCAGCAGGATGCGCCCTGTCACAGCGCCGCCCAGCAGAATGGGAAAGGACGCCAGAAAATAGCCGATGTTGTAAAACCCCAAATCTTGCAGGGGCAAATAGGCCCCTAAAATTGCCTTGTCGCCCTGCGACAGCAGAAAACCACAAGCCGTTGACAGAAAGATCCACTTGCCGAAATGGATCAGACTGCGCGCCGAGGTTGCCTCCCATCGCAAGCGGTTTGTGGGGCCGGGCAGCAGCCACCACATCAATGCGAGCTTGGCCAGCGCACCCACTATCGCGCCGATCACCAAAGCCCAGACTGATTGCAGCGCCCATGCCAGCATGACCATCGCCACGATCCCGGCAATCTGCGCTGCAAGGTCCAGTGTCGTGACGCGCCCCAACAACAGATGCCGTTGTGCGGTATCAATCCGCGTCGGGTTGAACCCGGCAATCAACAGCGTCAGCCCCGCCACCGGCAGCAATTGCGCCAAATCGGGGGCCGCGTAAAACTGCGCCAGCGGCCATGCCACCGCACAGGCCACCAGCCACAGAATGACCCCGCGCGCGACATTGATCGTCCACGCGGTATTCAGAAAATCAGGGTCATCGCCGCGCGCATTCTGGCTGATGGCGGGGCCGATGCCCACATCCGAAAACATCGCCAGCCCAACCAGAAAGACAGTGACCAGCGCCATGATTCCGAACGCCTCGGGGAACAACAAACGCGCAAGGATCAGGTTTGATGCCAGCCGCGCCCCCTGTGCCAGCGCATAGGAACCCGCCGTCATCGCCCCGCCGCGCAGGGCACGGGCGAACAGGTCAGTTATGGGGGGGGTATCGGTCATGGGCGCGACCCTAGGGCCACGCCTTGAGCGGCGTCAATCACCCGCCTTGCGCAAACGCTTTGCTTCGCGTGCCGATACGCATACATCGGTGCGCAGTTGCCTGTTGGATGCCGCCCAGTGAAACTCGCCTACCTTATCAATACCTATCCGCGTGCCTCGCACAGCTTTATCCGGCGCGAGGTGCAGGCGTTGGAGCGTCAAGGATGGGACGTGCACCGCTTTGCGATGCGGTCTGCGCACGCCGAACTGGTTGATCCCGCCGATATTGCCGAGGATGCCCGCACCGAACATGTCCTGAAAATGGGCGCGTGGTCTGTGGCCAAAGTGGCATTCCGCTGGATGATCCGTCGTCCTGCGCGTGCGTTTGGTGCGTTGCGGCTGGCATGGCGCTGTGGTGTGCGCGGCAATGAACGGCTGCGCCATGTCGTCTATCTGGCCGAAGCGGCAGTGATCGCGCAGCGCTGCTATGATCTGCGCATCCCGCATCTGCATGCGCATTTCGGGACAAATTCAACGACAGTGGCGATGCTAGCGCAGGCGATGGGCGGGCCGTCTTACAGCTTTACCACCCATGGACCTGAAGAGTTTGACGCGCCATTTGCACTGTGCTTGGGCGAAAAGGTGCAGCGCGCGGCCTTTGCCGTGGCGATTTCAAGCTATGGGCGCAGCCAGTTGTGCCGCTGGACCCCGACGGCGGATTGGGACCGCATCCATGTCGTGCATTGCGGGATTGAACCGTGGCGGTTTGCGGACCCCGCCCCCCTGCCGACAAGTGGCCCGCGTCTGGTGGCCATCGGGCGGCTGGCCGAACAAAAGGGCTTTGCGCTGCTGATTGCGGCCATGGCGGATGCGCTGTGCGATCTGCCGGGGTTGCACCTGACGCTGGTCGGTGACGGGCCGCTGCGCCCGGCGCTGCAGGCACAGATTGCTGCCCTTGGTCTGCAAAAGCAGATCACCTTGGCGGGCTGGCAAGACGAATCCGGTGTGCGCCACGCCCTTGCCGCAGGCACCGCGCTGATCCTGCCCTCTTTTGCCGAAGGCCTGCCAGTGGTGGTGATGGAGGCGATGGCCGCTGGCCGCCCCATCATCGCCACGGCCATCGCCGGGGTGCCGGAGCTTGTCACGCCCGACACCGGCTGGCTGGTGCCCGCAGGCGATACAGCCGCCTTGGCCGACGCCATTCGCAGCCTTGCCGCGACACCACCCGAAACGCTGGCGACCATGGGCCACGCCGCCCGTGCCCGCGTGCTGACCCGCCATGACATCAATGCACAGGCGGAAAAGTTGACCACACTCTTTGCCTCGCGTGGCCGCCCATGACCTTCGACATCGTCACCGCCAGCCATTCCGACGCGATCCTTGACGCCAATCTGCGCCGCTCGCCACTGCTGGCCCATGTGCCGTTGCATGTTGAACGCAACGCGCCCTCGGCCAGCATCGCCTATAATCGCGGGTTGGATAACACGACGGCGCCCTATGTGGTCTTTGCCCATCACGATGTTTTTCTGCCCGCGGGATGGCATCGGTTGTTGCGGGCACGCATCGCCGAACTTGATGCGACCGATCCCCACTGGGCGCTGATGGGTGCCTTAGGTGTGGGCCTTGATGGCGCGCATATCGGCCCGGTCTGGTCATCCTCGCTGGGCCAGATCGTCGGGCGCGTGCCGATGGCACCTGTGCAGGTCCAGTCCTTCGACGAACTGCTGATCGTGATGCGCCGCGATGCCGGCCTGCGATGGGACGAGGCGCTGCCCGGCTGGCACATGTATGGCACCGATATCGTGGCTACCGCCCGCGCCGCAGGGCGGACGGCCTATGCGGGCGCGCTGCCTTGCATCCATAATGATGGCTACCATGCCGCCCTCGGTGATGATTACCGCGAATGCTACCGCTACATTCAGCGCAAATGGCGCGGCGCGCTGCCCCTGCGCACCCCCATCACCAAGATCAGCCGCTCCGGTCTGCACCTGTGGCGCGATCTGCGCGCCGCGCGCAAGTCTGCCGCGTTTCGCGCGGGCATGGCCATCAGCACCGGCCATCCGCCCGAAAGCCTTGCCAGCCGCTGCGGTTGGGCCGATCTGACGGGCAGTGCCTAAACCAGCCCCTCGGCCCGGAACAAGCCCTTGACATCCACCATGGGCCGCGCGCCGACATGGCCGATCACCTCTGCCGCCGCGATGCAGCCCATGCGCCCCGCTACCGCCAGTGATTGCCCCGTCGCCATCCCGTACAGAAAACCCGCCGCGAACTGATCGCCCGCCCCCGTCGCATCCACCGGCACCACGCGGCGCACTGGCACCGATACGCGCGCGTCCCCCCGGATCACGATTACCTCGTCACCTGACCGCGTGCACACCACCACCGGGCAATCGATGCGCGCCTGTGCCAGCGCGCCCTCCATATCGGTCTGATACAACGCCTCCCATTCATGCACATTGCCGATCACGTAATCCATGTCGTCGCGCACCAGACGGCGAAAGTCATCGCGATGCCGGTTCACACAGAACGGGTCTGACAGCGCGATACCAGCCCTGCCTCCGCCCGCATGACAGGCCCGCGCCGCCTTCAGGAAGGCAGCCTTGCCCTGATCCTTGTCAAACAGATAGCCTTCCAGAAACAGCCAATCCGCCTGCCCCGCCACATCGTCCGCCACATCATCGGGGCCCAAATCGGCAGAGATGCCAAGATAGGTATTCATCGACCGCTCACCATCCGGGCTGACAAAGATCATTGATCGGCTGGTCGGCAATTCCGCGCCCGCCACCGGCACGTTCGGGAAATCCGTCCCCTCCACCGTCAGGCTGCGCGCGAAAAACCGCCCCAGCGCATCATCGCGCACCCGACCAATGAACGCGGTCGACAACCCCAGCGACCCCAGCCCCGCCAACGTATTGCCCACCGATCCGCCCGGCGCCTCCACCCGGTCCTTCATCGCGCCATACAGGGTTTCGGCGCGTTCGCGTTCCACCAGTTGCATGATGCCCTTGGTAATGCCCATATGGTCGAGAAACGTCTCGTTGGCCTGTGCCAGCACATCGACAATAGCATTCCCGATGCCCACAACCTGATAACGGCTCACGCGGTCTTCTCCTGATACTGGCACCATTCCGTGATCGGGCAGATGGTACATTTGGGTTTACGCGCGACACAGATATAGCGTCCGTGCAGGATCAGCCAGTGGTGCGCATGCTGTTGAAATTCAACCGGAACGTTGTCTTCAATCGCGCGTTCCACCGCCACTTCGTCTTTGCCCGGACAGATGCCCGTGCGGTTGCCCACCCGGAAGATATGCGTATCCACGGCCTGTGCGGGATACCCGTGCCACATGTTCAACACCACATTCGCCGTCTTGCGCCCCACCCCCGGCAGGGATTGCAAGGCCGCGCGCGACGTCGGCACCATGCCGCCAAAGTCATCAATCAGGATGCGGCACAGCTTGATGACATTCTTCGCCTTGTTACGGTATAGGCCGATGGTCTTGATATGGCCGATCAGGCCTTCCTCGCCCAAGGCCAGCATCTTTTCCGGTGTGTCGGCAATCGCAAACAACGGCCCGGTCGCCTTGTTTACTCCCACATCTGTGGATTGCGCCGACAGCGCCACTGCCACGACCAGCGTGAAGTCATTCACATGATGCAATTCTCCCTTCGGTTCAGGCTCCACGTCCTGAAACCGGGTAAAAATCGCGCGCATCGCGCCGTAAGGCAGTTGCTTGACCATAACCGCCCTTCTGCCAGCCCCGCCGCCGTTGCGCAACTGGGCCGAATGTCAGTAATCGGGTTTGGCCGACAGCTTTGGGTCCGCCTCGCACCGCGCAACCGGCAGTTCGGTGAACCGCGATACCGACAGGACATTTTCGTATCGCGGGGCATCCGCATCAAAAACGCCATCCACGCAGGCGCAGCTATAGCCATAGCCGGGGCCACTGGTGATGACCTGACCGCGAGAATTGAAACGGACACGGTCATCAAAGGCCAGGGTATAGGCATCCTTGAACCCCGCTGCGGGCGCACTTCCCTGTTGCGAGATCCACCATTGCCCATCGGCATCTTCCAGAATGACATTGGCGGGGGTCGGGTTGTGATACCATCCGCAGCGCCGCTCGGCCATCGCGGGGCCAGCCACAACCATGACAATCATCGCACAGACAAGGGTTCGCATCGTAACCTCCTTTTACCTGTGCCGACTGCAACGGTGAAACCGTGCCGCAGGCAAGGTCAGGAATACCAGCGCATCAGCAACATCCGGGTCGCGCAATCAAGCCTTGCCCAGTATGTTCTGCCCCAAGGAGATACCGCCATGACCGATCAAAGCCCCGCCTATCACTACAACGTCATCGGCCGTGCCATCCGCCTGATTGATGAAGGCGGGCCGGGCCTGACGCTGGATGATCTGGCCAGCCGGATGAACATGTCGGCGCATCATTTTCAGCGGGTCTTTTCGCAATGGGTTGGCGTGTCGCCGAAACGCTATCAGCAGTACCTGACGCTCGATCACGCCAAGCACATGCTTGCGGATAGTGCCACGGTGCTCGACACGGCCATCAGCAGCGGTTTGTCGGGCGGCGGTCGCCTTCATGATCTGTTCGTGACATGGGAGGCGATGACCCCGGGCGACTATGCCAAAGGCGCCGACGGGCTGACCATCTACTGGGGCTGGTTTGACAGCCCCTTTGGGCCTGCCGTCGTGATGGGCACGGCCAAGGGCATCTGCGGCATCGGCTTTGCCGCCGAAACCGGGGCTGAGGCGACGATGACGGAACTTCTCGCGCGCTGGCCGAAAGCCGCGTTCGTCGAAGACCCGGTGATGCTGCGCCCTTGGGTGCTGTTGGCTTTCGGGGCCGGTGCGCATGCGGCGACACCGATCTATGCCGTTGGCGCACCCTTCCAGATCAAGGTGTGGGAGGCCCTGCTGAACATCCCTACCGGGCATGTGACCACCTACGGCGACATCGCCCGGTCGATCGGCCACCCGCAGGCCAACCGTGCGGTCGGCACAGCCGTCGGCCGCAACCCCGTGGCCTTTCTCATTCCCTGCCACCGCGCCATCCGCAAGGGCGGCGCCATCGGCGGCTATCATTGGGGCCTGCCCGTCAAACGCGCCATGCTGGCATGGGAGGCCGCGCGCGCCGAGGCGTGATGCGCAATTTCATGCCAATCGCGTGAGGGAACTGTTTTGGCATCGGAACAGTTGTTATACTGGCGATGAACCACCCATTACGGGCTGGATAAAACCCGAGGCAGCAAAATGAATTTCAAGACACCCGTCCTTCTGTCGACCGCAGCCCTGCTTGGCCTGACCGCCTGCGTGGCCCCCCAGTATAACGCCGCCGACCCGAATGCGCGCGCGCGCAACGGTGCCATCATCGGCGGCCTGACCGGCGCACTTGCCGGGGCAAGCAGCGATGACGACAAACTGCCAAAGGCTATTCTTGGTGGGGCCGTCGGTGCGGCCATTGGCGGGGCCATCGGCAACTCGCTGGATCAACAGGCTGCCGATCTGAACCGCAACATCGCGAACCCCAACGTTTCGGTGACCAACTTTGGCGACTACCTTGTCGTGAACATGCCGCAAGACCTGCTCTTTGCCACCGACAGCTCATCCCTGCGTCCCGATCTGCAAGGCGATATCCGCGCTGTGGGCCAGAATCTTGTGCAATACCCCAACAGCCGGATCGAGGTGATCGGCCATACCGACAACACCGCCGCCGCCGCCTATAACCAGCAGTTGTCGCAAGACCGCGCCGCATCGGTTGCGGCGGTCCTTCGGTCCGCAGGCGTGCCGTCGGCGCGCATTTCGACCTTTGGCCGGGGTGAGGATGCACCCGTCGCATCGAACCTGACGCCGGAAGGGCGCGCGCAAAACCGCCGCGTGGAAATCATCATCCGCCCGATCAGCTGACCGCCCGAACATTGCAAAAGCGGCCCGGTGATGCCGGGTCGCTTTTTCATTGGCACCACCCGGCAGACTGGTCTAATCTTCTGACCAATATCGGGGAATTTGATGCCGTTCCAGAAAGTCCAACCTGAAAAGCTGTCGCAAACCGTGGTCCACCAGATCGAGGCGTTGATCCTGCGCGGCATTCTGCGCCCTGGCGAACGTCTGCCCGCGGAACGCGAACTGTCAGACCGGCTTGGCGTGTCGCGCCCATCCTTGCGTGATGCCGTGGCCGATCTGCAGGATCGCGGTCTGCTGACCAGCCGTCCGGGGGCGGGCATCTTTGTCGCCGATGTGCTGGGCTCGGCGTTTTCGCCGGCCCTTGTGCAACTGTTCGCCACCCATGACGACGCGGTGTTCGATTACCTCGCCTTTCGCTGCGATATGGAGGGGCTGGCCGCCGAACGTGCGGCGCGGCTGGCATCCGATACCGATTTGCAGGTGGTCGATGCGATCTTTCACAAGATGGAGGTCGCGCATCAAAAGCGCGATCCGGCGGATGAGGCGGCACTGGATGCGCAGTTCCACATGTCAATCATCGAGGCGTCGCATAACGTGGTCATGCTGCACATGATGCGCTCGATGTTCGAGATGCTGAAGGCTGGCGTGTTCTACAACCGTCAGGCCATGTTCGCCGGCCGGACCAGCCGCGCCGAACTGCTGACGCAGCACCGCGCCATTCACGACGCGATCGCCGCGCG
>JANNKX010000134.1:0-3500 GCA_031396505.1 Rhodobacterales bacterium
GGCTACCATGGCGGGTGGTTCGACGCCGTGACCCAGCGCATTATCGAGGTGCTGCAATCCATCCCATCGATCCCCCTCTGGATGGCCCTTGCCGCAATCATCCCCGTGACGTGGAGCCCGATCCTTGTCTACATGGGCATCACCGTCATCCTTGGCCTGCTGGATTGGACCGGGCTTGCCCGCGCCGTCCGAAGCAAACTGCTTGCCCTGCGGGAAGAGGATTACGTGACCGCCGCCCGCCTGATGGGCGCGCGCAGCAGCCGCATCATCGGGCGTCACATGATCCCCGGTTTCATGTCGCACCTGATCGCATCGGCCACCCTGACCATCCCCGCGATGATCCTTGGCGAAACCGCGCTCAGCTTTCTGGGTATCGGCCTGCGCCCACCGATCTCCAGTTGGGGCATCCTGCTGACCGAGGCGCGCAGCGTCAACATCATCGCGCTTTATCCGTGGCTGATGTATCCGGTGGTGCCCGTCATCCTTGTAATCCTCGCTTTCAACTTTCTTGGTGACGGGTTACGTGATGCTGCCGACCCGTATAAATAGACCCCCCATTGGCCGTGCAACGGACCCACCCGTCCCGCGCCCCGGATCAAGGCTTTGCTGATGAAAAACCGTTTCGAAAACGCCCGCATCCTGATGTACAGCCATGATACCTTCGGGCTGGGCCATCTGCGCCGCTGCCGAACCATCGCCCATTCGCTGGTGCAGGATTATCGCGGCCTGATGGTGCTGATCATTTCCGGCTCGCAGATTGCCGGTGCCTTCGATTACCGCGCCCGCGTCGATTTCGTCAAAATCCCCAGCGTGATCAAGCTGCGCAACGGCGAATATTCATCGCTGGCCGAACATATCGACGTGGCCGACACCATCAAGATGCGCCGGTCGATCATCCGCCACACAGCGGAAACGTTCGAACCCGACATCTTCATCGTCGACAAGGAACCGATGGGCCTGCGCGGCGAGGTCGAAGAAACCCTTGCCTACCTGAAAACGCAAGGCACCCGCCTGGTCCTTGGCCTGCGCGAGGTGATGGATGCCCCCCGCCTGCTGGATGCCGAATGGAAACGCAATGACATCATGGGCAAGATCGACCGTACCTATGATGATATCTGGGTTTACGGCCCGCCCGATTTCTATGATCCGCTGACCGGGCTTGATGTGCCGCAATCGGTGCGCGACCGGATGGAATTCGTGGGCTTCCTGCAACGCAGCGCCTTGCATGAAAAGCTGTCCACGCACCGCCCCAAAGGCGATTACCTGCTGGTCACCACGGGCGGCGGTGGCGATGGTGCCGATCTGGTGCAGGATGTGATGCGCGCCTATCAGCATGACCCGACCCTGACACAAAAGGCGCTGATCGTGCTGGGCCCCTATATGCCCGGCGACCAGCGCGCCGATTTCCTGCGCATCGGCAAGTCTATCCCACAGATCGAGGTCATCGAATTCGATACCCGCATGGAAGAGTTGATTGCCGCCTCGCGCGGGGTCGTCGCCATGGGCGGCTACAATACCTATTGCGAGATTTTGTCGTTCGACAAACCCGCCCTGATCGTGCCGCGCACCACCCCGCGCGAAGAACAGCTTTTGCGCGCAACCCGTGCGGCCGAGTTGGGCATGATCGACATGCTGCTGCCCGAAGAGGCCGCAAATCCCGCCCGTATGGCCGCAGCGCTGCGCGCGCTGGCGACGCGGCATCCCCCATCGCACGGCACGCCCGGCCTGCATCTGGAGGGGTTGACCAATATCTCGCGGCTGGTGGGTAATGTGCTGCGCATCCGCACCGAACGCATGGAAAGATTGCGGATCGCAACGTGACCAAGGCCCTGCCGTCCAAACGGCTGGTGATCGTCGTCAAAGGCTATCCCCGCCTGTCGGAAACCTTTATCGCGCAGGAATTGCGCGGGCTGGAACTGGCCGGGTTTGACCTCGTGATCGTGTCCCTGCGTCAGCCCACCGATACCAAACGCCACGCGGTGCATGATGAAATGCAAGCCCCGGTGATGTATCTGCCGGAATATCTGTATCAGGCCCCGTTGCGCGTGCTGCGCGGGCTGTGGGCTGCATCGCGCCACCCCGGTTTCCGGGCCACATTCCGCAGCTTTCTGCACGACCTGCGCCGCGACCTGACACCCAACCGTATCCGCCGCATGGGGCAAGCCGCCGTGCTGGTGGCCGAATGGCCACCGGGCGGCATCTGGCTGCATGCGCATTTCATCCACACGCCCGCATCGGTTGCCGATTACGCCGCGCGCATCATGGGGCTGGGCTGGACCGTATCGGCCCATGCCAAGGATATCTGGACCTCGCCCGATTGGGAACTGGCGGGCAAGCTCGACCGTGCCCGCTGGGCCGTGACCTGCACCGCGACGGGGCACGCGCATCTGCAATCGCTGGCCACCGATCCCGCGCGCGTGCATCTGTCCTACCATGGCCTGAACCTTGATCGTTTTCCGCCCTTCCTTGACACGCGCGCCCCCCGTGACGGATCAAACCCCGCCGACCCCGTGCAGATCATCAGCGTCGGTCGCGCCGTGCCGAAAAAGGGTTACGATGTGCTGCTGCAGGCCCTTGCCGCCCTGCCCCCGACCCTGCACTGGCATTTCACGCATATCGGCGGCGGCCCGGACCGCGCCGCCCTGCAAACCCTTGCCACCACGCTTGGCATCGCCGCGCGCATCACATGGCGCGGCTCGGTTGCGCAGGATCAGGTGCTTGCCGCTTACCGCGCGTCCGATCTGTTTACGCTGGCTTGCCGCATCACCCCTGACGGCGACCGTGATGGCCTGCCAAACGTGCTGGTCGAGGCCGCGAGTCAGGGTCTGGCTTGCGTCACGACCAACATCTCGGGCATCCCGGAACTGTTCACCGATGCCGAAAACGGCTGGCTTGTGCCACCCGATGATGTGCCCGCCCTGACCGCTGCCCTGCAGGCCGCCATTGCCCGTCCCTCTGACCGGGCACGCCTTGGCGCGACTGCCGCCGCCCGCGTCCGCGCCACGCTGGACTTTCACACCAGCATCGCGCAATTGACCGCCCTGTTTGCCACCGAAGGCGTAACACCATGACCGCACCCTCCGTGTTCTTTTATGTCCAGCATCTGCTGGGCATCGGCCACCTCGCCCGCGCCAGCCGCGTCGCCCGCGCCATCATGGATGCCGGCATGACCGTCACCCTTGTCACAGGTGGTTTGCCCGTTGCAGGCTTTCCCGGCCCCGGCATCCCCCATATCGCCCTGCCCCCCGTCGCCGTGCGCGATGGCGCGTTCAAGGGCCTTGTCACCGCCACGGGTGAACCCGCCGATGAAACCTACCTTTCTAACCGCACCGCCATACTGCTCGATGCCTTTCACGCCGCCAAACCCGATATCGTGATGCTCGAGGCGTTTCCCTTTGGCCGCAAACAGGTGCGCTTTGAACTCCTGCCCCTCATCGCTGCCATCGAATCCACCACCCCCCGCCCCGCTCTTGTCACGTCCCTGCGCGATATCCTGCAAC
>JANNKX010000136.1:0-4322 GCA_031396505.1 Rhodobacterales bacterium
GGGGCGCGGTTTACAGCGTGTTGGGTCTGATCGGCTGAACCCGATCAGACGCAACACGCTTAGATGTAACACGCCGGCATTCACAGGTGATCCTCGTCTTGGATGATCTTCGATCTGGCTCAGATTTAAGATCAGCGGCCCGAATTCAGTTTGATGACCGCCCGATTTGAAGCCGACTGCCGCAACAGCGCGGCTCCCGGCGGGGATACGCCGATGTTTCGCGCAAATTGCGACAGATCGCCAAACGCCTGCGAACAAGGCTTGATAGTTCGACATCGTACATTATAAGGTACGATGTCGCACCATATGGAGAAGCGCATGCCAATCAGAAACATGTTGACCCTTGCCGCCGTGACAACGCTTGCTGCGGCGACACCGGTCTTGTCACAGGATCAGTCCCGCGGCTTTATTGCCTTGGGCGCCGGTACGGCGCCCGAATATCTGGGATCGGACGATGATCAGGCGATCCCTTTCATCTTCGGCTCGTACACACTGCCCAATGCAGAGATCAGGCTGGAAGGCACCACCCTGTCTGCAAGCTTTGGTGCCGGGCGAAATGGCCCCGGGCTGTCGTTCGGGCCGTCGCTGACCTACCGTCTGGGGCGGGAAGACGTCGAAAACGCCGCCGTGGCGGCCCTGCCAGAGATTGATCCGGCCACCGAACTTGGGGGCTTTGTCGGCTATACCAGTGCTGGCGCGAACCAGAATGGCGTGCTGAACCTGCAGCTTGCCTTCACCGCCGATGTCAGCGGCACGCATGATGGCTTTACGGTATCGCCAAGCATTACCTATTCGGTGCGTGCCTCTGACCGGTTGCGACTTGCTTTGGGGGCATCGGTTTCTTATGGCGATAGCAGTTTTAACAACACTTATTTTGGTGTCGATGCGGCCGGTGCGGTGCAAAGCGGCCTTGCGCGCTTTGATATCGGATCGGGGTTTCATTCGGCAGACGTGTCCATGAGTGCCAGTTACGATCTTTCCGACAGGTGGAGCTTGAATGGGCGCGTTGTGTGGACGACCTTGCTTGGCGATGCCGCCGACTGCCCGATCGGGTCACGCGACGACGGGGTGCTGGCCGGTCTGGCCGTCGGGTTTCGGTTCTGACCGACGGGTCCCGGTGATAGCGCCCATCCGAACGCTGCAATACGGCAGGCCTTGTTGCGCCACGCACTGGCGTGACAGGGCCTGATCACAACGACAAGGGGCAGCGCGTCTTGCCCCTTGAACCGCCATCGTCCGTATCGCATGATGCTTGCGCCGATCAGATTGCCCCGCTGACGTTGCGCAAGGTCACAAAAGGGCAGGTGTCGCGAACATGCCCAAACCAATTGCCCGACCTGCGACTGCCACCGATTTTCCGCTTATCTTTCGACGTCATCCTGATGTGGCAAGGATATCGTGCCTGCCCGCAGATGTCGACGCACCTGCGGCTTTCGCCCGTACCCTTGGCCATCCCGGCACCACAATCCGGATGGCGTTACCAGGTGGCCAGCCCGCAGCGGTGGTTGCGAACGTGGTGACAGTCGCGCCGCCGCAGAAACATGGGCTGGGCCGGGCGGCGAGAGGGTCTTATAACAGTCCGGGCGTTTCGGCCGCTGACAGATGCAGGCTGACCCTGCGCCGTGTCCCATCGCGCATGACCCCGGTCGCACCAGATGCGTGAAGCCGATCTTTACCCTGCCTTGAAAGCCTACCTTCAGGCGCAGGGTTACACCGTCAAGGCCGAGGTCGGGGCCTGCGATATCATGGCGCGGCGCGGCGATGAACCGCCCGTTGTGATCGAGATGAAGCTGACCTTTTCGCTGGCGCTGGTGATGCAAGGCGTGGCGCGGCAGGCACTGGTCGATCTGGTGTACCTTGCGGTACCGGTATCGGCGGGCAAAGGCTGGGCACTGCGCTACCGCGATATCCTGGCGTTGTGCCGCAGGCTGGGGCTGGGGTTGCTGGCGGTGGATGTGGGGCAGGGCAGCGTCACGGGGCATCTGGACCCCGCGCCTTATACGCCCCGCAAATCCGCCCCCAAAGCGGCCCGATTGCTGCGCGAATTCGAACGCCGCGTGGGTGATCCCAACATCGGCGGCACCTCGCGCATCCAGCGGATGACGGCCTACCGGCAGGACGCGCTGCGCTGTCTGGCACATCTGGCAATGGCGCCTGCATCCCCGGTCGCCACGGCAACGGCGACCGGCGTGGTCAAGGCCGCGGCCCTGCTGCGCGATGATCATTACGGCTGGTTTGAACGCGTGGCGCGCGGGGTTTATACCCTGTCGTCCAAGGGGCAGGCGGCCCTGCATGAACATCAGACGGCGATTGCGGACCTGCGCACCGCCTAACCCCCCTTTCCCTTTCCCCTTTGCTCAAATATCCCACGGGGGGTGCGGGGGGTGTGAAACCCCCCGCGGCTTGGGGGGGCGTGCATGATTCCGGTTCAGGGCTATGAAGGGCAGAGGGTGGCCGTGCTGGGCCTTGGGCGGTCGGGCCTTGCCACTGCGCGCGCGCTCGTTGCCGGTGGGGCCATGCCGGTCGTCTGGGACGACAGCGCCGAGGCGCGCACCGCCGCAGACGCCGCCGGGTTGATCTGTAGCGATCTGACACGCACAGGTGCGTTCGACACCATCGCCGCCCTGATCGTGTCGCCCGGCATCCCACACCTGTACCCCGCACCCAACCCGGTGATTGCGGCGGCCCTTGCGGCCGGCGTGCCGGTTGACAATGACATCGGGCTGTTTTTCCGCAGCTATGCCACGCCGGACTGGGATGCTTTCGACACCGCCCCCCGCGTTGTCTGCATCACCGGATCGAACGGAAAATCTACGACGACCGCCCTGATCCACCACATTCTGGCGGAATGCGGTCGCCCGACGCAGATGGCAGGCAACATCGGGCGCGGGGTGCTTGATATCGAACCAGCCCAGGATGGCGAGGTTGTGGTGCTGGAACTGTCCAGCTATCAAACCGATCTTGCGCGCCACCTGACGCCCGATATTGCGGTGTTCACCAATCTGTCGCCCGATCACCTTGACCGGCACGGCGGCATGGGTGGCTATTTTGCCGCCAAGCGGCGCCTGTTTGCCGAAGGCGGGCCGGACCGGGCCATCATCGGCGTGGATGAGGTGGAGGGCCAGTTTCTGGCCGGGCAACTGGCGATGGGTGCGCAGGACGACCGGGTCATCCGCATCTCATCCGGGCAAAAGCTGGAGGGGTTCGGCTGGGCCGTTTTTGCCCGCAAGGGGTTTCTGGCCGAATGGCGCAAGGGGCGGCAGGTGGCCTCGATCGATCTGCGCGGCATCAACGGTCTGCCGGGGGCCCATAACCACCAGAACGCCTGCGCCGCCTATGCCGCCTGCCGCAGTCTGGGGTTGGGGCCAAAGCAGATTGAAGAGGCGTTTCAGTCTTTTGCGGGCCTGCCGCATCGCAGCCAGACGGTGGGCGAACGCGGCGGCGTGCGGTTTGTGAACGACAGCAAGGCCACCAATGTGGACAGTGCGGCCAAGGCGCTGCAGGCGTTTCCGCGCATCCGCTGGATTGCGGGGGGGATGGGCAAAGACGGCGGGATCAGGGGGCTGGTGCCGCATCTGGGATCGGTGGTGAAGGCGTATCTGATCGGGCATTCGGCGCGGGATTTCGCGCTGGAACTGGGGGCGACCCCATATGAGATCTGCGAGACGATGGCGCGGGCGGTCAGCCTTGCGGCAGAGGAGGCGCAGGCGGGCGATGTGGTGCTGCTGGCCCCGGCGGCGGCATCGTTCGATCAGTATCCGAATTTCGAGAAGCGGGGAGAGGATTTTATGGCGCAGGTGAAGGCGGTTTTGGGTCAGTGAAGCAGGTGTCCCACGGTGGGACGTTTTGTGAGCATAACGAAATCAATGGGTTGGGAGTTCTCAGTCATAATTTGTTAACGGTTGCCTCGTGGTTCCGCGCCGCTGGGGCGGGTTCACCCACCGATGGTTTGCGTTTGAATGGGGAGCGGGGGTGAGGGAGCGCCAAGTCGTTGAAATGGGGGGTTAACCCGCTCCATTGGAGCGGAACAACCTGCCCTATGGCTCGCTGATAGTTGTTTTCGATAGCTTGATGCAGAGCCTCCGGGGCTTCTTGCGCAATCTCTAGGAGTTTATCCTTAAATAAGCTTATCCTTTCAACCCGCGTCGCATCATAAACATCATCTATCCCAGTTATCTCGCGGGCAATTCCAGCAGCAGTGGCAGTGGCGTCCGCACCTAGCAAAGAGGACACACTTCTAATCAAGTCACTATTGCTTGTAACAAAAACTAGAGATCCTTCGCTGCAATCGACTTTAAAACTCCAGGCCATTCCATTCTTCC
>JANNKX010000165.1:0-8713 GCA_031396505.1 Rhodobacterales bacterium
TGTTGCCGCCGCTGGTTCTGCAAACCTCGGTCGAGGTGGTAGATCGCAAGGGTGATCTGCTGCGCGCCTATACCGTGGCCGATGGGCGCTGGCGGCTGGCCGTGGCACCACGTGGGGTGGATCCGGCTTATCTCGCGATGCTGGTCGCATTTGAGGACAAGCGGTTTTATACCCATGGCGGGGTGGATTTCCGGTCACTGACCCGTGCCGCTGCACAGGCCGCCTGGAACGGGCGTGTCATTTCCGGCGGATCGACCCTGACGATGCAGGTGGCACGGTTGCTGGAGGATAGCGGGACAGGGGCCTATGCGGGCAAGTTGCGGCAAGTTCGCGTGGCCTGGGCGCTGGAAGACCGGTTGACCAAGGCGCAGATTTTGCAACTTTACCTGCATCTGGCCCCGTTCGGCGGCAATCTCGAAGGCGTGCGTGCCGCGACCATTTCCTATTTCGGCAAGGAGCCCCGCCGCCTGACCCCCGCGGAGGCCACCCTGCTGGTCGCCATCCCGCAATCGCCCGAGGCGCGCCGCCCCGACCGCGCACCCGACGCAGCACGCGCCGCGCGCGCGCGCGTTCTGGCCCGCGCCGTGGGCGACGGCATCATTGACGCGGATCAGGCGCAGGCGGCATTGACCGAAGCCGTGCCGACCATCCGCAAACCCTTTCCCGCCTATGCGCCCCATTTGGCCGACCGTGTGGTGCGCGAGGCCCCATTGGTGGCCCTGCACCGCACCACCATCGACCTTGCCTTGCAGAAAACGCTTGAACGCCTTGCAACAGAGGTGATTGCCGACATGGGTGAACGCGTGCAGGTGGCGATTGTGGTGGCCGACCATGCCTCCGGTGAGGTGTTGGCATCCGTCGGGTCTGCCGCCTATCAGGGCGGTGCGCGGCAGGGTTTTGTCGATATGACACAAGCCCTGCGATCACCGGGGTCCACGCTGAAACCCTTGGTCTACGGATTGGCATTTGACGAAGGGCTGGCGCATCCCGAAACCCTGATTGACGACAGTCCGGCCAGTTTCGCAGGCTATGCCCCGCAGAACTTTGACAAACTCTATCGCGGCATGATCCGCGTACGCGCGGCGCTGCAAGGGTCGCGCAACATTCCGGTGGTGATGCTGCTGGATGCGATGGGGCCTGCAAAACTGCTGGCCGCACTGGACAAGGCAGGCGTGCGTGCGGTCGTGCCCGGCGGGCAGCCGGGGCTGGCGGTGGCGCTTGGCGGGGTGGGCATGACGCTGACGGATATGGTGCAACTCTACGCCGCCATCGCGCGCGGCGGCGTGGCGCTGCCATTGGCGCATTTACAGGATGGCGCGCAGGGCAACGACGGGCAGCGGGTGCTGTCGGCGGTGGCCGCATGGCAAGTGGGGGATATTCTGGCCGGGCTCGCCCCGCCGCCCGGTGCGCCGGAAAACCGGCTGGCGTACAAAACCGGCACCAGTTACGGGCACCGCGATGCCTGGGCCATCGGCTATGATGGCGCGCATGTGGTGGGCGTGTGGATGGGCCGCGCGGATGGCACGCCGGTGCCGGGGGTGTTTGGTGCCGATGTCGCAGCGCCCGTGTTGTTTCAGGCGTTTGGGCGGCTGTCAGCGGCACTTGTGCCGCAGCCGCCCCCCCCGCCCGCCACATTGCTGCTTTCCAACGCACAGCTGCCGCAACCCCTGCAACGCTTCCGGTCGCGCAATGCCGCGTTTGAGGCCGCCGCCGACGCACCCGCCGTGGCCTTTCCCCCCGATGGAGCCGAGGTTGAACTGCTGTCTCAGGGTCTGAAAGTCCGCGTCACGGGCGGGACGGCCCCCTTTACATGGCTTGCTGATGGCGTGCCCTTGGCGCTGGCCCTGCGTGAGCGTGAGGCTTTGATCACGCTGCGGGGCGCGGGGTTTGTGACGCTGTCGGTGATTGATGCGCAGGGCCGGTCGGCGCGTGCGCAGATCCGGGTATGGTAAGGGCAGATGGGCAATTTGCCTATCACACCGTCAAACTGGCTGGTGCCGGTCCGGATGGGCCGCCTGCACGGCCGGCAATTCCTCTAACGCGGCTATGACCCCGTTAATGCGCGGCCATGCCGTCAGATCAAGCCCCATGCGCCGCGCGTTGTAAATCTGCGGCACAAGGCAGATGTCGGCAAGGCTGATCACATCGCCATGGCAATAGCGGCCCGCTGTCACCAGCATCGCCTCGAACGCCGCAAGCCCCGGTGCCATGAAATGGCGCACCCAGTCATCCGCCGTCACCACCCCGCCCGATACCGCCGCCGCATGGGTGCGCACCGACAGGTTGCACACCGGGGCCACCTCCATCGCGATGGCATAGGCCAAGGCCCGCACCCGTGCGCGCGCCAGCGGATCGACCGGCAAAAACCCCGCATCCCGCGTGTCATTCAGGTATTCGAGAATGGCCAGCGATTGCGTTAGCGTCACCCCGTCAATCACCAGCGTTGGCACCAGACCTTGCGGATTGCGCGCTAGGTTCGCGGCACCGCGATGCGCCTTTGTCAAAAGGTCAACCGGGATCGAATCATGCGCCAGCCCCAGCAGATTCAACCCGATCCGCACGCGGTAGGCCGCCGAGGACCGCCAATAATCATAGAGAACAGGTGTCATGACCCATGCCTTTTGCCGATGGTTGTGATGCACCCTAACGCACCGCGCAAACGGCTGGCCAGCCCTGGCCACCCCGCGGCCTTGCGTGATTACCTTCACGTCAAGGTTTGCGTGAATTTCACGCAAAACTCACGCAGGGCCAACTGCGCGGCTGTTAACTATTGAAGGCGACCTGAACATTGATCGGGTCGTCAGGGCGCTGACCGGGATCTGATCCCCTCAGCCCGGCGCGCCCTGTACCTGATTTGAACGGTACTTTTGCACGGCGACGATTTTTCTGGTGTGACCATTTGACCGATGACCGCCCGCATTTCGGGCAATGCACTGGCGCAGCCTGTGGGAGCGGGCAGCATTTCCCCAATTTCCGGGGCCTGCGGGCTGCGCCAGACCATTTCCATCACCACCACGGCCCTTGCCCGTCCTGTGCGAACCGGAGCGTTTTTCATGACAAGGCTGGGCGCATCTGCCACGCTGCTGCTGGCCGCCCTTTTATGGGGGTCGGGCAATGTGGCCAACAAAACCGTGCTTGATCACGTCGACCCCTTGCTTGCCGTCGGCCTGCGCAGCTGCATCGCGTTTGCGCTGCTTTTGCCGCTTGCCCTGCGGGATCTGCGCCACCCGGTGCCTGCGGGCTGGGGGTACAGCGCGCTCGGGCTTTCCGCCTGCTTTTCCTGCGCGGTCGTCCTGCAGCAATATGCCTTTGCCGGGACCAGCGTCACCAACGCGGGCTTTCTCATCAACACCTGCAGCATCATGACCCCTGTCTTCGCCTGGGTTTTGCTGGGTGAACGCGCGCATCGCGGATTGGTGTTTGCCGCGCTGATCACGCTGACCGGCATTTTTCTGATGACGGGTGGGTATTTGTCCTTTGTTTCCATGCGTGGCGGGGATGTGGTCTGTCTTGTGTCGGCTGCGTTCTACGCGCTGTGGATGGTGCTGCTTGGCCGGCATCTGTGCCGCTTTGATCGCCCCGGCCTGATCTGCGTCACACAATTCGGGATCAGCGGCCTTGGTTTTGTGCTGCTGGCGCTGCTGCGGGGGTTGCCTGCGGGCACGCAGATCACGGCGGCCCTGCCGGACCTGCTGTTTTTGGGGATTTTCGCCACTGGCGGCGCATTCCTTTTGCAGGCGCGCGCGCAACAGCATGTCTCCGCCTCCTGTGCCGCCGTCATCGCATCGGCAGAAAGCCTGTTTGGCGCGGCGGGCGCCTATCTGCTGCTGGGCGAGCGCATCACCGACACCGGCCTGATCGGTGCCGCGCTGATCCTGTGCGGGGTGGTCCTTGCAGCGATTTGTCCGGCGGCAATCGTTCAGGCACGACCCCCGGACGGCGGTGACAAAGGCGGCACCCGGCACAAGGTGCCAGCGGCGTGATCTAGGGGCGTCACACCACAGGCTTCGGCGGTGTTGCAGCTTCGGCTGCGGCGGCGGCCACCCCGGCGGTCTGTTCCGGGGTCAGGATCGTGGCGCCGTTCACGGTGACGCGCACCTCCTTGCGGGCGAACGCGATGCCCTGCGCCGCAAACTCTTGCTGGACCCGGCGGTAAATCTCTTTGCGGATCGGAAACTGGGTGCTGGGGCGGAACTTGAACTTGCCCCGCACCACCATGCCCGTGTCGTTAAAATCCTTCACGCCCTCGCTTTTGAACGGTTCGATGATACCATCGGCCAAATCGGGGTTTTCCAACATCTCCTGCCCGATCTTCTTGAATATCCGGCGCACCTTTTCGGGGTCCGTATCGAACGGCACGGTGAATTGCAGCTTCATGATCCCCCAGTCACGCCCGAAACGATGTCACTGACCAGTTTCTGCGCGCCAAAGCTGATGGCGATGTCCGCAACCCCCGCCCCGGCCAGCAGCGGGGTGATGTCGATGCCGATATCGCCAAGGGCCGTCAGCACCGTCATCGTGATGACGACGGTCTGCAAGGTCCAGCTGACAGGCGGCAGCGCCGTGGCCAGTCTTGAGCTGACCTTCTGCCCGCCACCGTCCGCTCGCGGGCCAGCTTGCGGTTGATGGTCAGGCGGACCGCCTCCCACGCCAGATAGCCGACCACACAGATCAGCAGGGCACGCAAAAGATGCGTGGCCACCTGCTGTCCAAAGCCCGCTGACGCGATGGTGACGAGGCTGATGTCCCAAAGCTGCGCCAGAAACGCCACCACCACACCGAACACCACGACACGCCCCATCCGTTTGTAACTGCCAAGGGTGGCAGTATAGGCGCCCTCGGCGACCTCGCCGTCTCCCTGCATCGGTGATGCCAGAGACTGTACCGCCGCCCTGATCAGCGCATCGATCAACGGGACCATCAGCAGCAGCAGACTGAGCAGATGCAGGCCCCCGCGCAATTCCTTTTGGAAACCCAATGAGGCTGATACCGTCGAAAACACTCAGGTGATGACGACCGCCGCGATGGCAAACTGCGGATCATGATCCGCCTTTGCCTGCTCGAACGGGGTCACCGCGTCGCCACCTCCGCGTACGATCTGCAACAGCGCCGCGCGGCCTTTCACGATCACCATGCCCAGCCAGACAAACACGATCAGTCAGTCTGCGCGATTGCGGGCATCGGGATGACAAAGACCGCATGGATCATGCGCGAGGCAGCAAAGACTGCGCGTCAAGAACAGCAGGGGCATAACGCGTCTCCGGCGATTTGGCTTGCCACCACAAAGCACTTTGAAATTAAAGCATTTTCACAAACAATTGACCGTCGTCCAGCGCCTTTTCGCGCATCAGGTTTTGGGGCCGTTACCGCAGCCTCACCCGCTGCCCGGAAACGGCAACGACAACAATTCCGCCCGGCGCAAGGTGCCCGCTGGGTAATTCGGGTCTTCCCGGATCAGATTGAGCGAAAAGTCAGGTTCCAGCCGCTTGAGCGAGGCAAGTGCGCGCAAGGCATTTTCCGGCTGACCGCGCTTGAGATACAAAAAGATCAGATGCCGTAGCGGCGCACGGAAATGCGGCGCGCGCGATCGCGCGGCCTCAAAGCACCTGATCGCTGTTTCAAAGTCACCCATCTGCGTTGCGGCAAGTCCCTTGTGCATTTCCCACCAATGCAAGAACCCCGATCGCGCCGCGAACCCCGCGCCCATATCGGCCACGGCAAATGCCTGATCCGGTTTTCCTTGCCTCAAAAGGCTGCCCGCCTGTGCCACATAGCCAAAGGCGTTTTGCGGATTGATCCGGATCGCATCGCGCGCCAGCGACGCGCCCGCATCGACATTGTCATACAGCATGATCTGCACTTGCGACATCAACGACAGCACCAGAGAATTCATCGGCGCGCCGTCCATCGCCTGACGGCTGAACATTTCAGCCTCGTCCATCAGGCGGGCGCGGTCGGTTTCGGTGCGCTCCACCGCCATGAACTGCCGCAGGATGCCGCGCCATGCAAAGGCCCGTGACGACGGCACAATCGCCGCCGCATCGCGCAACAGATCATCCGCCAACCGCAACTGGTGTTCCTGAAAGCTGAAAATGGCACGCACCGCGCGCGCAATCATCGCCTCGGCCCGCAGCGGGCTTGGGTCATCACCCACGATACGCGGCATCGCGTGAATGGCGGCCTCGGCTGCCTCGAACACGATTGCAGGAATAGCCCCATCAAAAATCTCGGCGTTCGACTTGATCGGCAAAGTCGCCTGCCGCGACCACAGAACCTGCCCCGTACGCGCCGATTCAAGGCTGGCCACCATGCGCACCCGGCCATCCGCCTCGCTCGTTGTCACGTTCAGGGCAAGCCCCCGCTCGCGTGGGCCCAGATGCGCCACCGCCGTATTGTCGGCATAAACATCCACAAGCGCAAAATCCGACACCAGCTTGCCGATAGATTCCGCCAGCGACAGTGCCACAAAACCGCAGAATCCGTCGGGTGTCACACTTGTCCGCACCAGCAACGGAATGGATGGCGCGTCCGGCTGCCAGCCCGATTGCACAAGGGGCGCGGTGCCCGCCATGCGCGCCCGCTGATCGCGCAGCCATTCGGTAAAGGCCGCGTCGCGCACATGCACATTCTGCATCATTTCGAACCCCGATGCCAGCGCAAGGCGCACGCCTTCGGGGTCGCTGTCGACATCGGTTTTCAAGGGCGACAGCGCCACATTCTGCCGGTCGGTCTGTAAGGCGGCGGCGGCCGGGCCAAGCGCGCCCCGCAATTCCATCAGCACCTGACGCAGGCTGCTGGACGCCTGTTCCGGACTGCGATCGGACCACAGTTTTTGTTCCACCCAGCGACGGGTCCGCGTGCGATCCGGCGCCATCGCCAGCAACCCGATCAAGCCACGCGCCTTTTGCCCGCCCGGCGTGCGGTCAACGCCATCGGCGTCAAGCAGGCAGAGGTTTCCCATCAGCTTGGCCTGCAACGTGTTTTCCACGTCTGATCCGTTCTGTTTGTTGCGGGGGCATCCGCATCACCACCCTTACCGAAAAATCGGCAGCCGCGCAAATATCGTTAGTTTTGCGTTAATCGCTCGACAGGTGGACAAAAACACTTGGCGTTTTATGCATCCCCGGACAGGCTTGGCGTACATTCATTTTTGCGAGGTACATTATGGCGATCAGCGGGGCACACGGCGCACATGGTGCGCATGGCGCACACGGGGCACATGGCGCACACGGGGCGCATGGCGCACACGGGGCGCATGGGGCGCATGGGGCGCATGGCGGCGGGGTGGGATCTGATCCAACGCTGGCAGCGGCAATGACGATTTCTGCCGAAGGGATCCTGGGATACTGGGACGGCACCCAAAGCCGGACACCGCAACAGAAAACGGGCTGGGATGCATTTTCGACCATTCAGGTCCCCGCACGCATGGCGGTGCTGCAGCACGCCCTTGCCCCTCTGTTCCGGGTTGGGCCTGCCGGGGCCGGATTTGCCGTCTCGGTCCCCGTGGCGGGTGGCACGAACCTCGTCACGCTGACCCCGCCCGATCTGCCGCAACTGTCCGCACAACTGGTCCATGTGCGCGCCGCGTCCGATCTGCGCGCTGACCGCCTGCCCGAGATCCTGTCCCAGATGGGCGATATGCTGTCATTTTACGGCGCGCATTTCCGTCTGCATCCGGCCGCGCGCCGCTGGACGCTGACTTTGCTGGCCGCCGCCTATGAGGCCGTGATCATCCCCGAAATGCAGATGAAATTTCATGCCTCGCTGCCGCGCCCGTTCGATTTTGCGCCCGAAGTGCAGCCCATCATCGAAACCCCCGCGCACAGCACCTATCCCAGCGGCCACGCGACCGAGGCCTTTGCCTTTGCCGCGATTCTGCTGGGGCTTGAACATGCTAGGCAGAACGTGGCTGATCCGGTTGCCGCCGTGCTGGCCGATCTTGCAGCCCCCAATGCATCCGCATCGCCCGCCTTGCTGCCGTTCCGTCTGGCCGCGCGGATTGCCGATAACCGCACGGTCGCGGGCGTGCATTTCCCTGTCGATTCGGCGCATGGCGCGCTGTTGGGTCTGGCCTGCGGGCTGGCTGTGCTGGGCGCTTGCACCCAACAGGTGATCACATTGCCCGTCTGGGCCGCCACCGGCGGGGCATGGGTCACAGATTTCACGCTGGACAACTGGCTGGACGCCCTGCCGACATGGGATACCGGGGGCACCGTCGCCCTGTCCGCCGCCGCCCCCACCGACATCCTTGCCACGCTGTATGGCGAGGCGCTGGCGGAATGGGCCTGAACCGCGATCGGCCTGACGGCATCTGCCGTCAGGCCTCCACCGTCCCGCGTCCCAGACGCGAATCGACAACCGGCAGCGGCAGTTTTCCCAAAACGAACGTCAGTTCGGCCAGATCATGCCCTGCAGCCGGGACTGTCTGCGCCGTCATCGCCCCCGACAACGCGTAGTCCAGCAACCGCCGCGTGGCCATCGGCGCGGCCATGCTGGTGCCCGACATCCGCGCCGTCGATCCCGTCAGCACACCTGCCGCCCGCACCCCCGGCATCGCCGATCCGTCATCCGCATGCGCAGCAATCGTCGGGTTGGCCGGACGCGGCAAACCGCCTTCGGCAGTAAACATCGATGGCCGGTATTCACCTTGGTTGAACGGATCGGGCCGTGCCGACCCCACGAAATACACCGACGGATGCACCACCCCTCCATA
>JANNKX010000198.1:0-6768 GCA_031396505.1 Rhodobacterales bacterium
TTGGTTTCGCCGATGAAACTTGCGACAAAGCGGTTCACAGGTCGGGTGTAGATGTCGCGCGGTGTGCCGACCTGCTGCAATCGCCCGGCGCTCATCACGCCAATGCGGTCTGACATGGTCAGGGCCTCTTCCTGATCGTGGGTAACGAACACAAAAGTGATGCCGGTTTCCAGTTGCAGGCGTTTGAGTTCGATCTGCATTTCCTTGCGCAGCTTCAGATCAAGCGCCGATAGCGGTTCGTCCAGCAGCAGGACCTTTGGCTGCGGTGCCAGCGCGCGCGCAAGCGCCACGCGCTGCTGCTGACCACCCGACAACTGGCTGGTCTTGCGCGTGGCCATCGGCTCCATCTTGACCAGCGCCAGCATCCGGTCGGTGGTGGCCTTGATCTCGGCCTTGGGGCGGCCTTGCATCAACAGGCCAAAGCCGATGTTTTCGGCCACTGTCAGATGCGGGAACAGGGCATAGCTTTGAAACACCGTGTTCACCGGGCGGCGGTTGGGCGGCAGGTCGGTGATGTTTTGGCCATCAAGCAGGATGGCGCCGGATGTTGGCACATCAAAGCCCGCGATCATCCGCAGTAATGTGGTCTTGCCGCAGCCTGACGGGCCAAGCAGCGTAAAGAATTCGCCCTGCCGGATATCGAGGCTGACATGATCGAGTACATTGACCGCAGTATCGCCTTGACCAAAGGTCTTGACCACATTCTGGGCCGATACGGCAATGGCATCCGTCACTGGCAAGTTCCCCGTTCGGCGTTCGGGAATCTCGTTCCCCGGTTTTGATCATATCAGCGGCAGTTTTTTAGGCCAATGCAAGCCTTTCCTTGGTCACACAACCGCCACGGGTGCGCGACGGCGTGCCCATGGTGCGGCTTGCTCAAGTTCTGCGCACAGTGCGATCAACGTCTCGTCATCGCCAAAAGCTGCCGCCAGATGAATGCCAATCGGCAGCCCGTTTTGTGACATCGCCAAGGGCACAGAGGCTGTAGGCTGCCCCGAGGCATTGAAGATGGCGCAAAACGGCGAATAGGCGAAAATACCATCCGGTCCCATGCGATAGGCCATGTAATCGTCAGTTTCATGTGCAAAGCGGCCAACCTTTGCGGGGAGTTCAGCAAGGGTGGCTGAGAGCAAGATGTCGTATCCTTGGCCCGTTTCGGGCGCAAAGAACCCGGCCATCTGCCGACCAAAGCGGTGGATTTCCCCCACGGCCTGCAAATAACGTGTGGGTGCAAGGGTCGCCGCGTAGGCGAATGCGCCGCGTCCCACGCCTTCAACCTCGTCTGCCGTTGGCGCACGGCCGCCGGTTGCCGCGGCAATGCCAAGGGCGGTGCCGACGGCGACGATATCGGTCCAGGCGCGCATCATCATCGGCACATCTGCAGCAGGGCGTGCGAGGTTCACATGATGCCCCAACCCTTCCAGCAGACGCGCGGTTGCCAAGACGCCATCGCGTACATCGGGATGAATGGCATCGCCGGTCAGTGTCGTGTCGCACAGCGCCACGCGCAGGCGGCGCGGCGGGCGGCTGATGGCGTCGGCATGGCTGCGCGCCAAGGGCGGCGCATGATAGGGCGCACCAAGGTCTGCCCCCATGCAGGCATCCAGCATGATCGCCGTATCGCGCACCGACCGTGTCAGAAATCCGTCAACCGCCATCCCGGCCCAGCCTTCGCCTGCATAGGGCCCGTCGGGCAGGCGCGCGCGCGTGGGTTTGAACCCGAACAATCCGCAGGATGACGCAGGAATGCGCACCGACCCGCCGCCATCGGATCCATGCGCCATGGCCACGATGCCTGCAGCCACGGCCGCCCCCGCCCCGCCGGACGATCCGCCCGATGTGTGGTCAAGGTGCCAGGGGTTGCGCGTG
This sequence comes from Rhodobacterales bacterium, assembly GCA_031396505.1. Taxonomy (GTDB): domain Bacteria; phylum Pseudomonadota; class Alphaproteobacteria; order Rhodobacterales; family Rhodobacteraceae; genus JAAFHS01. Next base: position 1,870 of record JANNKX010000198.1, read on the forward strand.
GGGCCGCCATAAACCGCACTTTCGGTCGCCGCCCCAATCCCGCCTTCCGGGCTGGTGGTGCGGCCAAAGGTGACCACGCCGGTCGCCCTAATCCGGCTGTAAATCGCGCTGTCACGTGCGTAGGTCGTATCGCGCAGCAGACGCGATCCGTTATGCGACGGAAAATCCACCGCCTCGCATCCCAGATCCTTGATCAGGAACGGCACACCCCGGAACGGCCCGCGCGGCAGGCCCGCCTTAATCGCCGCCCGCGCCACATCTTCCTGTATCAAGACCACTGCATTGATCGCAGGGTTGCGTGCTGCGACCGCAGCCAGAGCCGCATCCAGCAATTCGTCCGCGCTTACATCACCTTTCGCGACCAGCCCCGCCAGCGCCGTTGCGTCTTCCACCCCAAGATCACCGATCATCCCATCCCCCATGCCTTCAGGCGATCAAATCGCGTGCATAAGGCCATATCTAGCCAGCTTTCTTGCTGCGTGGTCAGAAAATGGCAGCGGCCAGTGCAAGCAGGTAAGATGAAAATGTGGCGGTCACGGCAATTGGGCGCAGGCTGTAACGGGTGCGCAGGATTGCCAGATGCCACGCATGCGCAAACCGGCCGATCAGCAGGGCCACGCCTGCCAGATGGAATAATACCCCCGGCCCGGACTGTTCTGCCAGCAAAAGCAGAAGCAGGCCCAGCGGCATGTATTCCGCGCAATTGCCCTGCGCGCGCGTCCGCACCAACAACTCTGGCTGGCCAGCGTCACCCAGCGGGACGCGGTTGCCACGCCGGTAGACGATCACATATGCCGACAGGGCCATGAACAGCAAAACCAATGGCAGGGCATAAAGTGCGGTGGCATGCGCGCTCACGGCTCCAGCTCCACCAGCAGATCCTTGGCATCTATCTGGCTGCCCGGATTGACCAGCACCGCCTTCACCATCCCCGCCCGGTCGGCATGCAGGCCCGTTTCCATCTTCATCGCCTCGATCGTCAGCAGCAGATCGCCTGCATTCACCTTCTGCCCGACCTTGACGGCCAGTGACGCAATACTGCCCGGCATCGGGGCCCCGATATGGGCCGGGTTCCCGTCCTGCGCCTTTGGCTTGGCAGCCGTCTTGGCCTTGACTGCGCGGTTTGGCACGCGGATCACGCGCGGCTGGCCGTTCATCTCAAAGAACACCTTCACCTCGCCGTCATCCGTGGTTTCACCCACGGCCTGCAGGCGCAATTCAAGCGTCTTGCCGGGGTCGATTTCCGCCGTGATTTCCTCGCCCGGTTCCATACCGTAAAAGAAGGTCCGGGTCGGCAGCGTGCGCACCGGGCCATACAGTTTGTGCCGCGCGCGGTAGTCCAGAAAGACCTTGGGATACATCAGGTAGCCGTTCAGATCTTCATCATCCACTGTTTCCAGCTCGTCATCATCTTCGCGCGTGGCAAGTTCGGCATTCAGCGATGTGCGCATCGCCTCAAGGTCAACCGGGGGCAGCGTGGCACCGGGGCGCGTCGTCAACGGCGTCTCGCCTTTCAGCACCTTTTGCTGAATGCCCTTTGGCCAGCCACCATGCGGCAGGCCCAGATTGCCCTTCATCATGTCCACCACCGAATCCGGGAACGATACCTCGACGCCCGGATCCTCCACCTGCGCGCGCGTCAACCCTTGCGCCACCATGATCAGGGCCATGTCGCCGACCACCTTGGAGGATGGCGTCACCTTGACGATATCACCGAACATCGCGTTGGCATCAGCATAGGCCTGCGCCACCTCGTGCCAGCGTTCTTCGAGGCCAAGGCTGCGGGCCTGCGCCTTGAGGTTCGTGAACTGCCCACCGGGCATTTCATGCAGGTATACCTCGGACGCGGGCGCAGGCAGTCCGCTCTCGAAGGCCGCGTATTGATTGCGCACCTGTTCCCAATAATTCGAAATCTTGCGGATCGCGGCCATATCAAGGCCCGTCTCGCGGTCGGTATGGCGCAATGCCTCGACGATCGATCCAAGGCAGGGTTGTGAGGTTCCGCCCGAAAACGCATCCATCGCCGCATCCACTGCGTCCACGCCCGCATCGCACGCCGCAAGGATCGTGGCCGCCGCAGCCCCGCTGGTGTCGTGCGTGTGGAAGTGAATTGGCAGACCAACCTCTTGTTTCAACGCCTTGATCAGCACGCGCGCTGCGGCGGGCTTTAACAGCCCGGCCATATCCTTCAGGCCCAGAATATGCGCGCCTGCAGCCTTCAGTTCGATCCCGCGCGATACGTAGTATTTCAGATCATACTTGGCGCGCGCAGGGTCCAGAATATCGCCGGTATAGCAGATTGACCCTTCACAGACCTTGCCCGCATCAATCACCGCGTCCATCGCCACGCGCATGTTTTCGACCCAGTTCAGGCTATCGAAGACACGGAACACGTCGATCCCCGTGAGTGCCGCCTGTTTGACAAAGGCCTGCACCACGTTATCGGGATAATTGGTGTAACCCACGCCATTTGATCCGCGCAGCAACATCTGTGTCATCAGATTGGGCATCGCGGCGCGCAAATCGCGCAGGCGCTGCCACGGGCATTCCTGCAAGAACCGGTAGGCCACATCGAATGTGGCCCCACCCCAGCATTCGATGGAAAACAGTTGCGGCAGGTTCGCGGCATAGGTGGGTGCCACGCGGATCATGTCGATCGATCGCATGCGCGTCGCCAACAGGGATTGGTGCCCGTCGCGCATCGTGGTGTCGGTAATCAGCACCTTCTTTTGGGCGCGCATCCAGTCAGCAACGGCTTGCGGGCCCTTTTGTTCCAACAGGTTGCGCGTGCCCATCGCCGGTTCGCCCATCAGGGCAGGCGGGCGCGGCGTTTTCACCTCGGCGGCGGGTTTCGGGCGGCCTGCGGTTTCGGGATGCCCGTTCACGGTGATGTCGGCGATATAGGTCAGGATTTTCGTGCCGCGATCCCGGCGTTTCTTGAAGGCAAAAAGATCGGGCGTCGTGTCGATGAATTTGGTCGTGTAGGTGTCGTTCAGGAAGGTCGGATGCTTTAGCAGGTTGATGACGAAATCAATGTTCGTGGCCACCCCCCGGATGCGAAACTCGCGTAGCGCTCGATCCATCCGTGCAATCGCCTTGGCGGGCGTCTGCGCGTGCGCCGTCACTTTGACCAGCAGACTGTCATAGTACCGCGTGATGACCCCGCCTGCATAGGCCGTGCCGCCATCAAGACGAATGCCGTTGCCGGTGGCAGAACGGTAAGCCGTCAGGCGACCATAATCGGGGATGAAATTGTTCTGCGGATCTTCCGTCGTCACCCGGCACTGCACTGCATGGCCGTTCAGTTGGATATCTTCCTGCCGCGCGATCCCTGTCGCCTCGGCAAGGGTCTTGCCTTCCTCGATCAGAATCTGGGCCTGCACGATATCGATCCCAGTGACCTCTTCGGTCACGGTATGTTCGACCTGCACGCGCGGGTTCACTTCGATGAAATAGAACTTGTCGGTATCCATATCCATCAGGAATTCGACCGTGCCCGCGCATTCATAGCCCACATGCGCACAGATGCGGCGGCCCAGATCGCAAACCTCGGCCCGCTGTTCTGGCGTCAGATAGGGGGCAGGCGCACGTTCAACCACCTTTTGGTTGCGCCGCTGCACCGTGCAGTCGCGTTCGTAAAGGTGATAAATATTGCCATGCTTGTCGCCAAGGATCTGGACCTCCACATGGCGCGCGCGCAGGATCATCTTTTCAAGATACCCCTCGCCGTTGCCAAAGGCTGCTTCCGCCTCGCGCCGCCCTTCGCGCACTTTATCCGCCAACTCGTCCTCGGAATTGATCGGGCGCATGCCCCGCCCGCCGCCGCCCCATGATGCCTTCAGCATCAGCGGATAGCCGACCTCGGCCGCCTGTTTTTTGGTCAGCGCCATGTCATCGCCCAGCACATCCGTGGCGGGGATCACCGGTACACCCGCCGCCATCGCCACCCGCCGCGCCGATGCCTTGTCGCCAAGCGCGCGCATCGTGTCGGCCGTTGGCCCGATAAAGGTGATCCCCGCCTGATCGCAGGCGTCCACGAAATCCGGATTTTCCGACAAGAGGCCATAGCCCGGATGGATTGCATCTGCGCCCGCCATCTTGGCCACCCGGATGATTTCCGGGATCGAAAGATACGCCCCCACAGGCGACAGCCCCTCGCCGATCCGGTAGGCCTCATCCGCCTTGAAGCGGTGCAGCGAAAGCTTGTCTTCCTCGGCATAGACGGCGACCGTCTTTTTGCCCATCTCATTGGCCGCGCGCATCACGCGAATTGCAATCTCGCCCCGGTTGGCAATCAGGATTTTCTTGAATTCGGGCATCGGGGCTTCTCCGGTAAAGATTTGGTGACACCTTAATGATGCTGCGGCGCGGCGCAATAGGCAGTCAATCCGGCCCATGATCGGGCAATCCGATCCGCGGCCATGACAATCGCGTGACGACAGTCATTTCGCGGCCCGTGCCCGAAAACAGCGTGTAGGATCACGGAAGCTGCACCAGAGAAGGATGTACCAGATGCGTTGTCTGATGATTATCGCCGTCACATTCGCCCCGCTCACCGCCCTCGCACAAAGCGTAACCGAACGCCCTGGATGGCGGGTGATTGATACCGACCTTGCCTATCAACCCCTGATCGACGCGCTCAAGGCTGCAACAGAGGCAAACGAAATGCGCGTGGTGACGGAGGCAGGCCCGACAGAGGCTGCGGCAAAGCTTGGCACGGTTATTCCGGGAAATCGGGTGATCGGGGTGTTCAAGCCCAACTATGCCATTCGCATTCTGCCCCTGTCCACCGCCGCGATGATCGAGGCCCCCATCCGTTTTTATGTGACCGAAGACGCGGACGGGACGGCCACGCTGTCATGGAAAACGCCAAGTTTCGTCTTTGCGCCCTATATTGCC
>JANNKX010000183.1:0-4565 GCA_031396505.1 Rhodobacterales bacterium
GCGTGCGCGGGGTGGTGACCTATTACCGGCCCGAAGGTTTGGGTGATCTCGTGATTCAAGATGGCTCCGGCGGCATTTTCGTGAACCGGGCGACCACGGCTGTGGCCCGCTCGTTGCAGCCCGGGGCCGTCGTGGAACTGGACCGACGGCGAGAATCGATCCGTGCGGCGGATTGATCACCGCGTCGAAATTCTCGATCCCGAACATGCCGAGGTTGGAAATCGCGAAGCTGCCGCCCTGATATTCATGCGGGGCCAACTTGCGTGTTTTCGCGCGGCCGGCCAAATCCTTCATTTCGGCCGACAGGGATGACAATGACTTTGTCTCGGCGTCGCGCAGGACGGGCGTGAACAATCCCCCGTCGATGGCCACCGCCACCGCAACATCTGATGCTTTCATCTGCAACACCCGGTCGCCCGCCCAGACCGCATTTGCCGCAGGCACCGCCTGCAACGCCAAGGCACAGGCCTTGATGATGAAGTCGTTGACCGAAAGTTTGACACCCCGCCCCGCAAGCTGTGCGTTCAGTGCTTCGCGGAACGTCATCAGCGGATCAAGGTTTACCGACCGGCGCAAATAGAAATGCGGGATCGTCTGCTTTGCTTCTGTCAGGCGGGCGGCAATTGTGCGGCGCATGCCATCCAGCGGGATTTCGGTATACTGCCGATCCGCGTACATCTTCTTCACGGTTTCAGCGGGTGCCGAGGTTGCCATGACCGGTTGCGCGGCAACGGCAACAGCCGCAACAGCGACTGGCACAACGTTTGGCGCTGCCGGTTTCGCACCGGGCTTGGCCGCCTCGACATCTGCCTTCACGATACGGCCGTGCGGCCCTGATCCCTGCACTTGGGCAAGATCGAGCCCCTTTTCCGCAGCAATCCGCCGCGCCAACGGGGATGCAAATACCCGTATACCCGCGGCACTTGTCGCCTTTGGCGCAACTGCCGCTGGCGCCGCAACTGCCGTAATCGCCGGTTCCGTGACTGCGGTGGTTGTTGCGATCACCGGCGCCGGGGCCGTATCCGCAGCCTCGCCCTCTTCGACCATCACCGCAATCGGCGTGTTCACCTTCACGCCTGCCGTACCTTCGGCCACCAGAAGCCGCCCGACGATGCCTTCATCGACCGCCTCAAACTCCATCGTCGCCTTGTCGGTCTCGATCTCGGAGAGGACCTTGCCCGACTTGACCGTATCCCCCTCTTTTACCAGCCATTTCGCTAGCGTGCCTTCCTCCATCGTGGGCGACAGCGCGGGCATCAGAATTTCAACAGCCATGGCTTCACCTCACCGATAGCAGACGGATTTCACCGCCGCGATAACCTCTGCACTCGTCGTCAGCGCCAGCTTTTCAAGATTGGCCGCATAGGGCATCGGTACATCCTTGCCCGTGCAATTGATCACCGGCGCGTCCAGATAATCGAACGCCCTTTGCATGATCACAGCCCCGATGTGGTTGCCGATGGCCCCCACCGGGAAACCTTCCTCCACCGTCACACAGCGGTTGGTTTTCATCACTGACGCCAGCACTGTATCATAGTCGATGGGCCGCAGCGTCCGCAGGTTGATGACCTCGGTACTGATGCCTTCCTTCGCCAGCTCTTCGGCCGCCTGCAGGGAATAGGTGATCCCGATCCCGAACGAAACGATCGTCACATCGGTGCCTACGCGCAAGATCGAGGCCTTGCCGAAGGGGATCGTGAAATCATCCTGCACCGGCACTTCGAACGACCGGCCATAAAGGATTTCGTTTTCCAGAAAGATCACCGGATTGTTGTCGCGGATTGCGGTTTTCATCAGCCCCTTCGCATCCGCCGCCGAATAGGGCATGCAGACCCGGATCCCCGGAATTGCCGCATACCAAGCTGCGTAATCCTGGCTATGCTGTGCCCCAACCCGCGCTGCAGCCCCGTTCGGGCCCCGGAACACAATCGGGCTGCCCATCTGCCCACCTGACATATACAGCGTCTTTGCCGCCGAATTGATAATATGATCAATTGCCTGCATCGAGAAGTTGAACGTCATGAACTCAAGAATAGGCCGCGTGCCCCCCCATGACGCCCCAACCGCAATCCCCGTAAATCCATGTTCCGTGATCGGCGTATCCACCACGCGCTTGGGCCCGAATTCATCCAGCAGGCCTTGGGAAATTTTGTAGGCCCCCTGATATTCGCCCACTTCCTCGCCCATCAGGAAAACGGTCGGATCGGCCCGCATTTCCTCGGCCATCGCCTCGCGCAGCGCCTCGCGCACCGTCATCGTCTTGGTCGCAACTCCTTCGGGAAGATCAGAATGTGGCCAGCCCGCCGCCGCCACGGGTGCAGGCGTTGCCGCCGCAGGCACAGTTGCGGCCACGACGGCTGGCGCTTCGCCCGCCCGCGCGGCCACCGCAACGACGGCGGCTTTTGGTGCGTCCGTTACCGTCTCGCCATCCTCGACCATCACCGCAATCGGCGTATTCACCTTCACGCCCGCAGTACCCTCGGCCACCAGAAGCCGCCCGATGATCCCCTCATCGACCGCCTCGAACTCCATCGTCGCCTTGTCCGTCTCGATCTCGGCCAATATCTGGCCGGACTTCACCGCATCGCCCTCTTTCACCAGCCATTTGGCCAGCGTGCCTTCCTCCATCGTTGGGGACAGCGCGGGCATTAGAACTTCGGTTGCCATCGTCTCTCTCCCTTACGCGTAAATGTCGGTCCAAAGCTCATCCAGTGATGGCTCCGGGCTATCTTTGGAAAATTCGGCGGCCGCATTGACCCGCGCCTTAATATCCTTGTCGATGGCCTTCAGATCATCATCCGTGGCCAGCCCCGCATTGACCAGCAGGTCGCGTACATGTTCAATCGCGTCCTTTTCGGCGCGCATCTTTTCGACCTCTTCCCGCGTGCGATACTTTGCCGGGTCCGACATGGAATGCCCGCGATAGCGATAAGTCATCATCTCAAGGATATATGGCCCCTTGCCCGCCCGGCAGTGCGCCACCGCCTTTTCGCCCGCCGCCTTCACCGCCAGCACATCCATCCCGTCAACCTGTTCGCCCGGAATGCCATAAGCCAGCCCGCGCCCATACAGCGTGGTCGATTTCGTCGACCGCTTCACCGACGTGCCCATCGCATAGCCATTGTTTTCAATCACGAAAATCACCGGCAAGTCCCACAGCTCGGCCATGTTATACGTCTCGTAAACCTGCCCCTGATTGGCCGCGCCGTCGCCAAAGTAGGTGAAGGTCACATTGTCATTGCCAAGGTACTTGTCCGCGAATGCCAGCCCCGCCCCCAGCGGCACCTGCGCCCCCACGATCCCATGCCCGCCGTAAAAATGCTTTTCCTTTGAGAACATGCGCATGCTCCCGCCCTTGCCCTTGGAATAACCCCCGATGCGCCCCGTCAACTCGGCCATCACCCCGTTCGGGTCCATCCCGCAAGCCAGCATGTGCCCGTGGTCACGGTAGCTGGTCACACGCTTGTCGCCGTCTTTGGTCGCCGCTTCCAACCCGACAACAACCGCTTCCTGCCCGATGTACAGGTGGCAGAACCCGCCGATCAGGCCCATGCCGTACAACTGCCCCGCCTTTTCCTCGAATCGCCGGATCAGCAGCATCTCGCGGTAGTAATGCAGCAGTTCGTCCTTGGAATGATTGGATTTTTCGCCTGGTTTCTTCACAACCATGGGCGGCACCTCCCTGCGTGGGCCAAAGATAGTTCACCCTTAAACTATCGCGTGGGATACGGAGAAGAAAGGGAATTTTCGCATCCGGCTGCGCAGGTCACGTGCAAAATCATCGTAATGCTTTGCTGATTGCGCTTTTGGCGCAGATTACCGGATCACGATCTCATCGGCCCGCACATAGCCCAGCACCTCGCGGGCCTGCTCGTCCAAAAGATCAATATCCAGAAAGGTATCGGAAAGCCTGTGGGTGCGGTTGCTTAACGCCGCGAGTTCGGTTTCCAGCCGCGCTTTTTCATCCTGCAACACCGCGATTTCCGCCCGGATCTGCACCTGCCGAAATACGCCATAGTCACCTTGGACGGCGGCAAAGGCAAAGTAACATCCGATCGCGAACATGCCGAAAAGAAACAACATTCCGCCAATCGCCTGTGGTGTTTGCCTGTTCATGCCGCAGCCTTCCCGTCGCCCGTCTGATGCGGACTGTTCGCGCACCATGGCACAAACGAATCACTTTGTGAATCCCGTGTGCTGCGAAATTCACCCAAATTTCAACGTCTTGTGACAGGTGTTGCAGGCGCGACTCAGTCCCGCCCGCGATAGATGTCCACCAGCTTGGCCAGCAATTTCAAGGCATCCGGACGGCTGCGCTGAAACGAATTCCGCCCGATGATCGACCCGTTGCCGCCCCCATCGCGGATCGCGCGCGCATCATCCAGCACCGCATCCGCCCCCTTGGAGGCCCCGCCCGAAAACACAATGATCCGCCGCCCGGCAAAACTCGCCGCAACGCAATGCCGCACCCGCGCCGCTTGCGTGGCAATATCAATGCCTTGTGCCTCGTAGACCTTCTTCGCCTCGGCCAGCATCAGATCATCGGTGGATAGTTTCACCTTGAT
>JANNKX010000204.1:0-8010 GCA_031396505.1 Rhodobacterales bacterium
GTATCCAAGACGTTGACTGACAAAAAGAAATTGGTTTCAACGCAGGCCTCCCTTCCTTCGTTCTTGGCAACCATCCGGACATGTGGCCCGGCGGAGTCGTTTTGTTCGATAAGGCAGTAAGGGCCGAAATGGTCACGCCGCAAAACCAATAATTTTCTGTAACGAACAGAGACAGATTGTAACGAAACGTGACGCTTCCACGCTGTTTTCGATTTGATTTTGTTCACCGTTCAAAGACCGTACAAAAGGAGGATGGCCTGATTTATTTGGCCTGTCGTCGCGGCAATCATAGAAAGCACGGCACGGTGACGGATGCAGATGGCAATGCGGAAAAAATGGCCGGCTTGCAGAAGATGCGGGTGGCTCTCGTTATCTTGACCAGTCAGGAAACCTCCAAACTTCTGAGTGCCCGCCAGCGCGTTGCCGGCAAGGAAATCGAGGTGATGACGGCCGAGCGGGACATCCACCTGAATGGCGAAACGTCAGTTGCCCGCGCGCAGTTGGACGAGCTTTACCGCGAGGATGCGATCCTGCGGCACGCCTTGCGCGCCGCCGAAAACGAGATCGAAAAAATGGAAGGCCTGATGGTAAAGATCAACGCGGACATCGCAGCACTTTGCCAGTCGTGACGGATTGATGGCGGACAAGATGGGGATCACGATGAAAGACGAACGCGCGCATCTACAGCTTTTCGATCTGATTGCCCGCGAATGGATGCTGGCATCCCCGGCCACGGGGATCACCTTCAACGGCACCAGCAGTGCTGTCGCGTTTTCGTGCGCGGATGGCACCGTTTATCTTGCGGCGGTGGCTGACAAGGAATCGCCTGACTCTCGCATTCGCCGCGCAGTGGACACCGCGCGCCTCACGATTGCGCCGCGCTCCGGTTCCGTCGCGCCGCTCAAGTCCGCCGATTTTACCGTTGGGCGCAGCGCGGCTGTCGTACCGCATGGCCCCGCAAACTTTGCCTTTGCTAAGGTGGATGGCCGGATCAATACGCTGACCCCCGGCGGTATCGCGGTGCATCTGCCGGCCAAGGCCGCAGCCGCCATCGACGCCCTGTCTTTCACACCCGATGGAAAAACCCTCTCCTATCTCAGCGGTGGCGCGACGTACGTCACCACCGCAGCGGGTGGGCCGATACGCCGCCTACCCGCCCCTGCGCCCGCCACGGCGTTAAGTTTTTCGCATGATGGTCGGATGCTGGCCGTCGCGGACGAAATTGGATTGTCGCTCTGGGTCATGGATGCCCTTGATGGCACGCCACACCATACGCCCATCCCCGGCGCGCCGATGGGCATCCAATGGCGCAGCGATGGGGCGTGGCTGGCGATCTATCTGGGTGACGACGGGTTCTGCGTGATGAACGTCGAAACCGGCATTCTTTCTGTCCACGGCAACTTCCCCGCCCCGGTCCAGAGCCTCGCCTTTGGTGGTCCGACGAACACCATCGTCGCGGCTGGCGCATTCCGGGTCGCGGCATGGCGGCTCGCGGACCAGACCAACCTCCTGTCGGGCAAGGCCGGCCTCGTCATCATCAACGCGGTCGCCACCTGCCCCACGCGCAACCTGGTCGCCGTCGGCTATGCTAATGGCCTGCTCAGTTTGGCGGAAATTGGCCGACCCTCAGAGATTCTGCTCCGCGAAGACACCGGCGCCGCAATCAACGCCCTCGTGTGGTCGAACGACGGGAAGTTTCTGGCGGTTGCCGGGGCCGACGGCTCTGCGGCACTGGTGGAATTTCCCGACAGCATGTTCAAATCTTGAAAGGCACCATCATGGCAAACCAATCTCAGACCGAACTGACCGAGGAAGAACGCAGCAAAGATGCGTTCTTTCAACGCATTGCCCTGATCGGCGAAGAGATGATCGCAGCCCACGGGCGCGAATTCGCCACTGGTGCGTTCGTTCTGGCCGCACGCTGGATCAGCGAAGGCAGGATGGGTGCCCAGGTGGAAACCCGCGCCAAGCCCGCCCCTGTCGTCCGGCACAGTTAAGTCAACATCATGCAGCAGTGTAATGTTTCGTTACAAATGTAACGGCGAGGCGACACACGGCCGCGAATTGCGGTAGAATCAGAAAATTGTGCTAGGTTCGATGTGTGCGGCATTTCGACACTGCAACAAAGGTCGGGGAGTACGTACGTGGACATCATCTCAAAGAAAAGCGGACCGCGACCTGAAGATCAGCAGGCCAAGCAGCATCTTCAACGGAATTGGGGCACGATCGAAAAACTTGCCGACACGCTGAGCGGCGGTAAGTATTCAGCTGACAAGGCGAAAAAGGATGCGGCCTCACCAAAAGCCAGCGGTCTTATCTTCGTGGATCAGGCCCGCCCGCGTCTGGCAGATGTCCCGGTGCCCTACCTGCGCATCAGCACAAATGGTCGCGTGGTGATCGCCGACACCGGTTCCGGCATACAGATGCATTTTCTGGGGCAACTGAGACGCGTGAACGGTGAAGTACAGTTTATCATCGCCACCACGGAAAATGGGTTCTTCACGCCCGTTGATCGCGAAATCCACGACAAGATCGCCGATCTGGCAAACCGCCCGGTGAACCGCAGCTATTCCGAAGACGATCTCGCGCAAGACATAAAAATGCGACTGCAGATCGCCTGACGCGAAGATTCCCTTTGCAGAATTTGGGAAGGACAAAAAAGGCCACAGGCGAACGCATCGTCGGCATGACTGCGAAAGTTAAATCCAAGGGAGGGGATTTAATGACGAGTTCAGACTTACGCGCGACATCCACCAAATCCCGTCCCGGATTTGATTTTTTCGACATCGATCCGCAGGAAACCTCAAAGGCGTGGCACAGATTTCTGGCCAACAGAAACGCACCAAGTCTTCCGTTGACTGGTGTGCGATCAGTCATTTACCAGTCGTGGGTCCGCAGTAATACGACAGGTGTAAAGCCCGACCAGTTTGCTGCACCTTCGATGGAGCGCAATGCGCCGATCACCAAGTCGACCTATAACCACGCAGAACTGCGCCGGGCAACGCGGGCATCAATGATGCAGATCGGCGATCTGCTGGCGGGTGCCGAAGCGATGCTGATCCTGACGGACGCGGACGGCGTCATCCTCGAAACTGTCGGGGACAATTCAACTCTGTCCAAAGCCAGCAAGATCAATCTCAGCGTCGGCGGGTTGTGGAGCGAACATGCCTCGGGCACCAATGGCATCGGCACGGCCTTGTGGGCTGGTGAGCCTGTCTACGTTCATGGAGAAGAACATTTCTGCGAGGGCATGAAAGCTTGGAGCTGCGCCGCCGCCCCCATTCGTGATCCGATTGATCGCGGCATCATCGGGGTCATCAATCTTTCCGGGCTGACGCGCATCTTTCAAAAACACAACGCCGCTTTTGCCGCCACAGTTGCACGCGACATCGAAATCGCGCTGGAGCATGAACAGGCGCTGCTCAACATGCGTCTGATGGAGGCAATAGTTGGCAAGGTGCCAATCCGCCGGGCCGATGCCTGCGATGGTCTGGCGATCCTTGATCGCTATGGCCGACTGATCTTCAACCGCAACTCGGGTTTAAGTGTTGATGGCTCGGATCAGCCATTGGGCCTTGGAAAACGCTTCCTGAACCTGCGCGACGGGCTGACCGAAGAAAACATCCTGCAATCCTTGCCTGCCGAGCACGCCTGCAACGATATTCAGCTGATCAGTATTGATGGCGAAGTTCGCGGCGCGGCTCTGGGCTTCAGGTCCGCCGCACTATCGGGATATCGGACCAAGCCCGTTGGAGAACCGCCTTTACCGGGTGTGACCATTCAAGGGACTGACCTCAGGATCATTGGCAAAAGTGACATTATCCTTGAGGCCCTCGATACCGCCAGCCGCATGGCCAGCGCCGATACCCCGACACTGATCGAAGGCCAGACAGGCGTCGGCAAGGAATTGTTTGCGCGCCTGATACATTCGCAGATGAACGCAGGTGACGCCCAACCGTTCAACGCGATCAACTGTGGCGCGATGACACCGGAAATGTTTCGCAACGACCTGATGATCCCCGTGGATCAAGGGTCCTCACGGCCACTCTATCTCGACGAGATCGGCGAACTGCCAGCCGACATGCAACCCTTTTTGCTGCGGGTGCTTGAGGAGCGGATGACCAGTCTGCACAGCCCCGATGATTCTGCCCCTTCCCTGCGTGTCGTATCGCTGACCAACCGGATCCTGCTGGACGAGGTCGCTGCAGGCAGATTCCGCCGCGACCTGTTCTATCGGCTCAGCACGGTCATCCTGACCATCCCGCCGCTGCGCGAACGTGGCGAAGACATTCTGTTGATCGCCGAGTATTGCAACCGTCAATTCAGCGCGAAAAACGGGCGTGACCGCCTCATTTTCGGATCGGATGTCGAGAACGCGCTCATGGCCCATCCCTGGCCCGGAAATGTACGCGAATTGCGCAACGTGATTTCCGGCCTGCATTATCTGGCAAAATCCCGACATATCCAGATATCGGACCTTCCCCGCGAAATCACCGCGCCGGATGTCCTCAAAGGCCCCGTTGTCGAGAGCGATCCCGGAACGGACCGCCGCCTTGCCGCAAGCACTTCGCTGAAACATGCCGAAGTCATGCTGATCGAAAATTCCCTGATCCAACACCACGGCAACATCAGCAAGGCCGCCGTCGCACTGGGCATATCGCGCCCAACGCTTTATCGGAAGATCCAGACGCTGGGCATTCGGGAGGGGTCAGGTAGCACGATCATCAAGGTCAATGAAAACTGACCCCAATGCCGACAGCACAGGGCAGGCGGGCATAGCGCGCATCGTCATGGAAGTCTCCCGTTCAAAAAAGTGATGATCTCGCGACCTTCGCCCGGCAGGGCGCGCAGGGTCGGGGCGACCTTTTTCCAGAGGCGATGCAGATCATGCTTGGGGTCCAGCACGGCGGCCAGCGTGACGCTGCCGCCACCTTCAAAGACGATGGCCACATCGTCGCCCGCCGTCATCAGCGCGGCGGCAAAGCCGAAGGCGCGATTGGCACGGCTTTGGGCGTCGGTCGTGACGTTCGAATAGATCACGATGGCAACCTGACGGGCGACCGGCAGACGCGTCCGGGTGCGGGTTTGTGGCGATGGATCAAACCTGTATTCCGCCGCAGGCGGATTGAATGTCGACAAGGGCCGTTGTGGCGGCAATACCGCGCTGCACGGCGGGGCGGGCCTCCATTGCCGCATACCAGCGGGTAAGGTTGGGGCGGTTTTCGAACGACACGCCCGCAAACTCGCGCCGCCAGAACCAGCCGAAATGGGCAATGTCGGCGATGGTATAGGCGTCACCGGCAAACCACTGGTTGCGGCCAAGATGGGCCTCGATCAGGTCGGTCAACCGGTCGGCCTCGCCCTGATAGCGCGCGATGGCGGGCTCCACGCGGTCGGACGCCAGTTTCTGCCAGTAACCCGATTGACCGAACGCAGGCCCGGTGCCGGACAGTTGCACGAACAACCATTCGAAGGTGCGCGCGCGGGCCATGGGCTCTGTCGGCAGCAGACGCCCGGCTTTCTCGGCCAGATGCACAAGGATCGCGCCGGATTCCGGCAACACCAGATCGCCGTCAATCAGAAGCGGCACCTTGGCATTGGCATTCAGCGCCAGATATTCCGGCAATTTCTGCACCCCCTTGCGAATGTTCACGGCCCGCAGCGCGTAGGGCAAGCCCAGCTCTTCCAGTGCAATCGGCACCTTGACAGAATTCGGGGTGGAAAACGCATATACGGTCAGCATGATGATGGTCCTTTCAGGTTATCGGATCAACGGCTATGGCCAGTGACCGCCCAAAGCAGGCCCGCAATCACCGTCGCAAGGCCCATAAGTTCGACGTTACCGGGGATCAGGCCCAGCACGGGCCAAGCCAGCAAGGCGGCAAGGCCGGGGGCAAGGGCGGGAAAGATCGCCGCGCGCGACGGTCCAAGGATGGCGACCATCTTGGCATAGGTAAACAGCGTTCCGGTGCCTGCAATCAGGCCCTGCACCACCGCCTCGACCACCAGCACGGTGGGGTCCAGCACCAGCAAACCCGCGCCGCCCGTCTGCCACAGATACACCGGCACGAAGGTCGCCAGCGCGGACACCGCGATGACAGCGGTGGCCAGCAGCGGGTCCAGCCGATGACGGCGCAACAGGATGCCAGAGCTGGCCCAAAGCGTGCCTGCCAGCACGAACATCGCGTCCCCGATCAGGCCCGCGGCGGTAAAGCTATCGGTGCGGATGCCCGATTCAGGACAAGCCCGCCAAGGACCACACCAATGCCGGTCATCTTGCGCAGTGTCAGCCGATCGCCCAGTACCATGGCCGACAGGATCATGCCCATCATGCTCATCGCGGCAAAGGGAAAGACGGCGGCATGGCTGGCCGGGGCGTGCTGCAACGCGCCAAACATCAACAGGCCAAATGGGGTTCCGGCAAAGGCGCAAACACCCAGCCAGACCTTCCATGTCGAGGTCAGCACGGCAGGGTCGGCGCGCAGGCGGGCGGCAAGATAGGGCAACAGCACCAGACCCGCCACCCCGAACCGCAGGGCGGTCAGGTCGGTGGATGCCGCCCCATGCTGGATGCCCCAGCGGGCAAAGACCACGTAAAGCGCCCCGATCGAGGCGGCGGCAAGGCCGATCGCGATGCCACTCGCCAGACGGCGTTGTTCATCGGATAGGCGTGGGGCGGATATGACTGCGGCGGACATGGCAGGACCTTTTCGGGTGGAATGGCGGGGATGCTAGTTGCAATAAGGAGAGGGTAGCTGATACTCCAAAAGCCGATAATTTATTAGAATCACATATGATCCATACTTCAGGCGCATGAATAACCACCCGATTGCATGCAACACGCTCCGCCCCTTTGCGGGGGCGAGGCGTGTTGCAGTTCGTTTGCGCGTCAGGCGTGGAATGGATAATCCGTATACCCATCCGCCCCGCCACCATAAAGACGCGCCGGGTTCAGCGGGTTCAGGGCCAGGCCGCCGCGGCAGGTCGGGGTTGGCGATGAACGCGCGACCGAAGGATACGGCGTCCAGCCGACCGCTGGCCAGCCCGTCCAGCGCGCGCGCCGCATCATAGCCCGAATTGCCGATATAGGGCCCGCCAAACGCCCGGCGCACGAGGATCGGGTCAACCAGCCGGTCCATCGGGTCACCGCGCGGGTCTTTCGGCTCGACCACATGAATGTAGGCCAGCTTGCGACGGCCAAGCTCGGTTGCGACATGTACGAATGTGGCGGCGGGGTTGCTGTCGCTCATCCCGTTGATGGTCAACGACGGCGACAGGCGGATGCCCACGCGGTCCGCCCCCCAGACGGCCATGACCACATCAGTCACTTCCAATATCAGGCGGGCGCGGTTTTCCACCGATCCGCCATAAGCATCGGTGCGGTGATTTGTGCCGTCGCGCAGGAACTGGTCCAGCAGATAGGCGTTGGCGGAATGGATCTCGACCCCGTCGAACCCTGCCGCCTTGGCGTTGCTTGCGGCTTGCGCATGGTCGGCCACAATACCCGGCAGCTCGACCGTCTCCAGCGCGCGCGGCACCATGAAATCCTGCGGGCCGTCATAGGTGTGGGCGTGCCCTTCAAAACCGATCGCCGACGGGGCCACGGGCAGCGCGCCGCCCGGTTGCAACGACGGGTGCGAAACCCGGCCCACATACCAAAGTTGCAGCACAATGCGCCCACCCGCCGCATGAACGGCCTGCGTCACACCACGCCAACCCTCAATCTGCGCCTGACTGTGGATGCCCGGTGCCCCGGCATAGCCCTTGCCCTGCGCCGATATTTGCGTGGCCTCCGATACGATCAGACCCGCCGTCGCCCGCTGGGCATAATACTCGGCCTGCAACGCATGCACCGCGTCGCCCGCATTGGCGCGGGTGCGGGTCAGCGGGGCCATCACGACGCGGTTGGGCGCCTCGATCGCGCCAAAGCGGATCGGCTGAAAGAGCGGAGAGGTGTCGCGGGTCATCGGCGTGTTCCTTTGTGATGTGCCGGGGCCTTTGGGGCCCCGG
>JANNKX010000207.1:0-4475 GCA_031396505.1 Rhodobacterales bacterium
GATATCATCATGACCATGCACCAGGCCTTTGCTTCAAGAGGCGAGGAACGCGGTGTGGTCGACTTTGCATTCGGTGAGACCGAGGCAGCGACCACAATCATCGGTCGGCTTGTCGGCAAAGGTTTGCAGGATGAACTGACGGGCGAAGCCTACGCCATCATCGACGGCATCGACGGTCGTGCCCATCACGTCCGACTGCAGGGCATCGAGGCTTTCGATCGCGCCCCGCCGCTTGGAGGCATCGTCGAACTGCGACGATTTGGTGGGGCAAACGAGGCTCGTCCGACACTGGTGCTGACAACGCGGTCGGACTTCGATTTGAAAGCCCAGGTATCGGCGGATGGGGCAACATGGCTGGATTATCGCCTCGTCGAGCGGAACCCAATGCCGCTGTCCAACGGCGGGTTCGGGGGAGAGGTCAGGCGGGCTCTTGCCGCGCGGGTTGATCATCATGTTGATCAGGGGCTGGCAACGCGACAGGGCGCGCAGGTGACGTTTCAGCGAAACCTTCTGAACACCCTACGACAGAACGAGCTGACCCGTGTCGCAGCGAGCGTTTCGCTTGAATTCAAGCGATCATATATAAAGTCTGAAAGCGGCGGGCAGGTCAAAGGCATTTACCGCAAGCGGTTGAGCCTTGCTTCGGGCCGCTTTGCGATGATCGAAAACGGGTTGGGGTTCCAATTGGTGCCTTGGTCCAGGACTTTGGAGAAACGCAAAGGATTGAACGTTTTAGGAGTTGCCCGAGCGAGTGGCGGTGTCGACTGGAAAATGGGACGTAAACTCGATTTGGGCATATGAACTTGACCCGGGGCCGAACCATGAAAGCTTGAAATACGTTTCAACATACCCTGTTCAATGCAACCAATCGCCGACCAGAACAGAACTATAGATTGGGGCTAAACATCCGTCAGGTATTTGCGGAGAGTTTAATCTTTTGGTTGCCAGTCATGAGTTGGGCGGTTTTTCTGTTTGGCAAACTTAAATCTGCGGATCAACGCAGCACAAGTGTCGCTTTGATCCGCAGTTGGTCGGAGTTTCTCAACTGATCTATTCCTGCCAGCCCATCACCCCATGGCCGCCAAAGATCATGCGGCGGATCATCGGCTGTGTCAGCGAGGCGGAAAACCCCATGGCGGGGGCGCTGGCCGCATCAAGTTGCGCCATGTGGTCAGGGCTGAGGGTGATTTCAGATGCCGCGATGTTGCTGGCGAGCTGGGACAGGCTGCTGGCTCCGATCAGGGTGGAGGTGACGTCGGGGCGGGCCATTGTCCAGGCAAGGGCAACCTGTGCTGTGGGGCGATCAAGTTCCTTCGCGACGGAGGTCAGCACATCGAGTATGTCCCAATTCCGGTCGGTGAATTTGCTGTCGCCAAACGGGTTGGCACCACTCAGCCGGCCGGTGTTGCCGGTGTCCCCACGCTTGTACTTGCCGGTCAGGAACCCACCTGCCAGCGGGCTCCACGGCATGATGCCCATCCCGGCTTCGCGTGCTGCCGGAAAATGCTCGGCTTCCACGTCGCGGGCGACCAGCGAGTATTCCAGCTGCATGGCGATGGGTCCGGGAATGCGCCGCTCGGACGCAATAGTGGCGGCCTTCATCGCCAGCCAAGCAGGCATGTCGGAAAAGGCGAAGTAGCGGATTTTGCCTGCGCGAACGAGGTCGCCAAGGGTCTGCAGGATTTCCTCGACCGGGGTGACGCCATCCCAGATATGCATCCAATACAAGTCGATATAGTCGGTCCCAAGACGTTTCAGCGAGGCATCAAGTGCGCGAAGTATGTTCTTGGTCCCCGCGCCCCCAGCATTTGGATTGCCTGCACCCGCCTGTGTTTCACTTAGCGGACTGGCAGAGCCGTTGAAGCCAAACTTTGTGGCAAGCACGATCTCGTCGCGGGATTTGGTTTCCTTGACGAACTTGCCAACCAGAACTTCGCTTTCGCCACCCGCATAGATATCGGCAGTATCGACGAAATTTCCGCCAGCCCCCCGGTAGGCATCGAAAATCGCACGCGCGGTTGTGTCGTCTGCGTTCCACCCTCCCGGGCCGAACGTCATGGTGCCAAGCGCGAGCGGGCTGACCACAAGGCCGGACCGGCCAAGCGTGCGGAAGTTTGTGAGAGACATGGAGTTTCCTATTTCATAACGGTCGATATGGTTTACCTAGAGATCTTGCTTAATCACGTCAACCTATTTAATAGTGATCACTATGTATAATAACATTCCCATGCCGAGAAAGCCCGGTCGCCCGCTGTCATTTGATCGGCAAGCTGCGTTGCAGCAGGCCATGCTAACCTTCTGGCAGCATGGCTATGAGACAACGTCGATCAGCGACCTGACGGCGGCGATGGGTGTGACAGCACCCAGCATCTACGCCGCGTTTGGTGACAAGAGGCGGCTGTTTCTGGAAGCGATGCGCTTATATGCCGGATCGCCGGATGACTTGCAGCAATCGCTGGATCAGGCCGCAACGGCGCGGGATGCCGTCAGCGAAATGCTTACCTTAGCAGCACACGCCTTCACCGGCGAGACGACCCCGCGCGGCTGCCTCTTGGCCAGCGCGACGGCCAGCGGATCGACGGACTCGAGGGACGTCCAGAAGGCCGTTGCGGACATAAGACGCGATATCATGGAGCGTTTGAAAGGGCGCATCGACCGGGATATCGCCATCGGAGTTTTGCCAGAAACGGCGTCGGCCACGAACTTGGCGGCAATGGTCGTCGCCATGATACAAGGAATGTCAGTACTGGCGCGCGATGGGTTGGAGAGGCAAAGCGTTTTGAAAATCGCCAGTTGCGCCTTGGAAGGCTGGCCAGTTTCGCAAACAGAAGGTTGAAAACCCAATGGAATCGCGACAGACAGATGACATATTAGGGCGTCGAAACACGACGAACAATCGCAAACGCCGTTAGGAGGGGTTGTGGCCTGACACAGCAGCGTCCTTCCTTCCAAAAGCCGCCTTCAATGCGTTCTGCCGATGCAATGTAGTTGAAAGACGCAACCGTTGCGACGGTCGGCAGCAATGCGGTGTGAATCTGGTCTGATATGTGGGACAGAGTGGACCTTGATGAGTGTGGAGCCGCTCAGCCATTCTGGCACTTCGGCAGAGTTATCGAGGGAAGATGACGAAAAAGGCACTCTATCCACCCGGATCACGGACATTCGCTGACCGAATCAAACTTTCGCCGGGGATCATTTCCGGTAACCATGTATTTGTGACAGGCATGACCGGTGGCAGCCCGGACGGCACCATGCCAGACAGTTTGGAAGATCAGTTCCGGCAGGCTTTTGAAAACATTGGTGCTGTTCTACGCGAGGCCGGACTGGACCTTGGCTCGGTTGTCGAAATGACGACCTACCACGTCGGCCTGCGCGATCACTTCGACCTGTTCTGTGTGGTGCGTTCGGAATTTGTTTTGGAGCCGTTTCCTGCATGGACCGCCGTAGAAGTCGCAGGGCTGCGCAGGGAAGGCGCAGTTGTAGAAATCAAGGTAGTGGCCGCACTTGATGCAATCTGAACCGACCGACCACGATAGCCTCGAAGCGAGCAATTGTGCAAACCGATCGGCCTGTCAAGACAGAAGCTGAGTTTAGCCTTGTAGCCGTCTGGAGGATCGGGGGTTCCTCCCACTTGCAATTGGATGAGGCAGCAGCAAGCTGCCTCATCCAGTCAAGATCCTGCGACCAAAGGCGATAACCCCCTATGCGGATGACCTCATCGCGCGGCAATCGCATCAAGTGCCGCGATCATGCCTTCTGAAAGCTGGAGGTTCGCCGCATCTGCATTTTCACGCAGGTGGGCGACTGATGACGTGCCCGGGATAAGCAGGATATTCGGCGATCTTTGCAAAAGCCACGCCAGCGCCACCTGCATGGGCGTCGCCCCTATGCCCGTCGCAACATCCGACAGCGCAGTCGATTGCAGGGGTGAAAATCCGCCCAGCGGAAAGAACGGAACGTAGGCGACACTTGTTGCGGCAAGGTGATCAATCAGGTCATCATCGCCGCGGTGCGCAAGATTGTAATGATTCTGCACGCAGACGATTTTGACTATTGCAGACCCTTCAGCATATTGCGCCGCCGTCACATTGCTAAGCCCGATATGTTTGACCAGCCCCTGCCGTTGCAGATCGGCCAGCACGTCCAAATGTTCTGCAATTGGGCCATCGGTCGGCCCGTCTGCTCCGCCACAGCGCAGATTAACGATATCGAGGGTGACACGCCCAAGGTTTTCGAGGTTGTCATGCACGGCGCGGGTCAGCTCTTCCGCCTTAAATGCCGGAAGCCACGACGCGTCATCGCCGCGCGAAAAGCCGATCTTGGTGACGATGACGAGGTCATCAGCATAAGGCGCAAGTGCCTCATGGATCAGCCGGTTGGCGACATGTGGACCGTAGAAGTCGGCCGTGTCGATGTGGTTGATCCCGAGGGATGCTGCCTCGCGAAGAACTGCAATCGCGGCGTCACGGTCTTTG
>JANNKX010000254.1:0-7305 GCA_031396505.1 Rhodobacterales bacterium
GCAGGCTGGCGCGTTGATGCAGGCCTTCTACGGGGCCGTCGTCAAAACAACCGTCCCCGTATCCTCCAACGCCACCGCCGAAGCCGTGAAACTGACCGAAAACGTGTTTCGCGCCGTCAACATCGCCTTGGTCAACGAACTCAAGGTGATCTACGAGGCGATGGGCGTTGATATCTGGGAAGTAATCGACGCCGCGAAAACCAAACCTTTCGGCTTCATGCCCTTTTACCCCGGCCCCGGTCTGGGCGGCCACTGCATCCCGATTGATCCGTTTTACCTGACGTGGAAGTCCCGCGAATACGACCTGTCCACCCGGTTCATCGAACTCGCGGGCGAGATCAACTCCGCCATGCCCCGCCATATCGTCTCGCGCCTGGCCGAGGCGCTGGACCGGCACCATGGCCGCGCACTTAGCCGGTCGCGCATCCTGATCATCGGTCTCGCCTACAAGAAAAACGTCCCCGACATCCGCGAAAGCCCGTCCCTGAAACTGATCGAACTGATCGAGGAACGCGGCGGGCAGGCCGCGTTTCATGACCCGCATGTGCCCGAGATTCCACAAACCCGCGCCTATGGCGCGCTGAAGGGCCGCGCCTCGGTGCCCCTGACCGAAGGCAATATCCGCGCCTACGATGCCATCCTCATCTCCACCGACCATGATAGTATCGATTACGCCGCCATCGCGCGCTGGTCGCCCCTGATCATTGACACGCGCAATGTCTTTGCCCGCAACGGCATTCACGGCGATCATATCGTCAAAGCCTGAAAGGCCACTTATGAGCCGCCTTGACAGTGTCATCCGCCGCCTGACCGCCCAGCGCGATATCCTGAACCATCTGGCATCGGCGCGGGCCCTGCCCGCCACCGGTGCGATTTTCGAGGTCGGCCTTGGCAACGGGCGCACCTATAGCCACTTGCGCGAACTGTTCCCCGACCGCCGCATCGTGGCCTTTGACCGTACGCTTGCGGCACATGCCTCCTCCACGCCCGCGCCTACCGATCTGGTGCTGGGCGAGATTGCCGAAACCGCGCCCGCCTTTGCAGGCCATGGGGCGGCCATGGTGCATGCCGATATTGGGACCGGCTATCCTGACCGCGATGCCCAAACCCTCACATGGTTGCCACAGCTTGCCGTATCCCTGCTCGCCCCCGGTGGCATCGCCATCAGCGGCCTGCCGCTGGACCACCCGGAGCTGACCGCGTTACCCCTGCCGCAAGGCATCGAAGGCGACCGATACTTCCTGTATCGTAAACCGGGCTGATCCGCCCGATGCCCCACCGGGTCGCAATCATCGCCGATGCCCATTTTCACGATCCGCGCGGCGATTTCGGCAGTGCAGGCGTCACTATCAACGGCGAACGCCTCGCCTTGCGCAGTTGGCATGATACCGAAACCGGCCCCCGCGTCGTCAACGAAACCGCCGCGGCCCTGACTGTGGCCATCAACCAAATCATCGCTGCAGGCATCCGCCATATCATCCTTGCAGGCGATTACACCGATGACGGGCAGGCCGAAAACACCCGGCGTCTGGCACTGCTCCTGCACAACTACACCAATACCCATAGCATTCGCTTCTACGCGATCCCCGGCAATCACGATATCTACGGCCCCCACGGCAAACATGTCGCCACCCGGCTTGTGACCGGCCCCGATAGCACGGCCCTTGTCACCAGCGACCCCGCCCTGTCCCCCGATGCCATCATCACCCCCGCCATGCGCTGCGCGGGCCTGCCCGCAGCCCTGCTGCCGATGGCGCGCTTTGGCCTGTTTCGCGGGCCGGGCGATCTGCATTGGGAAAGCCCCTTCGGCCCGTCGGATGCGCCCGATGACCGCCGCTATGATGCCACCGCCGCCGATGGCACGATCACGCACCGCCTGATGGATGCGTCATATCTGGTCGAACCCGAACAGGGCCTGTGGATATTGATGCTCGACGCCAATGTGTTCGAACCCCGCGCGGGCCGCACCGATCCCACCCGCAAGAAGGCCTTTCTCGATCCGTCCGATGCCGGATGGAACGCCGTTTTGCGCGTGAAACCGTTCTTGCTGCCATGGATCACGCGTGTTGTCGCCCGTGCCCACGCCGCGCAAAAGACGCTGGTGACCGTGTCGCATTACCCCACGCTTGATGCGTTTCAGGATATTGCCGCGTCTGAACCGGCCCTGTTCGGCCCCACCGCCATCACCCGGCGCACGCCATCATTGCAAGTTGCCAAGGCCCTTGCCGCCACCGGCCTGCACTGGCACGCGGGCGGGCACATGCACGTCAACGCCACCACGCGGCACGGCGCCTATACCGATATCGCCATCCCCTCGCTCGCCGCCTTCCCGCCCGCCTTCCGTATCGTCACCGCCACGCATGACAGTGCCCGGTTTGATACCGTCCTGCTGCAAGACGTGCCCCCCGATGCGGGCCTTGATGCCGCCTATGCACTGCAAGGCCGCATCCCGTCCGCCCAACCCTATGCCGCCTTCCTTGCCACCCAGTTCCGCGCCCATATCGTCGCCCGCGTCCTGCCCCGCCAATGGCCCCCCGCGCTGTGGTCTGCCATCGCCAGCGCCGATTGCACCGCCCTTCTGTGCCGGTTCGACCCCGCCGCCTTTGCCCGCAGACATGGCCTGCCGCCCGATGCCTTGCACGGCTATGGTGCCGCACAAATGATCGCCGACGCCTATCTGATCCGCAGCGCAGGTGCCTTGGCCAAGGGTTTCATCACCCCGGTAAACCTGCGCATCTGCCGCGCCTTCGCTCAAGATTTCGGCGATCCAACCGCCGACCCGCGCCTGTCAGATAACACATTCATTGCGCGCTTCTTGTCCGTTCTGCAGGTGTCTCTGTCGCGCATGGACAGCGATCACGGAATGTTTCAAATGTCTTAATGCGACAGGCTGAAAAAAAATTAAGCTACTGATATAATTGTCAAAACCTGAAAATTGACAGCCGTCAATTTTCCGGCAAATCCGTCGCCCGCCCCGCCGCGTAAACCTCGATCGGCGCGCTGAGCCCTCGGATCTCCACCGCCTGCCGCACAATTCTGTCCCCCGGAATCCAGCCCGCCGCCGCTATCGTCACCGCCGACACCGCCACCTGCACACCCAGGTCCTTGGTCTTGCTTTCCAGCCTGCTGGCCACATTCACCGTCTCGCCCAGCGCCGTCAGCGGGGCCGCGCCCACCGCCCGTTGCACCGCCCCGATCCGCCCCAGGATCACCGGCCCCGTATGCAGCCCGATCCCCATCGACAATGGCGTCGGCAGTTCTTCGCGCAGGCTCTGGTTCAGCCCGTCCAGCACACCGCCCATCGCGCGCGCCGCTGCAATCGCGCGCTGCGCCCCCACCTCTGCCGGTGCGTCCATCCCGAAGATCGCCATGATGCCGTCGCCCATGAACTTGTCCACAAACCCGCCGGTATCTTCAATCGCCTCGGCCATCCGGCCCAGAAACTGGTTCAGGATGAACACCACATCAAAGGACAACCGCCCCTCCGACATTTTGGTGAACCCGCGCAGATCGCAAAATAGGATCGTCACCTCCTGTTCCACCCCCCACTGGTATTTGTCGATCTGCCCGTGTTGCCGCCCGTCGATATTCGCAGGCAACAGCGTCGATACCGTCAGGCCCGCTGCCGGATGCAACTGGCACGCCAGCCGCACATTCGCGGGCGATCCGATCCGCCGCAGCACCTGCAATTCCGTCTCGGATGCGATCGGCTGCGCATCCAGCCCCTGCATCACCCGCACCCGACAGGTCGAACAGCGCGCCCGCCCGCCGCAGACCGACGCGTGTGGCACCCGGTTTGCGCGGCTGACCTCCAGCAGGCTCATGCCGCGCTGCGCAAAAACCGTCGGTCCGTTGGCATAGGTCACCGCAATTTTCGGGCGCAACCGGTCGCGCAGCAGCAGCATGGCCCACAGGCCGACGGCCACAATCAGAATGCCGTAATACGCGTTCTTCGATACGCCAAAGGCATATTGGATCGTCGCATACTGATCTGCCGTGAACGGGTTGCGATAGGTCCCCGCCAACGCTTGCGCCCGGCTCGCCGCGACAAACCCCGCATAGCTTAACGCCGGGATCAGCACCGCAAGCCCGTACCACAGCCACAGCGTATCCCGGTACCACGCCTTGCCCAGCAGCCATTGATGCAGCCCGATGCAGCCATGCACCCAGACCAGCATCATCAGGATCGCCTGCCCCAACGCTTCATTCGGCCACATCGCCCACAAGGCATACTCGTAATCGACCTCGATGCCGAAAAACGCATGCACCCCGCGCGTGCCCAGCACATGCCGGATCAGCAGGATCGGGATCAGAAGGCCGAACAACAACTGCACACTGCTGCGAAAGCCCTGCCGCCATGTCCGTGCTTTCAGAAACTTTGCCACGCCCAACGCGAAATGCACCGCCGCCGCCAGCACCAGAATGGCCGTGCCAACCGGATTGCGCGTCAGTGTCGTGCGCACCGCCTGCCCCGCCTCCATCAGGTCAACCGACACCAGACCAAAGGCATGGTTGATGAAATGCGTGGTCGCAAAGGCGAACAAGATCAGTCCCGACCACAGCCGCAACTGCGTCGCACTGATTGGCCAAGGGCGCGCGGCAGGGGTATCCGGGATTGCCGCCACGGGTCTGTCCTTATGCAAGCGCCACAAGGTCAACTGACTGCAAAAGCCCTGCGATTGCAACATCGCGCCGCAAAGGTGGCGCAAGACCCGCATAACCCTGTTCTTGCGCCAGCGTGAATGTCGCCCCGTCCGTCAGGATACGCGTGCCCTGCACCTTGTTTGCCGCTTCCAGCTTGGCCGCAAGGTTGACCGCATTGCCGATCACCGTAAATTCAAATCGGCCCTGTGCGCCGACCACGCCCACCGTCACCTCGCCCGCCACCACCGATGCGCCCGTATTGAACGGCACGGGCCAGCCCAAGACGCCAAATTTTTCGATCGCACTGTCCAGTGCCGCAATCACCGCCACCGCCGCGCGCAACCCGTCAGCCGCGTGCGTGGCATTGGCATGCACCGCGCCAAAGGTTGCCAGAATCCCGTCACCCATGAACTTGTCCACGCGCCCGCCATGCACCTCGATTTCACGCAGCGCGATATCCTGATAGCAGGCCAGTACCTCCATCACCTTTTCCGGCGCCATGCCCCGTGCGGTACGCGTGAACCCCCGCACGTCCACGAACATGATCGCCGCGACGCGGGTTTCGGGCTTGCCAGCCCCCGGCAAGTCGGCCGATTGTGTGATGAGGTCCGCCACCTCGGGCGCGAAGAATTGGCTCAGGTCATCTGCCGCCGAATGGCTTTGGATCGCGTCCAGCAACACCTTGCGCGCGCGAAACTGCGCGAATGACAAGATCAGCGTGACGCCCACCAGCGTCAGAACCTTGTCAATCTCGGCCCCGATCAGGATCATGTTCGATGTCAGATATTCCACATAATTGCGCGTGATCGCCATTTCGCCCATGTCAGAGGTCAGGGCGTATGCCACCATCGCAACCCAACCGCCCACCGCCACTGCTCCCGATGTCAGCACATAGCGCGGATCAAACCGCAACACCCTGAGGCTGATGAAGATGAACAAATAGATCATCGTCGGCGCCTTGAGGTAGAACGCCGCCGGCTGCGCATATTGGATGTGAAAGGAAAAGATCAACCCGCACAGAAGCGCAACATCGACAATCATCGAAATCACAAGGAACCAAGACGGGATCGTGATGCGGTACGACAGCGCCACCCGAAACACCGTGAAAATGAAATAGGCGGCAAGAATCAGGGGGACGAAGTTGTTCCCGGCGCTGCCCTCGGCGCGCGGGGCCAGCGAATACAGCAGCACAAAGAACGACACAAAGGCCAGTTGCACCCACCCGATCGTGTGTTCGGCGGCTGCCTCGCGCCGGTCAATCTCGGCCAGAACGCGCGCCGGGATCACGTGGTCTGGTGGCCATCCGGTGCGCGCATAGGCCACCAGATGCCGGAACGTCGAAACAAGACCGCTCATCAATTGCTTTCAATCCCCGCCACTGCTGTGTGACCATAGCCCAGATCGCCATACCATGCATGCATTGTTACAATGTCGCACGGCATCCTGACAGGCTATCCCCAGCCCCCCCCGCCGGGTGTGCGCATTTCGAATACGGCCCCGGCAGGCAGGTCGCGTTCGTCATTGCCTTTCAAAGTATCGACGCACCCATCAGGCCAGATCACCCGGTTTTCACCCAAGGCCCCTGCGCCGCCGCCCGCGCCGCCAAAGGGTGGCACGATCCGGCTGGAACAGAGCGTCGTCACTGTCACGGGTTCCAGAAACCGGATGCGCCGCACCGCGCCGTTGCCACCTTCAAAGGTCCCCGTGCCGCCTGATCCGGCCCTGATCCCGAACGCCTCCAGCCGCACGGGAAAGCGTTTTTCCAACACTTCAGGGTCGGTCATCCGCGTGTTCGTCATATGGCTTTGCACGGCATCGCAACCGGGAAACCCCGGCCCTGCGCCCGTGCCGCCCGCGATCGTTTCATAATTCTGAAACCGCGCATTGCCCCAGACGAAGTTGTTCATCGTCCCCTGACTGCCTGCCATCACGCCCAATGCCCCATACAACGCATTGCACGCCGCCTGTGACACCTCGGTATTGCCCGCGATCACCGCCGCCGGGGGTCGTGGGTTCAACATGCACCCTTCAGGCACGATGATCGTGATCGGGGCAAGACAGCCCTCGTTCAACGGGATCGGTTTGCCCACCAGTGTGCGGAACACATACAACACCACCGCCCGGCAAACCGCCATGGGCGCATTGTAATTGCCCGCGTGTTGGGGACTGGTGCCCGTGAAATCCACCACCGCCCGCCGCGCCACACGGTCCACCCTCACCCGCACGGCAATCTGCGTGCCGATATCCATCGGCAGCACAAACGCCCCGTCCGACAGCCCATCTATCACCTGCCGCACGCTTTCGGCCGCGTTGTCCTGCACATGGCCCATATAGGCCGTCACCACATCCGCCCCATGCGCATCAACTGCCCGCAACAAGCCCCGCCGCCCGGTTTCATTCGCCGCGATCTGCGCCTTGAGATCCGCCATGTTCTGATCAATCGCCCGGCACGGATAGCGCCCCGATGCCAGCAGACTGCGCGTTTCGCCGTCACGCAGCCGCCCGCCCGCCACCAGAGGAAACAGGTCGATCACCACGCCTTCTTCCGCAATCGTCGTTGAATCCGGCGGCGATGACCCCGGCGTGCGCCCGCCGATATCGGCATGATGCCCGCGCTGCGTGGTGCAAATGCGTTCGCTGCCGCCGCAAACCGACTCCGAC
>JANNKX010000287.1:0-1618 GCA_031396505.1 Rhodobacterales bacterium
GCGGAACAGAAGGCCAAATACCTGCCGAAAATGGTCAGTTGCGATTGGACCGGCACGATGAACCTGACCGAACCGCACTGCGGCACCGATCTGGGGCTGATGCGCACCAAGGCCGAACCGCAGGCGGATGGCAGCTACAAGATCACCGGGCAGAAGATCTTCATCTCGGCTGGTGAGCATGATCTGGCGGAAAACATCATCCATCTGGTGCTGGCCAAGGCACCGGGCGGTGGCGATGGCATCAAGGCAGTATCGCTGTTTATCGTGCCAAAATTTCTGGTGAATGAAAACGGCAGCCTTGGCGCGCGCAACGCGGTGTCGGTCGGGTCGATCGAACACAAGATGGGTATCCATGGCAACGCCACCTGCGTGATGAACTATGATGGTGCCACCGGTTATCTGCTGGGCGATCTGTATAAAGGCATGCGCGCGATGTTCACCATGATGAACGAGGCACGTCTGGGCGTGGGCCTGCAAGGCTATGCCGTGGCCGAAGCTGCCTATCAGAACGCGCTGGCCTATGCGAAAGACCGTCTGCAGGGCCGCGCCGTGACCGGGGCCGAAAACCCGAATGGCCCCGCCGATCCGTTGATCGTGCACCCTGATATCCGGCGCAACCTGATGGACCAGAAATCCTTTGTCGAAGGCGCGCGCGCATTCACATTCTGGGGCGCACATCTGATTGACCGGTCGGTACGCATGGATGACCACGCCGCCGAAGGCCTGATTTCCCTGATGATCCCGGTGATCAAGGGCTTTCAGACTGACAAGGGGTTCGAGATGGCCGTGGCAGCACAGCAGGTTCTTGGCGGGCATGGCTATATCGAGGAATGGGGCATGTCCCAATTTGCCCGCGATGCCCGGATTGCGATGATCTACGAAGGGGCGAACGGCGTGCAGGCGCTCGATCTTGTCGGGCGCAAGCTGGCTGTTGATGGTGGCAAGCATGTCATGGCCTTCTTTGAGATGGTGAAAACCTTCATCAAGGAAAACGAAGCCGACGACCGCCTGAAGGGCCTGCTTGAGCCCTTGAAAACAGCGTCAAAGCAGATGCAGGCGGCGGGCATGTTCTTCATGCAATCGGGGATGAAGAACCCGAATGCGGCGCTGTCGGGGTCGTATGATTTCATGCACCTGATGGGCCATGTCTGCCTTGGCCTGATGTGGGCGCGGATGGCAAAGGCCGCCTACGCGGCGCTGGATGCAGGCACGGGTGATCCTGACTTCCTGCAAGCGAAAATCGCCACCGGCCGCTATTACGCCGCCCGCCACTTGCCCGCCTGCGGCATGCATCTGGCACGGATCGAAAGCGGCGCCGATCCGGTGATGGCGCTGGAGGCTGCGGCGTTCTGAGGCACCGCAAGTCCGGGGAGGGACTGATGCGCGACGGATGGAGACTGGAACGGGCAACGAAAGGCGGCTGCCAATGCGGCTCCGTATCCTATGCCATTGATGCAGGTCCCGCCAAATCCACCGTCTGCCATTGCCGTATGTGCCAGCGTGCCACAGGCAATGTCTTTGCCCCGCTGTTCGAAGTGCTGACTGTCGCAGTGAAATTTCGTTTCGCTAAATTTGTTGGTGCTTTTTATTCAACGACGACGACGACTGCACCAACGCG
>JANNKX010000307.1:0-7870 GCA_031396505.1 Rhodobacterales bacterium
GGCAGGTCTGCTGATTGGTCAGTGGGCAGCGGCCACACTGGGTGCCGAAGCGGCCAATGCCAAGATTGCGATGCTCGACATCAACGCCGACAACATCTCGGTCGACGTGCAGCGTGATACGGGCTTTCTTGTCGGTTTCGGCATCGAAGTGCCTGATCTGTCGGTGATGGGTTCGGAAACCGACCCGCGCGTTGTGGGCCACCAGTCGAGCCAAGCCTCGGTTGAGGGCGGCGTGACAGCAATGGAAAACCTGCTGGCGATCGAGCCGAACATCAACGTGGTCTACACGATCAACGAACCAGCTGCCGAAGGTGCCTATCAGGCGCTGCAGAACGCTGGCAAAACCGATGTTCTGATCGTGTCGGTTGACGGTGGTTGCCCCGGGGTGGCCAACGTCGCATCCGGTGTGATCGGTGCGACATCGCAGCAATACCCGCTGCTGATGGCGTCTTTGGGTGTTGAGGCGATTGCAAAGTTCGCGGCAGACGGCACCAAGCCTGCGGCATCCGAAGGGCTGACGTTCTTTAACACGGGCGTAAACCTTGTCACCGACAAGCCCGCCGAAGGCGTGGAATCGATCGACAGCGCCAAAGGCACGGAACTGTGCTGGGGCTAAGCCTGCATTAACATGATTGACGAGGCAAAGGGCGGCATTACTGTCGCCCTTTTCTACAACCACGCCGCGGTAAGCGGGCTGCCACGTCGACAGGGGAGGGGCATGCAATGACAGACGATCAAGCGCCGACAAAAACCATTTCGGATTTTGAGGCCACGTTGAAAACGGCGGATACGGCGGTTGCCAGTTTCGCCGAAGATGACAAGTCATTCGCGCATCTGGCGCGCGGGTTTCTGCGCAGCTATCCGACGGCCATTCCGGCCCTTGTTCTGATCATCAGCGTTCTCGTTTTCGGGTTGATTGACGTCTACCTGAACGCTGACCGCGCGAATTTCATGACACCCAACACACTGTCCACCGTGTTGAAACAGGTCACCGTTGTCGGCATTGTCGCCATTGCGCAGACCATCGTCATTCTGACCGCAGGGATCGACCTTTCGGTCGCGGCAATTCTTGTGCTGTCATCCGTCATCATGGGCAAACTGTCTGTCGACCTTGGCTTGCCGCCCGGTCTTGCGGTGATGATCGGCCTGGCGTTCGGGGCATTGATGGGGGGCATCAACGGGCTGTTGGTGACGGTGGTCAAACTTCCGCCATTCATCGTCACGCTTGGCACGCTCAGCATCTATACTGCGCTGAAACTGTGGTACTCCGGGTCGCAATCGGTGCGCGGGGCCGACATCAAGGAACAGGCCCCGCTGTTGTTATGGTTTGGCGAGGCGTTCAATTTCGGCGGTGCGACCCTGACCTATG
This sequence comes from Rhodobacterales bacterium, assembly GCA_031396505.1. GTDB lineage: Bacteria > Pseudomonadota > Alphaproteobacteria > Rhodobacterales > Rhodobacteraceae > JAAFHS01. The sequence continues at coordinate 1,370 of JANNKX010000307.1, forward strand.
GTGGGATCGCGATGATTTTGCTGGCGATTGTTGTTTGGTACATCCTGACCAAAACCGCGTGGGGCCGCCATGTGCATGCGATTGGCGATGACCCCGATGCAGCCATGCTGGCGGGTATCCAGACCAACCGCGTGCTGATCGGTGTTTATACATTTGCGGGCGCGATCTGCGCCTTTGGCGGCTGGGTTGCCATCGGCCGCGTCGGGTCCATCTCGCCCATCGGGTTTGAAACCGCGAACCTTGACAGCATCACCGCCGTGGTGATCGGCGGCACCTCGCTGTTTGGCGGGCGCGGGTCGATCCCCGGATCGGTTCTGGGCGCACTGATTGTGGGCGTGTTCAGCACGGGCCTTTCAGTCGCCGCGCGGGTGGATGACTACTGGCAAACCTTTGCGGCGGGCTGCCTTGTGCTGATTGCGGTCGCACTTGACCAATGGCTGCGGAGGGCGTCGAAATGACCGACATGCAACCCATCCTCACCTGCCGGGGCCTGATGAAACGCTATGGCACCGTGGTCGCCATGAACGGCGCGGATTTCGACCTTTATCCCGGCGAGATCACGGCCATCATCGGCGACAACGGGGCGGGCAAATCCACGCTGGTCAAGGCGATTGCCGGGGCCGTGACGCCGGACCACGGCGAAATCCGGCTGGATGGCGAGGTGCTGAACTTCAAAGGCCCGCAAGACGCACAGAAGGCGGGGATCGAGACGGTTTACCAGAATCTTGCCCTGTCGCCCGCGCTGTCCATCGCCAACAACATGTTTCTGGGGCGCGAATTGCGGATGCCCGGCATCATGGGGTCGGTGTTCCGGATGATGGATCAAAAGCGGATGCAGGACTTTGCCCGCAACAAACTGTCGGAACTGGGGCTGATGACGATCCAGGATATCAACGTCGCCGTGGAATCCCTTTCGGGCGGCCAGCGGCAAGGGGTGGCTGTGGCGCGTGCAGCGGCGTTCGGGTCCAAGGTCGTGATCCTGGACGAGCCGACGGCAGCACTTGGTGTCAAGGAAAGCCGCCGGGTGCTGGAACTGATCCGCGATGTGCGCAGCAGGGGTATCCCGATCATTCTGATCAGCCATAATATGCCGCATGTGTTCGAGGTTGCGGACCGCATCCACATTCACCGCCTTGGCCGCAGGCTTTGCGTGATCAAGCCCGGGGATTATTCGATGTCGGACGCGGTGGCCTTCATGACCGGGGCCAAAGTCCCCGAAGGCGTCGTGGAACAGGCATGACGCCGGCCGGTCTTGCCGCCCTGATCCGGGCACGCGCAACCGGGCCGGGGCGGTTTCTGACCGCCCTTGCCGGTCCACCGGGTGCAGGCAAGTCGACGCTGGCAGCAGAGGTGGTCGCCGCCCTGGGGCCGGGTGCCAAGGCGGTGCCGATGGACGGCTTTCACTACGACGATGCCGTTTTGCAGGCGCGGGGGGCGCGCCATCGCAAGGGGGCCCCTGACACCTTCGATGTGCAGGGATTTCTGCATCTGCTGCACCGTTTGCGCGATGAAGACGAAGTCGCCATCCCGTTGTTTGACCGCGATCTGGAAATCAGCCGGGCCGGGGCGGACATCGTGACGCGGGCCGATCGCCTGCTTGTGGTCGAAGGGAACTATCTTCTGTTCAACGAACCACCATGGGATGCGGTGGCCGCGTTGTTTGACCTGACCGTCTGGATCGATGTGCCCGAGGCCGAACTTGACCGCCGTCTTCTGGCCCGCTGGGCGCATTTCGGCAAGACGCCAGAGGCCGCGCGGGCATGGATCGACGGCAATGACATGCCCAACATTCGCCGGGTCACCCAAGGGTCACGCGCGGCGGATGTCGTGCTGCATTGGTGTTGACCCCAATATATCCTTTCGGTTGCGTACGGAATTCCTGACTTCCCTGCCGGTCGATTCGGGCGCACCCTCCCGCCACGTATTTTTACGCCGACTTTTTTGATCTGAAATTGAAACCCAGGAGATTTGAATGAAAAACTCAATCGAGTTTTGGAGTGACGTTTGCCTTGAGGTCATCCGCCGCGACTTTTCCAAGAAATCCGATGGATCGCCCGCCCGCCCCGATCAGGGTGGGCCGACGCGCACGTCGCGTGCGATGGCGATTGTCCATCTGGCGATGCATGACGCCTATTTCGGCACGACAGACCCTGCGGTCACGTATCTGCAGCGGATTTCGCCCGCAGTGCCGCTGCCACCCCCCCCGGCCCTGATCAGCGCCGACAGCGCGATGGGCACGGCGGCGGCTGTCACGCTGCTGACGCTTTATCCATCCCATGCAGCCTATATCAACCGCATGTCGGGGGTGTTCATCGACCCAAATCCGGTGGCCATCGCGCGTGACAACGGCCACAGCTATGGCGAGGCGATTGCCGCGCTGATCATCGGCCTGCGGGCCAACGACGGGTCAGGGACCGAGATCGGCTATCGCCCGTCCACCGCCTATGGCCGTCATCGTGAAAGCCCCTATGACGCGGGCCAAGGATTTCTGGGCCCGCAATGGGGCAATGTCGCGCGGTTTTGCACCCCCGCCCGCGTGCCACTGGATCCGCCCCCCGGTTATGACCAGACCGACTATCTTTCCGACGCGGACTACCGCGCGGATTTCAAAGAGGTCGCGGCCGAAGGTGCGCTGATCAGCACAAAGCGCAGCCCCGAAGAACAGGTCGTCGGCTATTACTGGGGCTATGATGGGGCCAATGAAATCGGGGTGCCCCCACGCCTGTACAACCAGATTGCACGGACCTGGCTTGCCGATCATCAGCCCGGTGACGTGGACGCCGCGATGCGGTTGCTGGCGATGGTGAATGCCGGGATGGCCGATGCCGCGATTGATGCGTGGTATCACAAATACGCCTATAACCTGTGGCGGCCCGTTGTCGGCATCCGCGAGGCCAGCACGTCGACCGGGCCGGGGGCCATTGGCGGCGCGAAATCTACGGCAACGGCCGGGGCGGATATCGGCGATCCGGCCTGGGCCCCGTTGGGCCTGCCCACGACGAACGAACCGGAACGCCGCGCCCTGAGCCGCACACCACCGTTCCCGGCCTATCCGTCGGGGCATGCGACCTTTGGCGCGACGTTGTTCCAGATCATGCAGCGCTTTTCGGGTCAGCCCGCAATGACGTTGCAGGATGTGCTGGATGCCGCCACGTCCAATCCGGTGGTGGCGGGGCAGACATTCGCGTTTGTGTCGGACGAGCAGGACGGAAAATCGATCGACGCCGATGGGTCGGTGCGCACGCGGCATTTGCGGCGGTTCACCAACTTTGCCAAGCCAACTTACGAAAACTCGATCAGCCGGGTCTATATCGGGGTGCATTGGCGGTTTGACGGGCTGCCGCGCGCCGATGTGGCGGGCAAACGCTATGGCGGGGTGCCTTTGGGCCTGACGATTGGTGATCAGGCGTTCGGCTTTTTCAACTGAACTGCATGGCCCGCGCAATGGTGCGGGCCATCACCCTTGCGGCGTCATTGCCTTGCGTTGGCGCGCGCGTTCCAGCCCCAACTGCCGTTCGCGCCAGATGATCAGAATGCCCGCGAGGATCACCAGCGCGGCCCCGCCGAGCATTGTCCATGTGGGAACCTCGGCAAAGACGAAATACCCGATCCCAAGCGCAAAGATCATCGAGGCATAATCAAACGGTGCCACAAGCGACGCGTCCGCCTCGCGGTAGCTGGAGGTCAAAAGGATCTGCCCCACCCCGCCAAGCAGACCTGAAATCACCAGCAGCGTCGCCTCCCATGGTGCGGGCCAGACCCAACCAAAAGGCAGCGTAATCAGCGCGAGCAGGCTGGCCGTCACCGAAAACCAGAACACGATGGCGGGGGTTTTTTCCGTCATCACCAGCTTGCGCACAAACACTTGCGCAAGGGCGGCAAACACCGCGCTGAAAAGAACCAGCGCCGCGCCAAACGCTTCGCGGTGGCTGGCGGTATCGGGCGACAGCAGGGTCAGGCGTGGCGACAGCACGATCATCACGCCCACAAGGCCAAGGGCGACGGCGGTGATGCGAAAGGCACGCACATCTTCGCCCAGAAACATTGCGGCGAACACGACGGTCAGCAGCGGTGCGGCATAGCCGATTGCGGTCACCTCGGGCAGGGGCAGATAGCCAAGGCCCGCAAAGCCCAGACCCATCGCCGTGGTGCCGACAAAACCGCGCCAGAAATGCCCCATCGGTTGCACGGCGCGAAACCCGGTTGCGATTTCGCGGCGGTAGGCCAGCCAGACCACAATCACCGGGATGGCAAAGAATGACCGGAAAAAGACGGCCTCGCCAGCGGGCACATGCGATGCGGTGGCCTTGATCATGGATGCCATGATGATGAAACACAGGACCGAGCCCAGTTTCAGGGCAATCCCCCGCAAGGGGCGCTGGATCGGTGCATCGGCCATATCAGCTTTGGACCACGCAGCGCACCGACACGCAAGACACTGGACGGCATGGCTGCCATGCGGTTTGTAGGGGGAAAGCAGGAGCCACCGATGACCGACCTTTCCCATCTGATTGCCACCGGGCGCGGCGAGGTGCCCGCCGATATCGTGCTGCGCGGGGGACGGGTGTTCGATCTGATCACCGGCGATCTGGTGGCCACGGACGTGGCGATCACGGGCGATACGATTGTGGGGGTGTTTGGGGATTATGATGCCCACCAGGTGATTGATGTGGCGGGGCAGATCATCGTGCCGGGGTTTATCGATACGCATCTGCATATTGAATCGTCGCTGGTGACGCCGTTTGAATTTGACCGTTGCGTCTGCCCGTGCGGGGTGACGACGGCGATTTGTGACCCGCATGAGATTGCCAATGTCTGCGGGATGGCGGGGATCCATTATTTTCTGGATGCCGCCGCCCACACGCTGATGGATATCCGCGTGCAACTGTCGTCCTGCGTGCCGTCCACGCATATGGAGACCGCTGGCGCGCGGCTGGAGGCGGGCGATCTGATCCCGCTGATGGATCATCCGGGTGTGATCGGGCTGGCGGAGTTCATGAACTTTCCCGGTGTGCTGGCGCGCGATCCGGCCTGCATGGCAAAACTGCAGGCGTTTCGTGGGCGGCATATCGACGGGCATGCGCCGTTGCTACGGGGGCGCGATCTGAACGGTTACATCGCGGCAGGGATCTGTACGGAACACGAGGCGACGACGGCCGAGGAAGGGCTGGAAAAGCTACGCAAAGGGTTGCGGGTGCTGATCCGGGAAGGGTCAGTCAGCAAGGATTTGCATGCGCTGGCACCTTTGCTGACGGAACGGCATGCGCCGTATTTGTGTTTCTGCACCGATGACCGCAACCCGCTGGATATCGCGGAACATGGGCATCTGGATTACATGATCCGCACGGCGATAGCACTTGGTTGTGCGCCGCTGGCGGTTTACCGCGTGGCGTCCTTAAGTGCGGCAGAGGCGTTCGGGTTGAAGGACCGGGGGTTGATTGCACCGGGCAAGCGGGCGGATATCGTGGTGATTGATACGCTGGAAGGGTGCCATGCCCGCATGGTTTTTGCAGGCGGGCGGCTGGCGGGTGCAGCGGCGTTTGGCGCGCGGGGCACGGTGGCGCCGGTGGGGCGGCGGTCGGTGAAAGCGCCGCTGGTGAGCGCGCAGGATTTCCGTACCGGGGGCAACCGGGTGGAAACGCCGGTGATCGGAATTATTCCCGGCAAGATCATCACGCAGCATCTGACGTTTGATGTAGCACCCGAGGATGGCGACAAGCGGCCCGATATCGCGCGCGATCTGGTAAAAATCGCAGTGATCGAACGGCATGGGGTGAACGGCAACAGGGCGACGGGGTTTGTGCAGGGGTTCGGGCTGCAACGCGGCGCAATTGCGGGGACGGTGTGCCACGACCATCACAATATCGCGGTGGTGGGGGCGGATTACGATGACATGGCGCTGGCGGTAAACCGGCTGGGGCAGATCGAGGGCGGGTTCGTGGTCGTGGAAGGTGGCAAGGTTCAGGCGGAACTCGCGCTGCCGGTGGCGGGGTTGATGTCACTGGAGCCGTTTGAGGTGGTGCAGGGCGCGCTGGTCGGTTTGCGCGCGGCGGCACGGGAACTGGGGGTGACGTTGGAAGAGCCGTTTTTGCAATTGGCGTTTTTGTGCCTGCCGGTGATCCCGCATCTGAAGATCACGGATATGGGGATGGTGGATGTGGACCGGTTTGAGATTTTGCCGTGACTTCAGGGGGGAAATTGACGGCTGTCAATTTTTGAGTATTCGTCATGAAATCAATATGTTGACTTTGTTTGTCAGGGTCAGTTTAAGATTTTATTAACGTTTTGCGGTCGAAGGGGAAGATGGGCAAATTGCCCATCCTACGCAACGCCGATCCGTAGGATGGGCAATTTGCCCATCATCCCCGTCCGTTCAGCCACCCGACCAAGCGCACGGCGCGGCGACGTCACCTATGCGCTGACGATGGCATTGCCGATCGTTCGGTGCGATGCTCGCACTCGGATCTCCGACGCGCCGACGCATCGAGGTCGCTCGAAGGC
>JANNKX010000351.1:0-38397 GCA_031396505.1 Rhodobacterales bacterium
GGTGTTGATGGATGCATCCCCTGTCAGCGTGTCGTTGAACGCCGACCCGATGATCTTTTCGAACTCGGATAACTGATCACCCGCCGCGTCGCCGCCCGACTGAACCCGAGCATCGAACGGTCGCGCAGCCTGCAACCGCAAATCCACATTCACCGCCGCCGCAGATGCTGCGTAACTGACAGTATCGCCCGCCTCAAAGCCCGTTGCATTCGTCGAACCTGACAAGCGGTCCGCGCCCGCACCGCCTTCGATGACATTGTCGCCCGTATCCCCGAACATATTGTCCGCAAATCGCGACCCGATGAGGTTTTCTATATCGACCAGCCGGTCGCCCGATGCGTCACCGCCGGTTTCGACAAACATATCGAACAGGAAAACGGCAACCCCCGCAGCCGATGCCGCATAGCTGACGGTATCGATGCCCTCGCCGCCCAGCAGCGCATCCGCACCAAGGCCCCCGATCAGCAGATCGTCATTGTCGCCGCCATCCAGCGCGTCATCGCCCGCCAGCCCCGACAGCGTATCGTTGCCGCCCCGCCCTTCCAGCACGTTGGCCACCAGACTGCCCGTCAGATCATCGGCCAGACCCGTGCCGCGCACATCCTCAAACCCCGACAGCGTGACCGACCCGAATGTGCCCAACACTTGCGCCGTCGTCAGCGACAAATTGATCCTGACCGCCGGGGCCGCAGCCCCGAACGCCAGCCGATCCTGCCCCGCGCCGCCAAACAACACATCCACACCGCCGCCGCCGTCAATCTCATCATTCCCGGTGCCGCCATCAATCCGGTTGGCCGCCGCCGTGCCAACAAGCGTATCATTGCCATTGCCACCAATCAGATTTTCGATGTCGATCAGGACGTCACCACCCGTGCCGAAAGTGAACAGCGGCGACGTCAGGTTCAGCGTGATATCGGTCGCAAACCCCTCATAGCTTGCCGTATCCCCCGTGCCTGCACCGCCATCCAGACGGTCGCCGCCCCCACGCCCCAGCAACAGGTCATTGCCCGCGCCACCCGTCAGGATGTTTGCCCCCACACTGCCCGCAAGCGTATCATTCAGTGCTGATCCCAGAATATTCTCAAATCCCGTCAGCACGTCGCCCGCCGCGTCGCCGCCAAGACCCACCGTACCCGTCAGGCTGATGTTCACGCCGACTGTCGAGGCCGCATAGCTGGCCGTGTCAACACCACCCCCGCCGTTCAGATTGTCCGCGCCAACCCCGCCTTCGATCACGTTATCCAAACCGTCGCCCACCAGCGTATCCGCCAGCCGCGACCCGATCAGGTTTTCGATGCCAATCAGCGCATCGCCAATCGCATCACCGCCCGCGCCCGGCCCGCCCGACAGCGTGACATTCACCCCCGCCGCGGACGCCACATAGCTGACCGTGTCAATCTGATCGCCGCCAACAAGGCTGTCCGCCCCCAAACCGCCAAACAGCAGATCATTGCCCGTGCCGCCAAAGATCGTGTCATTGCCCGCAAGGCCAAAGACCGTGTCATTGCCGCCATTGGCAAAGAACTGGTTTGCATCAAGGCTGCCTGTCAGGCTGTCGGCCCCGTCGCCCGTTTCCAGCACCTCAAACCCGCTGATTGCGTCGCTGCCATGCGCCGCCCCCAGGTTCTGCGCCGTGGCGATTGACAGGCTCACCGTCACGCCTTGCGCGCCTGCGTAAACCACCCGGTCGAACGCCCCCAACCCGCCAATCAGCGTGTCATTGCCCAGCCCGCCCACAACCGTATCATCGCCCGCGCCGCCATTCAGCACATTGGCCAGACCATCACCAATCAGACTATCCGCACCTGATCCGCCGACAGCACTTTCGATGCTGATCAATGTGGTTTGAATACCAAAGGCAACTGCGGTGCGGGTATCCAGACGGATCGTCAGGCCGGATGTATTGCGCGAATAATCGGCAACGTCCGTACCGATACCACCGTCAAGCGTATCAAACCCGTCACCACCACCCAAGACATCATTGCCAAGGCCGCCCGTCAGACGATTGTTGAACTCGTTCCCGATCAGCGTGTCATTCAGGGCGGTCCCTGTCGCATTCTCGAACCCGGCAATCACATCCCCCGCCGCATCCCCCCCAAGGCCCACGCCGGTCTCAAGGTTGACATTCACCGCCACCGTCGATGACACATAGCTTAGCGTATCGCCGGTGCCGTTGCCCAAATCAGCCGTGCCGCCGTTCAGATTGTCGGCGCCTGCACCACCTTCAATCACATTGTCGAAATCGTCGCCCACCAGCGTATCCGCCAACCGCGACCCGATCAGGTTTTCGATGCTGCCAAGCGTATCGCCCGCTGCATCACCCAACAGCCCCGTGCCTGTCACCAGATTGACATTCACCCCAGCCGCCGATGCCGCATAGCTTGCCGTGTCGATGTCGGCGTTCCCCGACAACGCATCCGCCCCCGCGCCACCAATCAGCGTGTCATTGCCTTCGCCGCCCACCAGCGCGTCTGCACCCAGCAAGCCGGAAATCAGGTCATTGCCCGCACGACCCTGAATTTCGTTGTTCCCGGCATCCCCCGTCAGCGTATCGTCAAAATTCGACCCCTCCAGCTTTTCGAAACCCCGGATCACATCAGTACCGCTGCCACCCGTACTTTGCGCCGTGGTCAGCGACAGGTTCACCGCCACTGCCGCCCCGGCACGATCATAATTCAGCGTATCCAGACCGCCGACACTGTTCGCGCCGCCATCCAGCGTGTCGTTGAAATTGCTTGCGTCGATGGAATCGTTGCCAAGCCCGCCCATCAACATGCCACCCGATGTGCCCGCGATCAGCGTATCGTTGCCCGACCCACCGATCACGCCTTCGATGCCGATCAGCAGGGTACCGTCAACGCCGCCGCCAGACACGTCAGCCGCCAGCAGATCAACAATCAGATTGCCCACTGTCCCCGTGAAATCCGCCACATCGCCTGCACCTGCGCCGCCATCCAGCGTATCCATCAGACCAAGCCCGCCGTGCAGCACATCATTGCCCGCGCCGCCGCGCAACCAGTTGTTCCCCGCGTCCCCGGTCAAGGTATCGTTGAACGCCGACCCCGTGGCATTCTCGAACCCGATCAGCCGATCCCCCGACGCATCGCCCGCACCAGTCGCGGCCTGCAAGATCAGCCGAAGATCGACCCGCACGGCCGTTGTCGACGTTTCGTAGCTGACCATATCTCCGTGAACGCCATCAAACCCGCCAGTCAGACTATCCGCCCCCGCCCCGCCTTCAACAATGTTGTCATTATCATCGCCAGTCAGCGTATCTGCCAAACGCGACCCGCGAATGTTTTCAAACTCCGTCAAAAGATCCCCAGCGGCGTCACCACCGCCAATCTGCGCTGCCCCTTCAATCTGCAAACCCAAGTCAACCGTTACGGCAGCCGCCGATGATGCGTAGCTGACGGTATCGCCATTGATCGCTTCCGGGTCCGCAACATTGCTGCCGCCGTCAAGAACATCAACGCCAGCCCCGCCTTCGATCGTATCATCACCACCCGCCCCCTCCAGCGTATCGTCCCCCGCACCCCCGAATACCCGATCCGCACCCTCGTCGCCGAACATAAAGTTGCCGGTCGCCGTCCCCGTCAGCACATCACCGAAAACAGACCCTTCCAAGTTTTCGAACCCGGAGATCACGTCAATTCCGCTCCCGCCGGTACTTTGTGCCGTCGCGACCGCAAGGCTGACCGTTACCCCCCCGGTCGCGAACAGATAGCTTACCGTGTCACCCTCTTCGTTATTGATGCCCCCGATCAGAGTGTCGTTACCGATATCCCCGTCGATGAAATCATCGCCCGCGCCCCCATCAATCCGGTTGGCAATCGAAAAGCCGAAAAGTGAATCGTTAAACCTGCTGCCGATCAGGTTCTCGATCCCGGTCAGCACATCACCTTCCGCATCAGCCCCCGAAATCGGGCCGATCAGATCCACGAACACACCATCTGGGTTGTTATTGACCGGCACACCGTTAATCAGACCAGAGTTCGCATAACTCGCCGTATCAATCCCCGCGCCACCGTCCAGTGTATCTGCCCCCGCGCCGCCCTGCAGCAGGTCGTCGCCGCGCCCGCCGAACAGCCGGTTGTTGCCCGCATCCCCGATCAGCGTGTCGTTGAATGCCGACCCTTCCGCGTTCTCAAACCCCGTCAGCCGGTCGCCCGCAGCATCGCCCACAGATGAAGAAGGTTGCGCAACCCCCTGAAAAGACAAATCAACCCGTACTGCCGCCGCCGCCCTTGCATAACTGACCGTGTCGCCAAAATCAAAGTTGGCACCACCATCCAGCACATCCGCCCCGGCCCCGCCTTCGATATAGTTGTTGAATGCGTCCCCCGTGAGGGTATCGGCAAAGCGCGACCCGATCAGATCAAAGATCTTGTCGTAAATGTCGCCAATCGCATCGGCCCCAACCCGCGTCCCCGCCAGACTGATCCCAACCGCCGTCGCCGATGACGCATAGCTTGCCGCGCTAAAGCCGTTCGTGCCGTCAAACGTGTCCGCCCCCGCGCCGCCATCCAACGCGTTGATCCCCGCCCCGCCGTACAGGAAATCATTCCCCAGCCCGCCAAACAGATCGTCATTCCCGTCGTTGCCGTAAATGTCGTTGCCAACCGCCGATCCCGTCAGCGTGTCATTGAACCGCGACCCTTCCAGATTGGTAATCCGCGTCAGCGTGTCTGTCCCGCCGCCACCCGTTATCTGTGCCGTCGCCAGCGCAAGGCTCACCCGCACGCCCACGCCGCCCGTCAGGCTGTCATACGACACCCCGTAAGGCCCGCCCGTCAGGCTGCCCACCAGCGCATCATTTCCCGCGCCGCCATCCAGATAGACCGTCCCCGACAACCCCGTCACCGTGTTTGCGCCCTGTGTCAGCGGCGCATGCACCGCCTCCACCTCTGCCGCGCCCACCGCACTGGTCAGCAGCAACCCATAGCTGAGCGTGTTCAGCGGCAGCGCCGCAAACATCGCCGTGTTCCCGGCCACAGGCGCCAAGCCCAGATCAAGTTGCGTGATGCTCGTGACCGTCCCCGCCTGCGTGTTAAACGGCACAAAACCACTGCCGATCACCTCCAGATACCCGGTGACAACGCCATTGACGTCCACCAATTCCAGCAGGAAGCTGGTCGCCGTGCCGCCATCCACAAAGTTTATCGCCTCGGCCGTCAGACCCCATGCCGCAAATGTCGCATCCGCCGACGCTCGCGCCTGCAACAGAAACTGCGTCAGTTGCGCCGCCATCCCCGATCGCAGGGCTGGGTCAACCGTGATCGTCTGCAGAACGTTGTCGAATTCATCCACCAGAATGATGCTGTTGATCACCCCCGTGATCACCCCGGGCGGCGTGTAGATCAGATTACTGCCGACAAGCCGCCAGGTAAAACCGCCCGGCTGGTTGAACGCCTCAAAACCAAGGACCGTCGTGCCATCTGTAAAAACCGGCGCGGAAAACCCGTCAAACGCAATCGACATCCACCAACCCCATCCATTTTTCGCACACGGACCGCCCTGTGGCGCAAAATTCCGCAGCTTGTGCCCGGTTCATTCGTTAACGCAACGTATACACTGCTTTCGAAGCATTTATGAATTGTTACCGCTGCCTCGCAATTCCATGGTCATTTTCCTGACAAACAAGGCAGAAATTGGGTTGAAGTGGTGCAAATGTGGTACGGAACACAAGGTCACCTCGTTTCCGCTTTCAACCTGCCTCGGAAAGGGCCTTTGCCATGATCCTGCACGGCACGCCGATCCGGTTGTATGTCCTTGATTTCGGTCTGTTTCATGTGAACGCGGGCCGCGAGATCGGCATTCCCGGCTTTCTCATCATCACCGACCGGGATGAACGTGTTCTCGTCGATACCGGCTTTCCTGCCAAATATGCCGCCGATGCCGCCCGCGCCGCCCGTGATGACGGACTGCAGGCTTTTGGCCATGTCCGCCATCTGACCGACGTTAACCTTTGCGCCGGTCAACTCGCCCTGCTGGGCCTTGCCCCCGCCGATATCGACCTGTGCATCCTGACCCACAGCCATATTGACCATATCGGCGGCCTGCACAGCGTCGCCCATGCCCCCATCATCATCGGAATCGAGGAACGCGCGCTGCCCCGCCCGCTGTATTGGGGTGACGCCCGCCCGATGGATTGGCCTGCCGCGCGCTGGTTGCCCGTCCATGAGGACACCGATATCGCCCCCGGCCTGACCGTGCTGCATGTGCCCGGCCATGCCCCCGGCCAACTCGCGTTGCGCCTTGATCTGCCCCAGACCGGCCGCGTGATCCTTGCGTCCGACGCCATCTCGCGCCCGTCAGAACCTGTTGAGGGCTATGACGGCGCGCATGATCCGGCCTTGGCCGCGCATCATGCCGTGCGACTGGTGGCGATGGCGAAAGATGCATTCATGATCTGGGGTCATTGCCCGCTGCAGTGGCCTGAACTGCGCAAGATTCCGTCTTTTTACGAATAAAAACAGTATTATAATTGATTTTCTTTACATTTTACTTGAACCAGTCACACACGCCGCAACGCCAGCGCATCTTCCAGCAACCGCACCACCGCATCCCCCGGCACATCTTCGGCCACAAACGCCGCGCCGATCCCGCGCGCCAGAATGAACCGCAGCCGCCCGTCGACCACCTTTTTGTCCTGCCCCATCAACCCGCGCAACGCCACCGCATCCGGCAGATCCCCGTCGATATCGGCCAGATCGGTCTTCATGCCCATGGCGCGCAGATGCGCCCGCACCCGGCTGGGGTCTTCCTGTGCACACAGCCCCAACCGCGACGACAGTTCGAACGCCAGCGCGCAGCCAATCGCCACCCCCTCGCCGTGCAGCAACCGCGCGCCATAGCCCGTCGCCTTTTCCAGCGCATGGCAGAACGTGTGGCCAAGGTTCAACAGCGCCCGCTCGCCCTCTTCCGTCTCGTCCCGGCTGACAATCCCCGCCTTCATCGCCACCGACCGCGCCACGGCCCTTTGCCGCGCCACCGGATCATGCGTCAATGTCGGCCCCGCGCCCTCAAGCCAGTCAAAGAACCCCGCATCCCCCAGCAACCCGTATTTCACCACTTCGCCATAACCTGCCACAAAGTCGCGCGGGCGAAGCGTATCCAGCACATCAATATCCGCCAGAACGAGGCTCGGCTGATGAAACGCGCCCACAAGGTTCTTGCCCTGCGGCGTGTTGATCCCCGTCTTGCCCCCGACCGAACTGTCCACCTGCGCCAGCAGTGTCGTCGGGATCTGCACGAACCGCACCCCGCGCCGCAACACCGCCGCCGCAAAGCCCACCAGATCGCCGATCACCCCACCCCCGAACGCCACCACCACATCGCGCCGTTCAACCCGTTGTTCCAACAGCCATTCCACCGTTTGCGTGAACGCAGGCCAGCCCTTTGTGCCCTCGCCCGCCGGCAGGACCAGCGCCACCGACGCAATCCCCGCCGCCGCCAGCGATGCCTCCAGCCGCGCCAGATGCAGCCCCGCCACCGTCGCGTCCGTCACAATCGCCACGCGCGCGCGGTGCAGCAGCGGTGCAATCGCCGTCCCCGCCGCGTCGATCAAACCGCGCCCGATGCGCACCTCATAGCTGCGCGTGCCCAGATCGACGCCCACCACTTCCATCGTCATGCCATCTCCATCACATCGGGCCGCGCCCGCAACGCCGCCTGCACAATGGCCGCCATCGCCTCGACCGACAGGTCGGGCCTGCTGTCCACCACAATATCGGCTTGCGCATACAGCGGCACCCGCGCCGCCTGCAGTTCGGCCAGCGTCTGACGCGGATTGGCCGTGCGCAGCAACGGGCGCGTCGTCTTGTGCCGCACCCGCTGCCACAGCAGATCAAGGTCCGCGCGCAGCCACACCGACACCCCCTGCGCCGCCACCAGATCGCGGTTCACGTCCGCCAGAAACGCGCCGCCCCCGGTCGACAGCACGCAAGGCGCACCCCGCAGCAACCGCCCCAGCACCTCTGTCTCGCGCGCCCGAAAGAACGGCTCGCCATCGCGTTCAAAAATCTCGGCAATCGTCATTTGCGCCGCGCGCACGATCTCTTCGTCCGAATCAACGAACGGCACTGTCAAAAGCCGCGCAAGTGCCGTGCCCACGGCCGTCTTGCCTGCCCCCATCATGCCAACCATCACAACGGTTTTCTTCAGTCGCACGCCTGCCGTCCCCATCCCCCAAACGCCACCACCAGCATGCAATCGCCGAAAGCAGCCCCCCGGAATTCTCAATGGCGTGAACGTCGCCGGAATGCCATATATAATTGTATTGTCGTGTGGCAGGACATATCTGCGCAGGAACGGCAGGCGGGTGGCAGACGCCCCCTGCCCAAGAACGAAAAAACGAAAGGGGCCGCAATGATCGCACGCTTGGCAAAACTGGTCCTTCTTTTGCTGGTCGCCGCGTTCATCGGGTTGACCGGCTATGCCTATTTCGGCGACCTTAGCCCCGAACAGCGCGAAGTAACCCAACCGGTGACCCTTGATGCGCCCTGACGGTGCGATCCTTGCCCTCTTGCTTGCAGGCGCACAGCCTGCCCATGCCGACACGCCCATGTCCGCCATCGACTGGCTGTCGCAATCGGTCACCCCCGTGGTCCAACCGGGTGACAATGCCACCCGGCCGCCCGTCGCCCCGCCTGATGAGCCCCCCGTTGCCACCTCCGGCGGCCCCCCCACCGTCACCGTCACCGTTCTTGATGCGCCCAATCTCGATGCCGTCGGCCTGCTTGCGCCCCAAACCACCGGCCTGCCCGCCAATCTGTGGGGCCTTGGCCGCACCGCTGATATTGCCACCCTTGTCACCCAGGATCGTGCCGAGGTGCTGCCCTCGCTGCGTCAACTGCTGGTGACCATCCTTTTGTCCGAAACCACTCCCCCACCCGACAGCGATGGCACCGGCCAATTGCTGCGCTCGCGCACCGACAAGCTGCTGGCGCTCGGTGCCCTTGATCAGGCCGAGGCGCTGCTAGCCGCCGCCGGATCGACCGATCCAGAACTGTTCCGCCGCACCTTTGATGTGTCGCTGCTGACCGGGGCCGAAGATGTCGCCTGCAAAACCCTGACCCAGACCCCGTCCCTGTCGCCCACCTTTCCCGCCCGCATCTTTTGCCTTGCCCGCGCCGGCGACTGGAACGCCGCCGCCTTGTCCTTGCGCACAGGCGTGTCGCTGGGCGACATTTCCCCGGCAGACGAGGCGCTGATCGCCCGTTTCCTTGACCCCGACCTGTTCGAAGGCGAACCCGCCCCACTGCGCCCCGACCGTGTCACGCCCCTTGCATGGCGCATGTTTCAGGCCATTGGCGAGCCGTTGTCCACCGCCAACCTGCCCTTGGCCTTTTCGCATGCCGACCTGTCCGATCGCACCGGTTGGAAAGCCCGGATCGAGGCGGCAGAACGTCTGGCCTCCGCAGGTGCCATTGCGCCCAACCTGCTGCTGGGCCTTTATACCGAACGCGACCCGGCTGCATCGGGCGGTGTGTGGGACCGTGTGACGGCATTCCAGAACTTTGATGCCGCCCTTGCCAGCCGCGATCCCGCCCGCATCGCCACGACCTTGTCCCCGGTCTGGGACGCGATGGAAAGCCAGCAGCTTGAAGTTGCCTTCGCAGCACTTTACGCTGAACGTCTGGCCACGCACGGTCTGCCCGGCGATGCCGCGGCCCTTGCGTTTCGGATCGGCATGTTGTCGCCCTTTTACCGCGACATCGCCTTGGTCCATACCCCTGCCAACCCGCGTGAGACCTTCCTTCAGGGCATCGCCGCAGGCTCCGTCGAAGGGCTGATTGCCCCCGATGGCATGGGCCGCGCCATTGGACCGGCCTTTGTCGCCCCGACCCCGTCCGAGGCCGCCCTCGCTCTGCTGGCCGAGGCGCGTCTGGGTGAGGCGCTGTTGCAATCCATCGATCAGATCACACGCGGCGTCACCGGCGAATTGCGCGGCGTCACCGATGGCTTGGCCCTGCTGCGCCATGTCGGGCTCGAAGATGTCGCCCGCCGCACCGCCCTTGAACTGATGATCCTTGAACGGCGCGGATAGGTCCATGGCACCCGCCACCATGAACGGCTGGATTTCCACCTTCCTTGATGCCGCCGCTGCCGAAAACGGGGCTGCGCGCAATACGCAACTGGCCTATGGCCGCGACCTTGTTGATTTCGCCGCATGGCTCGCGCGCCAGAACACCGATTTCGCTGCTGCCAGCCGCGATGACGTCGAAGGCTACCTCGTGTTCTGCGATGCGCAGGGCCTGTCCAAATCCACCCGCGCGCGGCGTCTGTCCGCCATGCGCCAGTTGTTCCGCTTTGCCCATGACGAAGGCTGGCGCGCCGATCATCCCGCCATCCGCATCACAGGGCCCGGACGCGCCAAATCGCTGCCCGCCACACTGTCACAGGATGAGGTGACAGCCATCCTTGACGCCGCCCGCACCAAGGGCCGCAGCCCGGCCGAACGCCTGCGCAATCACTGCCTTGTGGAATTGCTTTATGCCACCGGCATGCGCGTGTCCGAACTCGTCACCCTGCCTGTCGCGGCAGTGCGCGGCGATCCCCGGATGATCCTCGTGCGCGGCAAAGGCGACAAGGAACGCATGGTGCCCCTGTCACAACACGCCCGCGCCGCCCTGCGCGACTGGCTTGCGCAAAAGGACGCCACCGATGACGCCGCCCGCAAGAAGGGCCATGCACCTGCAAAGCATCTCTTCCCCGGCACCGGGGTCGATGGCCACCTGACACGTCAGCATTTCTATCTGCTGATCAAGGATATCGCGGCCCTTGGTGGCGTGGACACCGCCCGCGTCACCCCGCATACCCTGCGCCATGCCTTTGCCACGCATCTGCTGGCCGGCGGGGCCGATCTGCGCGTGATCCAGACCCTGCTTGGCCACGCCGATATCGCCACGACCGAGATTTATACCCACGTCCTTGAAGATCATCTGCGCGATCTGGTGCTGGCCCATCACCCGCTGGCCAAACCCCGCGGGCCGGCAAAGCCCTGATCCCGTCACCCCCCCTGCGCCACCCCACACAGAACCAACGCCTCCCTCACCAGAAATCAATCGCCCCGGCCAGACCCGCCGTCGACGTAAGCCCCTGCAACGTCACCCGATCCCCGTCGCCAAAGTCAAACACCACGCCCGCCACCGTCACCGCCGCAAAGGTATCCACCACCTGCGCCCGTGTCAGGCTGCCCGCCCACAGATCGTCATTCAGATACAACCGGTCGCCATCCCCGACGGCAACATCGCCAAACACATCCGCCCCGCCGCCGTTTGCAAAGACAAACCGGTCTGCGCCCGCCCCGCCCAGCAGCAGGTCCGCCCCGCCACCGCCGTCCAGCGTGTCATTGCCACCAAAACCCGTCAGCACATTGCCGCCCCGGTTGCCCGTCAACGCGTTGCCCGCCGCAGTACCCGTCGCATCCAGATTACTGATCCCCAACAGCACCACATTCTGCACGCCCGACACCAACGTGATATCCGCCGCCGCGTGCAACACCGTGCGCCCCACCAGATCAAGCTTCACATTGCCATCCGAAAAATCGACCAGCGCCGTGAAACTGCTCCGCCCTACAATTCCCCTGACCAGCGTCGGCCCATCCGCATCGACCGCCACACTGTAACCGCCCGCGGCCCCCGCCCGGCCAACAGCACCGTCCACCACGAACGCAATCCCGCCCCCCCGGCCTTCGCCCACCGAATAGAACCCGTCCCGGTCCCGGTCGTTATACACCACACCCGTCAGGAAATGCTGGTTGCCATAGGCCCCGAACACCTCGGTCAACAAGGACGCATTCAACGCCCCCGACCCTGAAAAGACGAACTGCCCCAGCTCCTGCGCCAGCCCCACTTCCGTGAACGCATCATTCATCAGGTTTGTCCGGTGCCCCGCGCTGCGAAACAGCCCCGCATGATGCGCCTCGATCGCCTGCACCGTGTTAATCGTGCCCGACGTGCCCTGCGCCGCGATATTCTCGCCCAGCCGGTTCCAGTCGTACCCCGTCGCATTCACCCGCCCCGACAGCGTCGATCCGCCCTGCCCCGTATGGCTGAACACATCCGCCGCGATCATCCACTGTGAATGCCCGATTGCCGCCGCCTCCAGCAGCCTGTTCGGGGCCAGCACTTGCTTGGCCGCCGTCGAAATCGTCCCCGGTGCCAGACTGGCGTTCAGGTCAATGCCATAGCGTGCCGCCTCGGCCCCAGGGTCAAGACGCCCACGATTGATGAGTTCAAGCAAGTATTGCTCGGTCGCGCTGAGAGGCATGGCAGTGCTCGCTCAATTACTGTTGAACTAGCGTTAATGCCCGATTGCGGCACCCATTGGGCGCGATCATGTCACCGGCTGCGGAACAGCGACCCCAGCACGCCCCGGATCACCGCCCGCCCGCCCGCCGACCCCAACTGCCGCGCGAAACTTTTCGCCATCGTCTCGGTGATGCTGTCGCTGTTTGATCGCCGTCGCGGGGCCGGGGCCGCCTCGGCCTGTGGTTCATACCGCCGTCCCCGGTTGAATTCATCCGGATCAATCCGCAGCCCGCCACCCGCCTGTGGTGCCGCCTCTGCCACAGCCACCTCATCCGCCGCCGATGCCGCCCGCGCCCGCAGGATTTCAAACGCCGACTCGCGGTCCACCACCGCCTCATACTTCCCCGCCACCGGCGACGCCGCCATCACGCCTGCGCGCGCCGCCGCATCAATCGGCCCCAGCTGCGAATGCGGCGGGCGCACCATTGTGCGTTCCGCGATCCCCGGTATCCCCTTGGCCTCAAGGAAAGATGTCACCGCCTCGCCCGTGCCCACATCCCGGATCGCATCTTCAATCGCAAAGCGCGGGTTCGGCCGGTACGTCTCCGACGCCATCCGCAGATCCTTCTGATCCTTCGCCGTGAACGCCCGCAGCGCATGCTGCACCCGGTTGCCCAACTGCCCCAGAATGTTCTCCGGCACATCCGCCGGGTTCTGCGTGATGAAATAGACGCCCACACCCTTGGACCGGATCAGGCGCGCCACCTGTTCCACCTTCGCCACCAGCGCCTTTGGTGCATCCGCAAACAGCAGATGCGCCTCATCGAAAAAGAACACGAGCTTTGGCTTGTCCGGATCGCCCACTTCCGGCAGCGTCTCGAACAGTTCCGACAGCAGCCACAACAGGAACGTCGCATACAGACGCGGGCTGTTCATCAACTTGTCTGCCGCCAGAATGTTCACCCGGCCCCGCCCGCCCGCATCCACCAGCATCAGATCACCCAGATCAAGGGCCGGCTCGCCAAAAAGTTTCGCCCCGCCTTCGTTTTCCAACACCAGCAGCCGCCGCTGAATCGCGCCGATCGACGCTGTTGCCACCAACCCATAGCGCGTGCTGATCGTCTCCGCATTCTCGCCGATAAACACCAGCAAGGCCTGCAAATCCTTCAGGTCCAGCAGCGCCAGCCCCTCTTCATCCGCAAGGCGGAACGCCACGTTCAACACCCCTTCCTGCGGGTCCGTCAATTCCAACAACCGGCTTAACAGCAAAGGCCCCATCTCTGCCACTGTCGCCCGGATCGGATGACCCTGCGCGCCGAACAGGTCCCAGAACGTCACCGGAAACGCACCATATGTCAGACTGTGCCCGATCATGTCTGACCGTTTCTGAAACGCCTCATGCAGCTTGTGGGTCGCCGTGCCCGCCACCGCCAGCCCTGCAAGGTCGCCCTTCACATCCGCCATGAACACCGGCACACCCGCCGCCGAAAACCCCTCGGCCAACACTTGCAGCGTCACCGTCTTGCCCGTGCCCGTCGCCCCCGCAATCAGCCCATGCCGGTTGCCATACTTCAACAGCAGAACCTGCGGTGCTGTGTAGCCCTCACCACCGCCACCTACGAAAATGCTGTCATCCGCCATCACTGCCACCCTTGTGCTGTTGCGCGGGACAGGGCCCGCCGCGTTCGCTACGCACAATACATCCTTAACATTGTTCTGCCAGTCTTGATCGTGTTGGGCGGCTTGCCTGACATGTGACTTCCTCCCTGTCAGACTGGCCGCGCCCCAATTGGCGCGGCTTTTTTTGTGATGGAGACAAGGGTTTTTCCCCGTTGACGGCGCGGGCGAACGCTCCTACCGTCCCCCAATGACGTCGGCCAGTCCGACAGGGAGCAATAATAAATGGAAAAGGGCCCGCTTGCGTGGCCCTTTTTCTATTCCGGCGTGATGTTCGGATTTTTGCCATACACTGTTTTCTGACCTGACTTCACCCGTGCCGCGTGCTAAGCGGCGTGCCAGACGGACGTGAAACAGGACATTCCGATGAACAATCTGACAACCACGCTGGCCATCATGCTGGCACTCGGCCTTGGCACCGCTGCAATGGCGCAAGACACCACTGCCCCCGCCGAAGGCGAAACCACTGCCCCAATCGAAGGCGAAACCGCTGCCCCCGTCGAAGGCGAAGCCGCGCCCACCGAAGCCGTCCCCGATCCCAATGCCCTGAACCTCGGCACCGAAGAGGCCCCCGCCGATGGCCCCGGCACGATGTATGTCGAAGCGACGCATGGCGCTTGGGAACAGCGTTGCTTTCGCACCGAAGACGGCTCTGACCCATGTCAGCTTTACCAACTGCTGAAAGACGCCGAAGGCAACGCCGTCGCAGAAATCAGCATGTTCGATCTGCCCGAAGGCACGGGTCAGGCCGTCGCCGGGGCCAGCATCATCGCCCCCTTGGAAACGCTGCTGACCGAAAGCCTGCGCCTGAAAATCGACACGAGTGCGGCCAAAGTCTACCCCTTCACCTGGTGTGCGCCCATCGGCTGCGTCGCCCGCGTCGGCTTCACCGCCGAAGAGGTCGCGCAGTTCAAGGCCGGGGCCAAGGCCGTCGTGACAATCGTCCCCGTCGTGGCCCCTGACCAGACCGTCGATCTTGACCTGTCACTTGTCGGCTTTACCGCCGGATATGACGCCATGGTTGCAGCCAACGTCGGCGACACCACCCCGCCGCCGCCCATCAACCCATGATACAACTTCAGTCATGATGCCACCTCCCTCCCCCCACTGTGGGGGAGGGCTGGAGAGGGGCGGGCTCAGCGTGAACCCCGATCACGCAATGTTTCAAAAGTCTTAACGAAACCGGCTGTTACCGGCTATTTTTCGAAATTTACCGTTGATTTCATTGAATAAAGTCTGCAATTGACAGCCGTCAATTTACACCCGTTTCAACGCAATCACCGCGTTCAGCCCGCCAAACGCAAACGCGTTTGACAAGACAGCCGCCACATTTTTCTGCCGCGCCTCATGCGTCACCAGATCAATCGCGCAGGCTGGGTCTGCCTCACGGTGCCCGATCGTCGGTGCGATCACCCCCTCGCGCAACGCCAGAATGCAGGCCAACAACTCGACCGCCCCCGTCCCGCCAATCAGATGCCCGTGCATTGCCTTGGTCGATGACACCGGCACGCGCGCCCCGAACACCTCCGCAATCACCCCGGCCTCCGTCCGGTCATTCGCCGCAGTGCCCGTGCCATGCGCATTGATGTATGCGACCTGATCGGCATTCAGTCCCGCATCCGTCAGCGCCAGCCGCACAGCCCGCGCCGCACCCTCCGCCGATGGCAGCACGATGTCGGACGCATCCGATGTCATCCCGAACCCCGCCACCTCTGCCAGAATATCCGCGCCCCGCGCCTGCGCCCGCGCCATATCCTCGAACACGAAAACGCCCGCGCCCTCACCCATCACCATGCCGTTGCGCGTCGCGCAAAACGGGCGACATCCATCGGGCGACATCACGCGCAATCCCTCCCACGCCTTGATCCCGCCAAAGCACAGCATCGCCTCGGCCCCGCCCGTCAGCATGACATCGGCCAGCCCGCCCCGGATCATCTGAAACGCCAGCCCCATCGCGTGGTTCGAACTCGCGCAGGCCGATGACACGCTGAATACCGGCCCCATCAAGCCATAGGCCATCGACACATGGCTGGCCGCCGCCGACGCCATCAACCGCGGCACCGTCAACGGATGGACCCGGTTCTTGCCTTCGCCATACACCGCGCGGTAATTGTCATCCACCGTGCCAAGCCCGCCCACCGCAGTGCCCATGATCACGCCCGCCCGCGTTCCATCGCCGAAATCCGCACCCGCCTGCGCCACCGCCTGCCGCGCCGCGACCAGTGTGAATTGCGTAAACCGGTCATAAAGCGTCAGATCGCGGCCAAAGATGCTTTCGTCCCATGCCTTGACCTGCCCGCCGATCTGCACGCCCAGCCGGTCCAGATCGCGCAGATCTAACGGCGCGATGCCGCCGCGCCCGGCGCGAAACGCCTCCCACGTCCCTGCCACATCCTGCGCCAGCGCGTTGACCGTGCCCGCCCCCGTAATGGCCACCCGCCGCGTCACGCCTCAGGCCGCCTTCCGGGCAATCAGCCCCTCAACCCCCGCAACGATGGCCCCCACGGTCGAGATGTCAAAGTCATTCTGCCCCGGTTCATTGGCGTTGAATGGCACCGCCACGTCAAACGCCTCTTCGATCGCGAAAATCGCCTCGACCAACGCCAGACTGTCCACGCCCAGGTCGGCCAGCGTTGCCTCCATCGTCACGTCCGCCACATCCAGCATCGCCTGTTCCGCAAGAATGGCCCTGATCTTGTCACTGATGTTCATGTGCCTGCCCTCATCTTGTCTGTGTGCCGGATTTAGTCACGATCCTGTAACTTTGAAATGACCTTCTGAAGGTCCGCCACCCGCGCCGCCAACCGTGGCAGCCGCCGCAGCGCCTTTTGCATTTCCACATGCGTCTCCATCTTTACCGCCGGATAGCCCAGCAAGACCCGCCCGGCAGGTGCATTGGTCAGTATCTTCGTTGCCCCCCCCGCGATCACATCATCGCCCACGAACAGATTGTCGCCAACACCCACTTGCCCGCCCAGAACAACCCGGTCGCCAATCCGGGTTGACCCCGCAATGCCCACCTGCCCGCACAGCAGGCAATCGCGCCCCACCGTCACATTATGCCCGATATGCACCAGATTATCCAACTTGGTGCCATCCCCGATCACCGTATCGCGGATCGTGCCCCGGTCGATGCAGACATTCGCCCCGATTTCAACGTCATCGCCAATCCGCACCGCACCCAGCGAATGAATCCGCGTCCAGCTTTGTGCCGCGATACTGTCCCGCATACCCAGCGTTTCGCGGATTTCCTCAACCCCCGACTTTTCCGCCGTCACGAACGAAAATCCATCCGCCCCGATCACCGCCCCCGGCTGGCAGATGAACCGCGCCCCGATCACCACGCGCGCTCCGATCCGCGCACCCGCACAGATCAGCGCATCATCCCCGATCACCGCACCTTCTGCGATGCTGACATGGCTTGCGATCCGGGCGCGCGCGCCAATGACCACGCCCGCACCGATGGTCACGAAAGGCCCGATCGCCGCCCCCGCACCGATCTGCGCCGACGCGTCCACCACGCAACCGCCATGCACGCCTTGTGCAATCGCGGGCCCCGCATCCAGCATCCGCGACAGCCCTGCCATCGCCAGCCGCCCACGCGGCGCAAAGATTGCCGCCTGCAACCCCAGGCCCTGCCAATCCGCCCCAGGCCACAGCAGCGCCGCCCGCGCCGCACCCTGCGCCAGACCCGCGCCGTAGGCTGGTGTCATCGCCAGCGCCAGATCATCCGGTCCCGCCATCGCGGGCTCCGCCGCCCCCGTGATTATCAGATCAAGATTGCCCGCAGCATCCGCCCCAAGCGCCACTGCAATATCGCGGATCGTATGTTGCATGCCATCACCTCGTCGGGTGCAGGCTTTACCCCTGAACGCCCATCATGACCACCCCGGCCGCACCAAGCGCATTCCAGATATCGCCATCGCGCCCATAAACATCGGCGCGGTATCCCATCTGCCCCTTGGCCCCCGGCCAGGCCGTGAAATACACCAGATGCACCGGCACCGGCTGGTCCAGCGACACCGCGGTTTCGCGCCCACCGTTCAACGCCTGCGCAAAGGTCGCCTGCGGGTCGTCCGATTGCGCCGCCAGCAGCGCATAGGCAAAATCAAACGGTGATCCCAACCGCACACAGCCGTGGCTATAGGCGCGCACCTCATGCGCGAAAAGATCCTTTGCCGGCGTGTCGTGCAGATAGATGTTGTACTGGTTGGGGAACATGAACTTGACCTTGCCCAACGCATTGCCATCCGACGGTGCCTGACGCAGCGCAAACGGAAACGTGCGTGCCGAATAGGCCGCGAAATTCACCGCTCCGCGCGGCACCACGCGCCCGCTGCCGTCAATTACGTTCAGATGCCCGACCGCATTCGGATTGCGCTGCAACAGCGGCAGGTATTCATTCACCGTAATGCTGCGCGGCACCGACCATGACGGGTTCACCACCATATATTCCATCACGTCCGAAAATTCCGGCGTATGACGGCCTTCCTCATCCTTGCCGATCACCGCGCGCGTGCTGAACGTGACGCGCCCATGATCCACGATCTTGGCCGTGAAATCCGGCAGATTCACCCAGATGTGCCGCCCGCCCCGGTCGATTTCCCCGATCCAGCGCAACCGCTCCAACGCCACCAGCACCGACTGCAGCCGTACCTCTGGCCCCACGTTCATCGCGGCAATCGTTCCCGCACCCGCAACCCCATCCGCCGTCAGGCCGTGGTCTGTCTGAAACCGCTGCACCGCCCGCGCGATCCCTGCGTCATACGCGGCCGTGACAGACCGGCGCAGATATCCCATCGCCGCCAGACGGTCGCGCAGCGCCACAACCTGTGCCCCGGTCTCCCCCGGCACCAGCTTTTCCGCCGCGACCGTCGGCCCCCAGCCCCCCGCCGCTATCACCCCCTGCAACCGGATACGTTCGCGCATCAGTTGCGCGTATTCCGGTGCCTGCGGCACCAGATCGCGCAGGAACCGTTCCGGTGACGGCGCGGCAAGAAATGCCGTCAGCAACGCGGCCCCGTCAAATTCCGTGCGTTCAATCACGATGGTTGCATCGACCGACCGCGGCGCCACCACCCCCATCTGCATGTCATGCATGTAATCCAGCGCCGCACGCGTCATCATCACGTCAACCCGGCCCCGGTCACCTTCGGTCGTCGCCGCCCCGAACGCCTGCGCCAGAACCACCGGGTCATAAGACGCCGTGGGCAAACCGTGATCGCCCGCCCCGGCAAGCACCGTCAGCAAGGCCTGACGCCGCCCTGCATCCTGCGCACCTGTCCAGATTGGCGCATAATGGCGCGCCGCATAGACCGCCGCCATGGCCGGATCTTCGGCGGCGGTGATGGCCACAGACTGGCTGAATGGCGTGATGCCCTCTTCTGCTGCAGACTGACCGGCAAACCCGCCGCATACGGCTACAGACAGCATCAACCGAAAAAATGCTGTGATACCACGGCTGGCGTTGATCGTCGTCATCATAACCTCAGATCGCAATAAAAATCTTTGCACAAGCTATATGTTGGTCAATTGCCCGCCCTTGTCCATGGTCCGAACACCGCCCATCGGCAAAGTTGCATCACAGTCACGTTTCCCGGCACGTCGCATCCCCTGCGGGTGGATTGTGCACAATTTGACAGGCTTTTTTAGGTGTGCGCCGGTGATGACCTTCACGTCATTCAGCAAAAATTTGCCTATTGCTGCGCCAATGGACTTTGCCGGGCATTCTTTTCTTGGGCTTCGATTCCTGTTGTGCCATAACACAGGCAACTCGGGGACGAGAAAACAAGGCCGTCGGCATAGATGGCAGAATATCAGCGATCGGGACAGGCGCATAGAAATGACGACTGAAACCAAGACGGGCATCTCTCGGCGTGGACTGTTTGGTGCGTTTGCGGCAACGATGCTGGTGGCCGCCCCTACCTATTCCAACGCTTTCGGGCTGCTGCGTGGTGCAGGCGATATCCGCCGCATCCGGATGTATTCGGGGCGCACCGGCGAAAGCATCGACACGATCTATTGGCTGGAAGGCGAATACATTCCCGAAGTGCTGAAAGAAATCAACCACTTCATGCGCGACTGGCGGTCTGGCGACACCGTCAAGATGGACGCCCGCACAATTGATATCATGGCTGCCTCGCATCGTTTGATGGATGTGTCCGAACCCTATATGCTGCTGTCGGGCTATCGCAGCCCCGCAACCAACGCCATGCTGCGCGCGCAGTCCGGCGGTGTGGCCCGCAACTCGTTGCACATGCGCGGCCAAGCCGCCGATCTGCGTCTTGAATCGCGCTCCACCAGCCAGATGGCGCGCGCTGCTGCGAACTGTGCCGCCGGTGGTGTTGGCCGCTATTCCCGGTCAAATTTCGTCCACATGGATTGCGGTCCGGTCCGGTCGTGGGGCGGCTGAACCCCTGAAAGACCCGTTACTTTGCTGAAAAGGGCACCCGAGCGGTGCCCTTCATTGTTTCCATAAAGGAAACGCGCCCTCATCACGCTTCGGGCAGCGCGCGCCCCTTGTATCCTATTGCCACCACGAACTTTTCCGAACTGTCCGCCCGGCTGGCCAATGGTTTCACATTCGCCACCTTGCGGAAATTCCGCTTCAGCAGGGTCTGCAATTCATTCTCCGCCCCGCCCGCCAGCACTTTGGCCACGAACGTGCCGCCCTCTTCCAGCACGTCAAACGCAAAATATGCCGCCGCCTCGCACAATGCGATGATGCGCAGATGGTCCGTGCCCTTATGCCCCGATGATGCCGCCGCCATATCCGACAGCACCACATCTGCATTCCCGCCAAGCCAGCCCTTGACCAGCGCATCCGCCTCATCGCTCAGAAAGTCCAGCACATGGATTTCTGCCCCCGCTATCGGCTCCACCTCTTGCAGATCAACGCCCAGCACCCGGCCAACCGGCTTTTTCGCGTTCTCGCCCAGTGCGTTCACCCGTGCCACCGCGATCTGGCACCACCCCCCCGGCGCGCAGCCAAGATCAACCACCCGCACACCCGGTGTCAGAAACCCGTACTTGTCATCCAGCTCCGAGATTTTGAACGCCGCCCGCCCCCGGTAGCCTTCTTTCTTGGCCCGGATTACATAGGGGTCATTCAACTGCCGCTCCAACCACAGGGTCGACGACAGTTTCCGCCCCTTGGCGGTTTTCACGCGCACCCGCAACTCGCGCTGCCCGCGCCCGGATGTGGCTTTTTCTGCCGGTGGTTTGGTCATGCGTAAGGCCCTTCTGCCAGAACGCCATCCGCGCTCATCTGCGCATACAGCAATCCTTCCCGCAGGCCCCGGTCTGCCACCGAAAGCCTGTCGGTGGGCCATATCCGCATCAGCGCCTGAAGGATAGCCGCCCCTGACATGATCAGCGAATGCCGGTCGCGCCCGATGCGCGGATCGGTCCTGCGTCCTTCGGGGCCCAGCGACAGGTAATCGCGGATCACGAAATCGATCTGATCGGAGGTCATCTCCAGCCCGTCCACCTTGGCGCGGTCATAGCGTTTGAGGCCTAGAAAGCTGGCCGCCACCGTCGTCACGGTGCCGCTGGTGCCGATGATCTGAAACCCCTCACGCGGGTTCTGCGCATTATAGGGCGAAAAACTCGCCAGATTCTCTTCGAAAAACCAGCTCATCAAGGCAAATCGCGCCCCGTCATCTTCAACGTCCACGAATTGGTCTTTCAACGTCGCCACCCCCAAGGGCACCGAAATCCAGTCCACCACCCGTGCGCCATCCTCGCCGTGAAACCCCCGGTGCAGCCGCATGATCGCCCGCGCCCTGAATTCCGGTGCCACCGATGACAGATCGATCCACACCAGTTCCGTGGATCCGCCGCCGATGTCCACCACCAGCAACTGTTCCGTGCGCGGGTTCACCAACGGCGCACATGAAATCACCGCCAGCCGCGCCTCTTCTTCCGGCTGAATAATTTCCAGCGACAGCCCGGTTTCGCGCCGCACCTGCCGGATGAACTCTTTGGCATTGCGCGCCCGTCTGCATGCCTCGGTCGCCACCAGCCGCATCCGCGTCACACCATGTTTTTCGATCTTTTTCTGGCACACGCGCAGCGCCTGTATGGTCCGCCCCATCGACGCACGCGACAATCGCCCCGACGCCTCAAGCCCCACACCCAGCTGCACCGTCTTGGAAAAGCTGTCAATAACATCGAACTGGCTGCCGCGCGGACGGGCAATCAGCATGCGGCAACTGTTCGTGCCAAGGTCAAGCGCCGCATAAAGCTGCGCTGACGGTTCTGTGTGGGGCGTAGACGGCTCGACCGAAGGCGCTAATTCCGGGATCGCGTCCGTACCCCGGGGACGCTCGGGCGTCATGGTGCGCCCTCCAACTCTGGTTACGATTAAACTAGCCCCATGCCGCCCCTGAGGCAAGCACGCAGCCGTCATCTTCTGCATGAGAATTTTTCAAGGCCCCCCGGTTGCGTGCCGGGGCAAAATCACTACGGTCGCTTCACGCAGGCATTATGTCGAAATCCGGCAGGGTTTGTCGCAATCGCCCGCCTAAATGATGCCAGCAGACCGCGAAAGGGAATCATCGCCATGCCAGAGGTCACCATCGTCTATTGGCGCGATATTCCGGCGCAGGTCATCGTCGGCAAAGGCCGACGCGGATCAAAGGTGCAGCTTTCCGAACGTTTTGAACAGGCGATTGACCGATGTGCCATGAAAATCGGGGCCAAGGACGCCGACGCCTATCTTGCCGAATGGCGCAAAGCCCCCCCCTATGAGGCCGATGGCGAACCGGACGCCCTTGTCGCTTCTATCGCCGCCGATCTTGAGGCGACCTATGATCCCGCGCGCATCAAGCAACTGATCGACAATGAAGGGTGGGCATGATGGCCTTGTTCAATTTCCGCCGTGACGCAGCCCCGCAAAACATCGCCACGGTCGAGGCGTTCTTGCACGGCTTCTCGATCGAGGTGATGCCCCGTACTGCCGAAAAAATCGACAGCTTCCGCGAGATTCTACCCAAGGGCACCCGGGTTTACATCGCCCATATCGAAGGCACGCCGATCACCGATATGGTCGCCACTGCCCGCCGTGTGCATGCCGAAGGCTATCCCGTGATGCCGCACTTCCCCGCGCGCATCATCCCCGACCGCGCCACGCTGCACGACTGGGTCGCGCGCTATCAGGGCGAGGCAGATGTGAAACAGGCCCTGCTGTTGGGCGGCGGTGTGAACACACCCGCAGGCGACTTTGACGCCTCCATGCAACTGCTGGAATCGGGTGCGTTTGACGGATTCGACCGTCTGCACGTCGCAGGCCACCCCGAAGGCAACCGCGACATCGACAAGGATGGCGGCGATGCCATCGTGATGCAGGCGCTGAAATGGAAACAGGCGTTTTCCGAACGGTCGGATGCGCAGATGGCCATCGCGACCCAGTTCTGCTTTGAGGCCGACCCCGTGATCAAATGGGTGGATCGCCTTGCGGCAGAAGGTATCAAAATCCCTGTCCATATCGGCATCGCGGGTCCAGCCAAGCTGCAAACCCTGATCAAATTCGCTATCGCCTGCGGCGTCGGCCCGTCCCTGCGCGTGCTGCAAAAGCGCGCGATGGACGTGACCAAACTGCTGCTGCCGTATGAGCCAACCGATGTTGTGGCGACCCTCGCTGCTCACAAGGCCGCAAATCCCGATTTCGGGATCGAGGCCGTCCATTTCTTCCCCCTCGGCGGTATCAAGACGAATGCCACATGGGTCACCGATCACGGCGGGGCCGCAGGTGTGCCCGCAGTTCATGCAAAGGTTTAAGAATGACCCGTACTGTTATTGAATCAAAGACAAAAACTGTCATTATCGGATTTGATGAACCGTTCTGCGTGATTGGGGAACGTATCAATCCGACAGGCCGCAAGAAACTCGCCGCTGAACTTGAGGCGGGCAATTACGACACCGTCCTGCGTGATGCGCTGGAACAGGTTGCCTGCGGCGCAACCGTTCTCGACGTGAACTCCGGCGCGGTTTTCACCAACATGATGGCGCTGGACCCGCGCTATGCCGACAACAACTTTGTCGAACCGCCCCTGATGAAGGAACTGATCCTGCGCATTCAACAGGTCGTCGATGTGCCCCTTTGCATTGACTCGTCCGTTCCCGGCGCGTTGGAGGCGGGATTGCAGAATTGCGAAGGCCGCCCGCTCCTGAATTCCGTCACCGGCGAGGAGGAACGTCTTGAACTCGTCCTGCCGCTGGTCAAGAAATACAATGTGCCTGTGGTCGCCATCTCCAACGACGACACCGGCATTTCCCAAGACCCCGACGTCCGCTTTGCCGTCGCCAAGAAAATCGTCGAACGCGCCGCCGATTTCGGCATCCCCGCGCATGACATCGTGGTTGATCCGCTGGTGATGCCGATCGGCGCGATGGCCACCGCCGGGCATCAGGTCTTTACCCTCGTGCGGCGTTTGCGCGAAGAGTTGGGCGTGAACACCACCTGCGGCGCGTCCAATATCAGCTTTGGCCTGCCACAGCGCCACGGTATCAACGCAGCCTTCCTGCCGATGGCCATCTGTGCGGGCATGACATCGGCCATCATGAACCCGGTCCGGCAGGTGGAAATGGAGGCGATCCGCGCGGCAAACTTCCTGATGAACCACGACGCCAATGGCGGTGAATGGATCCGGTTTGCCAAGGTGATCGAGGCGGTCGAGGCGGGTGCCACCTTCGCCGAGGCGTCTGCCGCAGCCACCGCCGCCACATCGGGTCGCCGGGGGGGGCGTCGGGCACGGGGATGATTGCCCGTGCTGCATAAATCGGGCTAGGGTTCAGTGATGTCTTACCGCAGGCTCGACCCCGAAAAGATCACGGCAACCGCGCGTTCGCTGGAAGTGCGGATCGCCGCGCGGTTTCCCGATGCCGGGCTCCGCCGCGTGGCCGCAGAGATCACCCTGCTGACGCGTGACACAGCCCAAAGAGCAGCGTCGCTGACCCCGCCGATCTGGCCCTTGCGCCTGTTTATTGCCGCGGTGGTGATCGCGGGTGGCGTTCTTTTCCTGCGGATCGGGACCATTTTACCATTCAACCGCATTTCGGCCGAGGTTGCGGGTTCCGTGCAGGGGATCGAGGCCGGTCTGAACACCCTTATCCTTGCCGGGCTTGGCCTCGCCGCTTTGGTCCGCCTTGAGGCGCGCCTGAAACGCCAGCATGTCGCGCGGTCTTTGCATCAGTTGCGCGCGGTGATCCACGTCATCGACATGCACCAGATGACCAAGGACCCCGCGGCGCTGACCGCTGATTATGTGCCCACCGATGCCTCGCCCATCCGCAATCTTTCGGCGGCCGAACTGGAACGCTATCTCGATTACTGCTCGGAACTGCTGGCCATCACGGGCAAGCTCGCCGCCCTTTATGCGCAGGCTGTGGCGGATGACGGGGTGGCGGCTGCGGTCAATGACATCGAAACGCTGGGCAGCAACCTGTCGCGCAAGATCTGGCAGAAGATCACGCTGTTGCATGCCCCGACCGCCCCGGTTGTGCGCGCGCAAGCGCCTGTCAGGTCGGCACGCCCTGCCGCCAGCCGCGCAAAGGCAGCAGATACATCGCCAGAAAGGCCAGATTCGCGATAATGTTTAGCGGTGCCCCGGCAAGAACCGATGCGCTGCTATCGACCACAAACCACGTCATTGCGGTAGCCGTCACAACGCGCCGCACCATGTCCGGTGCGCGCTCCAGACCCTCACCCGCAAGTAGCCACAGACAAACGCCCCAACCCGCAAACACGCCGCCGCCGATGGCAAACATCAGCCGCGCTGCCTGACTGTCGCCGCTCTGCGCGCCGTCAAACGGCCAGAACAGAATATCCGCGATCATTAATGTCGGGGCCTGCAAGGCCGGTGACGCCGCCGCCGCTGTCAGCAAACCAAAGCCGATCGTGACGACGGCGGCAAACCTTAACCACATACGCGCGTGTGCAATATCCAAGATGCATCTCCTGTTTGATCGGATGGCTGTCACCTTAGGCAAACAGTATGGTCCAAAACAATTACGTCTAAGGTAAGTGTTTTGGATCTGTCAACGTGCGAAACGATCAACGAAAAGGTCAATCATGCAAACCTTTGCCGACGCCTTGAAACATTGGCGCCATGCGCGGCGGCTCAGTCAGCTTGATCTGGCGATGGTGGCGGATGTGTCAGCCCGCCATGTCGCCTTTCTGGAAACCGGGCGGGCGCAGCCATCGCGCGCGATGTTGCTGCATCTGGCTGAGGTGCTGGCCCTGCCGCGGCATGCGCGCAACAGCCTTTTGCATCTGGCGGGGTTTGCGCCCGTCTATCCCGCGCTGGCGCTCGATGATGCGGCAATGGCGCCGGTGCGCGCGGCCATGGACTGGACGATATCGCGCCACGCGCCCTATCCGGCCGTCATCATGGACAGACTCTGGCGTCTTGTCGCCATGAACGCGCCGGCAAATGCACTTTTTGGCGCAATCGGCCTTGGACCGGGCGACAGCCTGCTGGATGCACTCCAAAGCCCGCACGGTGCGCGCACTGCCATCGAAAATTGGGCCGAGGTCGGCTATCACACCATGATCCGGCTGCGCACCGAAAGTGACGCGGCGGGCGGCATCGCCGAACTGGACGCCACCGCGCGGTATCTGGCGCAGGACCCCGCAATCGGCGCGTGGCAGGCACCGACGCACCTGCCCGTCATCGTGCCCACGGTTTATATCGCGCATGGCCTGCGGCTGTCGCTGTTTTCCACCTATGCAACTTTCGGGTCCGCCGAAGACGTCGCTTTGCGCGATATGAAAATTGAATTGAGTTCCCCACAGACCCGCCCAGCCGCGAAAGCCTTGTTACCGTGCAAGCTGGCGCAAGATAGGGGAAAGGTGCCGCAAATCGGCATTGCACGCAGGGCCTTCTGCCCTACAACACACCCAAGCAGGAGCCTGACATGTCCCTCGACCACACCGACGACGCCCTCGTTATTTTCACGCCCTCTGGCAAACGTGGCCGCTTTGCCATTGGCACGCCCGTGCTGACCGCCGCACGCCAGCTGGGCGTTGATCTTGACAGCGTCTGTGGCGGGCGCGGTATCTGTTCGAAATGCCAGATCAGCCCCGGTTACGGCGAGTTTGCAAAACACGGCGTCACTGTCCATGTCGACGCCCTGTCCGGCTGGAATGCGGTTGAAGAGCGCTATAAATCCATTCGTGGCCTGCTGGATGGCCGCCGCCTGGGCTGTCAGGCCAAGGTTCAGGGTGACGTGGTCATCGACGTGCCACCGGAAAGTCAGGTCCACAAGCAGGTTGTGCGCAAACGTGTCGAAGCACGCGAAATCCACATGGACCCTTCGGTCAAGCTGCATTTTGTCGAGGTGGCAGAGCCCGATATGCACGACCCGTCAGGTGATCTGGAACGTCTGTCCAATGCCCTGCGCGATCAATGGGGCATCGAGGCGGTCACCATTGATCTGCCCATCCTCACCATGCTGCAACCCACCTTGCGCAAAGGGGAATGGCAGGTCACCGTCGCCCTGCATCAGGTGGCACCCACCGATACCCCCCGAATTATGCACCTGTGGCCCGGCCTTTACGAAGGCTCGATCTACGGCGTCGCCGTCGATCTCGGATCCACTACCATCGCAGGGCACCTGTGCGATCTGCGGTCTGGTGCCGTCATCGCCTCCTCTGGCCTGATGAACCCGCAGATCCGCTTTGGCGAAGATTTGATGAGCCGGGTCAGCTATTCCATGATGAACCCGTCGGGTGCGTCCGAGATGACCACCGCCGTCCGGGCCGCGATGAATACGCTGTTCAGCCAGTTGTGCGAAGAGGCCGGTGTTGATCGCGGCCTGATCATGGACTCGGTCTTTGTCTGCAATCCGGTGATGCACCATCTGTTTCTGGGGATTGATCCCTATGAACTGGGTCAGGCGCCCTTCGCGCTGGCCACATCCAACGCCTTGCGCCTGACCGCACGCGATCTGGACCTTGATCTGCACCCCGCCGCCCGCGTCTATATCCTGCCCTGCATTGCAGGCCATGTGGGGGCCGATGCCGCCGCCGTGGCCCTGTCCGAGGCCCCGGATAAATCCCCCGACCTGATGCTGGTGGTCGACGTCGGCACCAATGCCGAAATCCTTCTGGGCAACACCGAAAAGGTGCTGGCCTGTTCCTCGCCCACCGGCCCCGCGTTCGAGGGCGCTCAAATCTCCTCCGGCCAACGCGCCGCCCCCGGTGCCATCGAGCGTGTCGAGATTGACCCCACCACCAAAGAACCGCGCTTCAAGGTCATCGGGTCTGATCTGTGGTCCGATGATCCCGCCTTTGCCGCCGCTATCGCCACCACAGGCATTACCGGCATCTGCGGATCGGGGATCATTGAAATGGTGGCCGAAATGCGCATGGCAGGCCTTGTCGACGCCGCTGGCCTGATCGGATCACCCGAACAAACCGGCACCGACCGCATCTTCCTTGACGGGCGCACGCATTCCTACATGGTCTATGACGGCACCGCGAAAGGTGGCCCAAAGATCACCGTCACCAACCGCGATATCCGCGAAATTCAGATGGCCAAGGCGGCGCTTTACTCCGGCGCGCGCCTGTTGATGGACAAGTTCGGCGTCGACCGCGTCGATCGCATCATCCTGGCAGGCGCATTTGGCGCCCATATCAGCCCGAAACACGCGATGGTGTTGGGCATGATCCCCGATGCGCCGCTTGACCGCGTGTCATCGGCAGGTAACGCGGCTGGCACAGGTGCGCGCATTGCCCTGCTGAACCGCACGGCACGCGGCGAAATCGAGGCGACCGTGCGCAACATCCTGAAAATCGAAACCGCGATCGAGCCGCGCTTTCAGGAACATTTCGTCAATGCCAGCGCCATCCCGAATGCGGTGGAACCGTTCCCCGAACTGATGGCGATCCTTACCCTGCCCGATGTCAGCTTTAACCAGCAGGGCGGTGATCGCGCACGGCGCAGGCGCGGGTGATTGGTGGCAGGTCTGCGGCCGCTCGTGCGGTGAAAAGCAACACAGCGCAGCGCCCGACCGCCGGGTGGGCGCGGCAACGCTGGTTCTAGACACTTTATGGCTCAAACCCTCCCGCAGCAGTTCTGGGCGGTGACGTTGCAACCGCGCCCGCCCCCACACCTCGGGGGGTGACAACCCGCAAACCTGCACCTATGTTGCGCCGATGGATGACCCGGTTGCCGCATTGTTGGTCCGAATAGCCGCGCAGGATCGTGCGGCCTTCCAAGATATATACAATTCTACCTCTGCGAAACTAATGGGTGTGCTTTTGCGTATCCTTGGTAATCGCGCTGAATCGGAGGATGCGTTGCAAGAGGTGTTTACACGGGTCTGGCTACGGGCGGGGCGTTTTGACGCCAGCAAAGGCCGTGGCATGACATGGCTGATCGCCATGGCCCGCAATCTTGCAATCGACCGTATTCGTGCCCGCCGCGATGTCACCGCTGACGAAGGTGCCGCCGAGGCGCTGGTCGACCGCCACCCGAATGCCGAAGGTCAGGCGATTGCCCTTGGCGAGGCGCGCCGCGTCCAGGATTGCTTTGCCACGCTGGAACCCGACCGGGCCGAAGCCGTGCGCCGCGCCTATCTGGACGGGCAATCGTATCAGGAACTGGCCGACCGTTACGCCGTGCCCCTGAACACCATGCGCACATGGTTGCGCCGCAGCCTGCTGCGCCTGCGGGAGTGTCTGGACAAATGACCGATACCCCCCTGACCCCGCGTGAAGAGGACGATGCGTTCGCCGCCGAATACGTCCTCGGTGTACTTGATGCCGCTGACCGCGCCCGCGCCGAGGCCCGCATCCGCCTTGAACCCGTCTTTGCCGCCGCCGTTGCCGCATGGGAACAACGCCTGTCGGATCTGAATGATGACTTCGACGACGTCCCGGCCCCGAACCTGCTGCCAAAGATCGAGGCGCGGCTGTTTCCCGTCGCCGCCAAACCACGCAGCACATGGTTCGGCTGGCTCGCCGGGGCCGCCACCGCCGCCGTCATCGCGATTGCGGCATTTATCCTTGTACCCAATCCCGCCACGCCCGAATTGGTGGCCACCCTGCAGGGCGAAGGGCAACCTTTGGTCATCGCGGCCAGCTATGCCGACGGGATCCTGTCGCTGGATCAGTCTGCGGGCCCCGCTGCCGCCACCGGCAGTGTCTATGAGCTTTGGCTGATTGACGGGGCCAATGCGCCCGTGTCCCTTGGCCTGATTGACGCGCCATCGGTTGAACGCCCGGTGGCCAACATGCCCGAAGGCGCCGTGCTGGCGATCAGCCTTGAACCCACAGGCGGCTCCACCACCGGTGCCCCCACCGGCCCGGTTCTGGTGACCGGCGTGGTGGAAAAATCCTGACCGGCCGAAATCCTTAACAAAATCTTAAACTGACCCGGATTTTGAAGGCCAATACATTGATATTAAACAGTAAAGTCAAAAATTGACAGCCGTCAATTTTTAGCCCCGGCATCCATTCCCAATTTTTTCACGAAAAATCATCTCCCCTGAAACTATCCCAGATCCGCTCCGTTTCTTCGCATGTGAGACGGGACAGGCCCGCCACCTACCTCTGGGAGACGCCACATGAAATTCCTTGCAACAACTGCCTCCATCCTTGCATTGTCCACCACGCTTGCCTTCGCCGAAAACCCGCAAGTTGGCGGCGCTGCCATGTTCGAAGACAAGAACATCGTCGAAAACGCCGTGAATTCCGCCGATCACACCACGCTGGTCGCGGCTGTGACTGCCGCCGGTCTGGTTGAAACGCTGATGGGCGCAGGCCCGTTCACCGTGTTCGCGCCCACCAATGACGCCTTCGCCAAACTGCCCGCAGGCACCGTCGAAACCCTGCTGCTGCCCGAAAACAAGGACACGCTGGTCAAGATCCTGACCTGCCATGTCGTCGGCAAGGCCGTTCTGGCCGAAGCCCTGCAAGGCATGATCGCGGATGATGGCGGCAAGCACCCTGTGCCTACGCTGGGCGGCTGCACGCTGCAGGCAACCTATGACGGCGGCACCATGATGCTGACGGACGAGGCGGGCAATGTCGCCACCGTCACCATCGCCGACGTGATCCAGTCAAACGGCGTGATCCATGTCATCGACACGGTGATGCTGCCCGCAGGCTGATCCCCGAACGGAAAAGTTGCGATGGCGGATGGACGGTCACACCCATCTGTCACAGCAACCTCCCTGCCCCGGCATTCCTGTCCCCTTGCCGGGGCAGAAGGACCCTCCGTCATCGGGGGGTCCTGCTTTTTTGACGTTTTGCTTGCCCGGTCATCGGGCCACGGCTAACCTTGCGGCATTGTAGTTTCTGATTTGGAGAATCCAATGTCCCGTATTGCCAAGGCGCTGTGTGTTGTCACAGCCCTGCTTTTGCCTCTGTCCGTTGCGGCGCAAGGCCGTTCCATCATCGTGCTGGATGGATCAGGCTCCATGTGGGGCCAGATTGAGGGCCGCACCAAACTTGAAATCGCGCGTGAGGCATTGGCCGAGGTGCTGGTCAACGTGCCCGCAGAAACCGAACTGGGCCTGATCGCCTATGGCCACCGCACCCAAGGTGCGTGCGATGACATTGAACTGATCATCCCGCCCGCGCCGGGAACCGCCGCTGCCATCAGTGACGCCGCGCAGGCCCTGCAATTTGTCGGCAAAACGCCACTGACCGAGGCTGTCCGTCAAGCCGCCGTCGAACTCCGCAGCAGCGAGGAAAAGGCGACCGTGATCCTGATCACCGACGGGATTGAAACCTGCAACGCCGACCCTTGCGCGCTTGGTGCCGAGCTGGAGGCAACGGGCGTGGATTTCACCGCCCATGTCGTGGGCTTTGGTCTGTCGGCCGAGGATGGGGCGAAGGTCGCCTGTCTGGCTGAAAATACGGGTGGCCTGTATATTCAGGCCTCCGATGCGGGCGCCTTGCGCGATGCGCTGCAGACCACCGTCGTCGTGGCCGAACCTGTGCCCGCACCTGCACCTGCACCCGACCCCACGCCCGAACCCGACCCTGCCACCCTTGCCTATAACTTCGCCCCGCTGATGGTGCTGTCGCAAGGTGGCGATGTGGTGGCTGACGTGGGTCAGGCGTGGGAGCTGTATCAAAGTGCCGCCGCCGGACAGCGCGGCGAACGTGTCACAACCGAATACGGCAAACCCCAGATCACGGTGGCCCCCGGCAGCTACCGGCTGGTCGCGCGGATCGGTCTTGCCGAGGTTGAACAGGACATCACCATCACCGA
Organism: Rhodobacterales bacterium; assembly: GCA_031396505.1. Classification (GTDB taxonomy): domain Bacteria; phylum Pseudomonadota; class Alphaproteobacteria; order Rhodobacterales; family Rhodobacteraceae; genus JAAFHS01. Next base: position 32,162 of record JANNKX010000351.1, read on the forward strand.
CACCGCACTTGCCGCACCCACCGTCGTGATGAATGCGGGCACCATCATCGTGCGTCCGCGCGGGTCCGAAGGCGGCCCCGTTGAATCTGCCGCTGCGGTGAACCTGACCAACAGTGCAGGCATCGATTCCACCAGCTATGGCGAATGGGAAACCGTTTTTCCTGCCGGCGATGTCAACATCACCGTCAAGCTGGGTGAGGCGACAGTATCGCAACCCGCCGACCTCGCACCCGGACAGGTGCTTGAACTTGATATGGTCGCAGGTGCGGGTCTGGCCGTGGTGGATGCCTATTACGTCGAAGGCGTCATCATGGACACCACCCAGCACGGCGTCGAAATTGCCAGCGCGAAAACCGCATTGGACGGATCGCGCGCCAGTCTCACCACATCCTATGGTCCGGCACAGCAGTTCATCCTGCCCCCCGGCGATTACGTGGCCATCGTGACACAGGGTATCGCCAGCGCCGAAGTGCCGTTTTCGGTCAAGGTCGGTGAACGCGTCGATGTGCCTGTGATCCTGAATGCAGGCGTGCTGGCGATTACCGCGACAGGGGCGTCTTCGATCGAAGTGCTCGATGGCAAAGTCGATCTGGCAGGCAACCGCAAATCGCGCGCGTTTGAATACAACGAGGTCGTCACCCTGATTGCGCCGGGCGGTGATTACACCATCGTCGCCATGCGCAATGACGCCCCCGTCGAGGTGACAGCCACTGTGACGGCGGGCGAGCGTACCGAAATCACCGTGCCGTAAATCACTTGGGGCGGCAGCGCGCAGTGCATTGCCGTCTCCTTTACGACCCGGCTCGCCGCGCAGGCCGGACCTTTCGCGCCCGGAGACCTGAATGATCCGCATCTTCGCCACGCTGTGTCTGTTGGTTGCGTTCTGCGCGCCGCGCACTGCGCTGGCGGATGGTGGCGCAATGATCGTGCTGGATGCGTCCGGGTCGATGTGGGACGAGGTCGAAGGCCGCCCCAAACTGGAAATCGCGCGCGAGGCGTTGGGTGCCGTGCTGCGCGAACTGCCCGCCGACAGCAGCCTTGGCCTGCTGGCCTACGGGCATAGGGTGAAGGGCGATTGCAACGACATCGAACTGCTGGTGCCCCCCGCGACAGGGCGCGCCGCCGCCATCAGTACGGTTGCCGATCATTTGCGTTTCATCGGCAAGACCCCCCTGACCGAGGCGGTGCGACAGGCTGCTGCCGTATTGGATAGCCCCGCGCAAAAGGCAACCGTGATCCTGATCACCGACGGCATTGAAAACTGCGGCGGCGATCCTTGCGCGCTTGGGATCGCGTTGGAAGACAGCGGCACCGATTTCACCGCGCATGTGATCGGCTTTGGCCTGACCGATGCCGAAGGGGCAAAGGTCGCCTGTCTGGCCCGAAATACGGGCGGTGTCTATTTACAGGCGGGGGATGCCAGCGCATTGGGCGACGCACTGCGCGCAACCGTCCTTGCCGATGATGATGCGATATCTGTGCCTGCGCCCGCACCGGAACCCGTGCCCGCACCCGAACCCGTTCCGGTACCAGACCCGATTCCGGAACCCACACCGCCACCCGCACCTACGCCAGAACCCAGCCCACCACCTGAACCGCTACCAACACCGCCCCCAGCCCCCCCGGCGACCCCAACCGCCAACTTTGCCCCGCTCATCGTGCTTGTGGCGGGCGGCCCGCCTCTTCCGGACGACGTCGACCGCACCTTCACGCTGACCCCAACCGCCCCCGATGCGCCTGTCGCCGATCTGACCAGCGGTTACGCGCCGCCCGGCCAGTACACTTTGCAAACCACCGTCGGCGCATTGACCGTGACGCAAGACATCACCATTCCCCCGGATGGCCTTGCCGCGCCGACCGTCGTGCTGAATGCCGCCCACGTGGTCCTGTTGCCCAAAATCGGGGCCGACGCAGGCGTCGAGGAAACCACCAGCCTGCAGCTTGACGCGCCCGGCGGTGTGTCTGTGACCATGACTGGCCGCGTCGATACCTATCTGCCGCCAGGCGAAACAGTTGTCACCGCCCGACTGGACGCTGTGACCGCCACGCAAACCCTGACCTTGCAGGCCGGTCAGGATGTGGTGCAGGATATCTTCATCAGTGCCGCCGTCATCGCCCCCGTGGTTGATTACGTGCCCGGCATGCCCGTGAACGACCCCAACCTGACGGTCGAGATCATGGATGCGCGGCCAAATGTCGACGGATCGTATCGTGTGATCAGCACAGGCTCCGGGCCTGACCACATCTTCCATCTGCCCGCAGGCGATTACATCGCCGTCACGACCCTTGGCCTTGCGCGGACCGAAAGCCCCTTCAGTGTTGCCCTGATCAAACGCATCGACCTGCCGATTACCCTTGATGCGGGCGTGTTGTCGGTATCAGCCCCCGGCGCGCAGACCATCAAGATCATGACACCGCCCGATATCGCCGGGAATGCCGTCGTGCTCGACAGTTTTGATCTGGCACGCGTGCTGCTGACCATGCCCGCTGGTGACTATCTGGCGCAAGCCAGCTTTGGCGGCCAAACCGCGCGTGCCGCCTTCACCATCACACCCGGCACCCGCAGTGAAGTGGTCCTTGCCCCGCCCTGATCGCTGCAGCATCCCTTGACGAAACACGCCCCTTGCCATAGGACCCATGCCACGCGGGTGTAGCTCAATGGCAGAGCAGCAGCTTCCCAAGCTGAATACGAGGGTTCGATTCCCTTCACCCGCTCCAATCCCGTGCTATATGGTTTTTTGGCGCACGTCGCGCCCTCAACACTGGGAGAGTTTCATGAAAAAATCTATGCTTGTCGTCGCAATCACACTGGGCCTTGCCGCACCTGCATTTGCCGGCAATTGCCCCGTTCTGATGGGCCAGTTCGAAGAGGCACTGTCGACCAGCACGGCCGATGATGCGACCAAAACATCGGCAACCGCGCTGTATGAAACCGGCAAGGCTGCCCATGAGGCAGGCGATCATGCCGCATCCGTCGCAGCACTGGACGAGGCGATCGCCCTGCTGGGCTCCTGATCCGTCAGGTATTCCGTTTGCCACCGCAGCACGCTATGCGGTGGCAATCACATCACGGAGCATCCAATGAACACCGACATCACCCGCATCGGCACCGGTCCCCGCATGAGCGAGGCCGTGATCCACGGCAACACGATCTATGTCGCGGGCCAGGTCGGGAACCCCGGCGGGTCGGTCACACAACAAACCAAAGACGCTCTGGCCGAGGTTGACCGGATCCTTGCTGCCGCAGGCAGCAACAAAACCCGTATCCTGTCGGCCCAGATCTGGCTTGCCGACATGACCAGCTTTGCCGAGATGAACGCCGTCTGGGACGCGTGGGTGCCACAAGGTCACACCCCGGCGCGCGCGACGGGGGAAAGCAGATTGGCGACACCAGAATACTTGGTCGAAGTGATCGTTGTCGCCGCAAACTGATGTAAATTGCCGGGAATTGACGGCTGTCAATTTTCGGCTTTTTGTATATATATCAACAACTTAACTTAATTTTTCCTTGTTGGATTAAGACTTTTTAAACATTTCGTGATCGATCAGCCACCAGGTACTGATCATACGCCCAGACTGGGGGTACTACATGCGCAAATACGCCAGCAATGCTTGGGTTGAACCGTCTTTGTCGGCAGCATCCTGCCGCCCTTCGAGAATTGGCTGCAATGCCAGCGCCAGTTCCTTGCCCAGTTCCACGCCCCATTGGTCATACGAATTGATCCCCAGGATCACGCCTTCCACAAACACCCGGTGTTCATACAATGCGATGATCTGGCCCAGCACAAAGGGCGTCAGTTTCGGGTAAGCCAGCGTGGTGGAGGGCCGGTTGCCCGGAAACACCCGGTGGCGCGCCTGCCTGTCCCGTTCCGCCCCGGTCAGCCCCTTTGCCGCCATGATCGCCGTTGCCTGTGCAATCGTGCGGCCACGCAGCAGTGCCTCGGACTGCGCAAGGCAATTGGACACAAGCAACAGGTGCTGATGTGCAAGGGCAGGCTCGTGCCCCTGTTTCGCCACCAGAAATTCGCACGGGATGACCCGGGTGCCCTGATGGATCAGCTGGTAAAATGCGTGCTGCCCGTTGGTGCCCGGCTCGCCCCAGACCACGGGGCCGGAGTGGTATGGCAGATCGGCCCCGTCCATGCCCACGCGTTTGCCGTTACTTTCCATCTCCAGCTGTTGCAGATACGCGGGCAGGCGCAACAGCCGCTGGTCATAGGGCAACACCGCGCGCGTGGCATAGCCGCAAATCTGGTTGTGCCAGATACCAACCAGCGCCAGCAGCACAGGCAGGTTCTGCCCAAACGCTGCTGTGCGGAAATGCGCGTCCATATCGGCGGCACCTGCAAGGAAGGCATCAAAATCATCCGGTCCGATGGCCAGCATGATCGACAACCCGATCGGCCCCCACATCGAATAGCGCCCGCCAACCCAGTCTTCAAACCCGAACACCCGTTCAGGGTCAATCCCGAACGCCGCGGTCTTGTCAGCAGCCGTGCTGACGGCCACGAACTGCGCCGCCGGATATGCCACGCGCGCGGCCATCCATGCCCGCGCCGTGGCCGCATTGGTCATCGTCTCGATCGTCGTGAACGTCTTTGAGGCGACAATCACCAGCGTCGTTTCCGGGTTCAGGCCGCGCAGCACATCCGTCACATGCGCACTGTCCACGTTGGACACAAAATGCGCGCGCGGTCCGTCGGCATAGGGTGAAAGTGCGATGCAGGCCATTGCCGGGCCAAGATCGGACCCGCCAATCCCGATGTTGACCACATCCGTGATTGCCCCGCCCTGCCCCTTGAACCGCCCCTGCCGCACGTCACGCGCAAAAGCCTGCATTCGCGCATGCGTTGCACGCAGATCGGGCATCACATCGTGACCATCCACAACCAAACGCCCGTTCATGTTGCGCAGCGCTGTGTGCAGCACCGCCCGCCCTTCGGTTTCATTGATCCTGACGCCTGCAAACATCGCATCGCGTTTCGCCGCAACCCCCGCGCCATCGGCCAAAGCCAACAGCAGCGCACGCCCGTCCTTATCGATATTCGTCTTGGAATAATCAAACAGCATGTCGCCCCGCCGGGCCGAGAAGTCCCCCGCGCGGGCATCATCGAACAATGACAAGATCGCCCGGTCGGCGACACCCGCATGGTGGTCTGTCAATGCCTGAAACAGCGTCATCACCATTACTCCGCCCAATGGACCGTTGCGTTCGCCAGCACAGCTTTCACCGGCGCCTGAAGTTCGTTCAGATGTGCTGCCCGTTCTATCGCACTGCGCTTTTCCGCGCCCGTGATCAGGATATGCGTCGTCATCGCCCCGCGTAAGACCTGCGCCGTCAGCGTGATGCGCGGCTCACCTGCCGCATCGGCCCGCAGCGCCATCAGCGGTGGTGCCTGCGGCGACAGCGCCTCGGCCAACAGATCCGCCCCCGGAAACAGGCTGGCCGTGTGCATATCCGCACCCATGCCCAACAGCAGCACTGAGATCGGCAAGTGCGGCGTGATCCCCGCGCCCAACGCCTCCAGCACATCCTCGGGCTGCGGCGCATCAGCATACAGCGGCACATAGACCGCCTTCGCCGCCATCCCGCGCAGCAGCCGTTCACGGATCAGCCGTGTGTTCGACCGTGCGTTGTCCTCCGGCACCCAGCGTTCATCGTTCAGAAACACCGCCACATTGGCCCAGTCGATATCCACCCCCGACAGCGTGTCAAAGATCGGCCCCGGCGTCGTGCCCCCCGGCACACACAGCGACGCATGCCCGTCCCGGCGCAGAAAATCGGCAAGGTCCCCCGCAATGGTATTCGCCAGCGCCAGAAACATCATCTCGCGGTCCGGATATTCTTGCCACTGCATCATCTGCCCCTTTTGTCAGCGAATATCGCGCCAGCGGCGACCGTCCTTGTGCAACAGCATCAACGCGTCATCCGGGCCCGCAGACCCCGCGTCATAGCCCTTGGGCTTGTCACCCAGCGTCTCCCACCCTTCGATGATCGGATCGGTCCAGGCCCACGCCGCCTCGACCTCGTCGCCGCGCATAAACAGGGTCTGGTTGCCCCGGATCACATCCATGATCAGCCGCTCGTACGCATCCGGGATATCCTCACCCTCGGCCCCCAAAGCCTCGGCGAATGACATGTCCAGCGGTACTTCGGTCAAACGCATGCCGCCCGGCCCCGGTTCCTTGATCATCACCGTCAACGTCATGCCTTCATTCGGCTGCAAACGGATCAC
>JANNKX010000364.1:0-1897 GCA_031396505.1 Rhodobacterales bacterium
GTCGGAAAATGCCCGGGCACCCAGTCGAGCAGGATGCCGATGCCCTTCTGGTGCGCCGCATCCACAAAGGCGCGAAACTCCGATGGCGTGCCATGCCGGATCGTCGGCGCAAACAGGCCAACCGGCTGATACCCCCATGAGCCATCAAAGGGGTATTCGCTGATCGGCATCATTTCAATATGGGTAAATCCCATGTCGACCACGTAATCCACCAACTGATCCGCCAGTTCCAGGTATGACAGCATCCGGTCCCCCGGCGCGCGCCGCCACGATGCCAGATGCACCTCATAAACCGATATCGGCGCATCGACATTGTGATGCGACGCACGGGTCTTCATCCATGTCCCATCATGCCAGTCGCCGCCGATTTCCCTGACAACAGAGGCATTTGCAGGCGGATGTTCAGACCCGTATCCTACCGGGTCCGCTTTCAACGGCAACAGATGCCCCCCCGGCCCGCGAATTTCATACTTATAGGTCACGCCCTCGCCCAGACCGGGGACAAAAATCTCCCACACGCCCGTCGCACCGCGCCTGCGCATCGGGTGCCGCCGCCCGTCCCAGATGTTGAAGTCCCCCACCACCGATACGCGGTCCGCATTGGGGGCCCAGACCGCGAAATGCACACCAGCGACGCCTTCATGCACCATCACATGCGCGCCCAGCACCTTCCACAGGCGTTTGTGCGTGCCCTCGCTGAACAGATATTCGTCCATCTCGCCCAGCACGGGGCCAAAGACGAAGGGATCGTCGAATTCCCATGTCGCGCCATGCCCGGCGGCACGTAAGCGGTAGGTGGATTTTTTCGGCAGTGCCGCCACAAACAGCCCCGGAATGCCGTGCGCAAGATGCGCCTCAACTGGCTTGCCCGCCTTGCCCGTCAGCACCCAGAGTTGTTCGGCCCCCGGCACGAAGGCAGTGACGACCCAACCGTCCCGCTTGTGCAGACCCAGAACGGAAAACGGCTCGCCATGCCGCCCTTCGGCGATCGCGAAAGCAGCGCCATTCTCAATCAGCTCCGACATGGTGCCATCCCTCCCCGTCCAGCGCCCGTCCTAATGTGCCGAAGTGACACCCCAGATTTGGTCCATATAACTGCGGATCGTGCGGTCAGATGAAAAGAACCCCGACCGCGCCGTGTTCAAGGCCGCCATCTTGACCCAACGGTCGCGGTCCGCATAGGCCGCATCCACCCGTTTCTGTTCGGCATGAAAAGCCGCAAAGTCATCGGCCACAAGGAAATAATCGTGATTCCAGATGCGGTGCAGCAACCCGTGATAGCGATCCGTCTGATCGGGCGAGAAACGCCCCTCGGCAATCAGTTGCAGTACATCCTGCAACGGCTGACAGCCCTCGATGGCCTTCTTGGAATGATCCGCATCCTCGCGACGCTTGACCACTTCTTCCGCAGTCAGCCCGAACAGGAAAAAGTTTTCCGCCCCAACTTCCTGCAAAATCTCGACATTCGCGCCGTCCAGCGTGCCAATCGTCGGCGCACCGTTCATCATGAACTTCATGTTGCCGGTGCCCGACGCCTCTTTTCCCGCAGTGGAGATTTGCTCTGACAGGTCTGCCGCAGGCACCAGCCGTTCGGCCATGCTGACATTGTAATTTGGCGGATAGACGATTTTCAGCAAATCTCCCGTCACCGGATCAGCATTCACAACCGCCGCCACGTCATTGATAAGGTGAATGATTTCCTTTGCCACCGCATAACCCGGTGCAGACTTTCCGCCAAAGATTTTCACCCGTGGCACCCAGTTGCCCGTGGGGTTCGCCCTGATCGCCTGCCAATGCGCCACCGTTTCCAGAATGTTCAACAACTGCCGTTTGTACTCATGAATCCGCTTGATCTGCACATCAAACAGCGCGTCGGGCGATACCTGCACCCCTTGGG
>JANNKX010000367.1:0-6034 GCA_031396505.1 Rhodobacterales bacterium
GCGGATCGACCATCATGTGCGAATAGCAGAATGTCTCATCATTCGCAAAATAGCGCGGCACAATCGCCCGCGCACAATATGTCTGACGCAGTGCCATCAGCGCGTCGACCGCCCGCGCCGACACGCGCGTCAGCGCGAAAACTGCCTTCCACGGCACCAGTCCACCCATTTCGCGGGCAAAGCGGTGATTGGCATCAAGCCGCTCCAGCCTGACCCCGGCAAGGTCAGCCTCGATGGTGCCGGCACGGGCAAAGAAATCAGCCGCGTTTCCGGCAAAAAACACATCCGGTTCGATAAGCCAGTAATGGGTGTACCCCGGTCGCGCCCGCCGTAATGCGTAGAAAAAATAATCGCCGCAGCGCCAGCCATAATCGCGCAATACGCGCAATGCATGCGACAGCAGCCAGTCATTCGTCAGATCGACGACCGGGATCGGCGGCACGACATCCGCAGGCCGATTGTGAAAAACCACGCACAGATCATCGCCGAAAATTGGCTGCAACTGGGCGCGCAACCGCTCTTCCGCTTCGCCCCATTGATGGGTCCGGATCGCCGCAACTATACGCATCTCAGGTCTCAATCCGAAGGGCTGCAGGCAGCGCTGCGGCAAATCGCGCCGCAGACTGGCGCGCAACACCCCCACGCTCTGCCAGTGCATCCAGACAAAACAGCACGAGAGCCGCATCCTCCATCACCTGATCGGCAAGCAAGGCAAGGCGAAACAACTGCGTATCGCTGATATTTGACAGATCGGTCAGGTCGCGCAAATAGTAGGCGTCGCCGTCCACAACCTGCCGTTTCATCGATGACCGCAACAACGCAGCCGACGGGGAACGCAGGTTGACACGCTTCAGAAACGCGAAGTCGTGAAATAGAAACCCCTGCCGCCGCAATTCCGCATCCAACCCGGCAAAGCACGGCTCGCCCGCATACAATGGTACAAACCGCACCTCGGTTTGGATCAACATCGTCTCGGCCAGACGTGCAACCCCGCCCGCGATGATCATCGCCTCGGCGCCCTGAACGTCGATTTTCAGATAGTCGATGCGGTCAATGCCTCGCACATCATCCAAACGCAATGTCTCGACCTGGACCACGCCTGTTTCGCGGGTCGCGCGACCGAAACCAAGAACTACCGCCATTTTTGGATCAATCGCAAAAAGCGATGTAAATCCCGAATGATGAAACAGATGCAGATCGGCAGGTCCCCCGGCACCAAGCGCATGCGGCAAATAGGTTTCCTGCACAGACTTTCGTTCATTCAGTGCAGCCAGAGGCCCTTCCTGGGGTTCAAAACCCGTCACATGACACAGACCCTGATCCAACAGACGCCGATATGGCGCATCGCCTTCAATGGGGTTCGCACCCACATCGACGACTTGGATGGCCCCCACATCGTGCAAAACACGGCGCAGAAACGCTGACGCCGCAGGCCATGGACCCTTCCGCTTCATGCGCGCAACCATGGTCGCCTCCGCACGTCGGTTGCCTTCAGATCGCGATGCTGACGCCGCGCCAGACGATGGATGCAGCGTCGGTCGAGGTCATGATATGACTGACCCAAAGCTGCGAAAACACCGGCTCGAAGTATTGCGGATAGGCGTGCACAATGTTGTGCATCGCCAGCGTCCCTGCCGCGATCCCGATCAGCCGCACCATCATGAAATCGCGGATCCCGATCCGGAAGAACACGCCCAGCACTGACGACACAACAAAAGCGGTGCCAAAGTCGATCGCCATCTGAATGTCGATATTGTCGGTCGCGGTTGGCAGCCCGTTCATCATGAAATCGGCCAGACGCGCAGCAAGATTTGCCGTTAAACCCACGACAAACGCGATGATAACCATCAGCGGATAGCCCAGATTGCGAATTGTGTCGGCAACCGAATTGCCGCGCTGCACGCCGCGGCGGCCATAGCTGACCGCGTAAGTCTCGTCCATGCCGACATAAAGTGTCGTTTTCGAACTGCCCGCGCCGGACTCGATCCGTGCCAGCCGCGCTGAAAACTCCATATGATGCGTCGACATGGCCCCATACCCCAATGCCCGTTGCATTAGCGGATAACGGCGAACAATGGCCGGAATATGATGGAACCAGTGCCATTTTGTGAAACACGGTTAACCGACCGAGCCTTCCAGCGAAATCGCGACCAAAGCCTGCGCCTCCATCGCGAATTCCATCGGCAGGGCCTGCAGCACGTCCTTGCAGAACCCATTCACCACCAGCGCCACGGCCTCTTCCTCATCCATGCCGCGCGACCGGCAATAGAACAATTGATCCTCGTCCACCTTTGACGTGGTTGCCTCATGTTCCACCCGACTCGAGCTGTTCTTGACCTCGATATACGGCACGGTATGCGCGCCGCATTTGTCGCCAATCAGCAAGCTGTCGCATTGCGTGTAGTTTCGGCTGTCGGTGGCTTTGGGGTGCATGCTGACCAGCCCGCGATAGGTATTCTGCGCGCGGCCCGCCGAAATCCCCTTCGACACAATCCGGCTTTTCGTCCGTTTGCCCAAATGGATCATCTTGGTGCCCGTATCGGCCTGCTGATGGTTATTGGCGATCGCAATCGAATAGAACTCGCCTTGGGAATCATCACCACGCAGGATACAAGACGGATATTTCAACGTGATCGCCGACCCCGTTTCCACCTGCGTCCACATCACACGCGCCCGATCACCCCGGCAATCGGCGCGCTTGGTCACAAAGTTATAGATGCCGCCCACCCCGTTTTCGTCACCCGGATACCAGTTCTGCACCGTCGAATACTTTACCTCGGCATCCTCAAGGATCACGATTTCGACCACCGCCGCGTGCAACTGATTGGTATCCCGCTTAGGCGCCGTGCAGCCTTCAAGATAGCTGACATAGGCCCCCTTGTCGGCAATGATCAGCGTGCGTTCAAACTGCCCGGTGTTTTCCGCATTGATCCGGAAATAGGTCGACAATTCCATCGGGCAGCGCGTGCCCGGCGGGATGTAGACAAAGCTGCCGTCACTGAACACGGCACTGTTCAGCGTCGCGAAAAAGTTGTCCGACTGCGGCACGACAGACCCGATGTACTGCTTGACCAGTTCCGGGTGTTCGCGCACGGCCTCCGAGATTGAACAGAAGATTACGCCCGCCTTGGCCAGTTCCGCCTTGAAGGTCGTGCCCACCGACACCGAATCAAACACCGCGTCCACCGCCACCTGACGCGGCGCTGGTTCACCTTCAACACCCGCCAGAAGCAGTTGTTCTTTCAAGGGAATACCCAGTTTCGCATAGGTCGCCAGCAGCTTTGGATCGACCTCGTCCAGCGATTTCGGCTTTACATCCATGCTTTTCGGTTTGGCGTAGTAATAGATGTCCTGATAATCGATCTTCGGATAGCTGACCATCGCCCAGCTCGGCTCTTCCATCTTCAGCCACCGCCGGAACGCCGTCAGACGCCATTCCAGCATCCATTCCGGTTCCTCGTTCTTGGCTGAAATCAGCCGCACGATATCCTCGTTCAAACCCTTGGGCGCGAAATCCATTTCGATTTCAGTGTCCCAGCCGTATTTATATTTGCCCGACATCGCGGCCACGGCCTCGATCGTTTCGCGGTCAACGCCGTCGCGCACTTCAAGGATCGTTTCGTTCAAGGACATATGATCCCCCTTCAGGCCGCACGGCCTTTGATTTTGCGGTATTGCGCCGCCCATGTATCGGCAAAGCGCAGCACCTGTTCTGTTGTCACCGCCGGGCCAAGCGACACCCGGATCGCCTGCCCTGCAAGCGCCTCGTCAAACCCCATGGCGCGCAGCACACGACTGGCGCGTACCTTGCCGCTGGAACAGGCAGACCCGGCAGACACCGCAAAGCCCGCAAGATCCATTGCCATCACCTGCGTCTCGCCGCGCCATACCGGTGCGATGATGCACAAGGTATTCGGAAGACGCGCCGCACCATTCCCGACTGAAATAGTCTCAAATTCATGGGCCGACAATGCTTGATCTAGAATATTTCTAAGTTCGGCCACCCGATCCCAGACCCCATCCGCCAGATCGCGCGCCGCAGCCTCGGCCGCGGCGCCAAATCCCGCGATCCCGATGATGTTTTCGGTTCCCGCCCTGCGCCCCATTTCCTGCCCGCCGCCGCGCAGCGTGGCCGCAACGTCAAGACCGCGCCGCAGCACCACGGCCCCCACACCCTTTGGCCCGCCCAGCTTGTGCGCCGATATCAGCGCCATATCGCAGCCCAGCCAGTTGAACGCGACCGCCACCTTGCCAAACGCCTGCGTCGCATCACACAGCGCCAGCCCAGCGGGAATGTCCTGCATGATCCCGGTTTCCGAATTGGCCAGTTGCAAGGCACATTCGCCCGAAGCCCCCGCAACCACCCGCCCCGCCGCATCCACCGGCAATGTCGGATCACACCACGCCAGCACCGCCTCATGCTCCACCTCCGCACAGGCCAGATCGCGCCCTGCGCAGGCCAGCGCCGCCCCCTCGGTCGCCCCCGATGTGAACACGATATCGGCCCCATCCGCCCCGAATGCCGCTGCCACCTGTGCCCGCGCGCGCTCCACCAGCGCTTTGGCGGCGCGCCCCTCGGCATGCACCGAACTGGGGTTGCCCACCACATCCATCGCCGCAATCATCGCCGCGCGCGCCTCTGGCCGCAGAGGCGTTGTTGCGTTCCAGTCCAGATAGATGCGCGTCATTCCTCATCCACCACGCGAAACAGGTTCGGCACCGCCGGACACGGCGTCAGGTCATTCTTCACAATATCCGACAGCCGCACCTGATGCAGGAATACATAGACATTCGCCGACAATCCTTCCCACAACCGGTTGGTCAAAGACTGCGCGCGTGACCCCGACACGCCCCCGCTTGCCCCTGCCCCCGCGTGCATGGCATCGACATTCTCTTCCACCGCCTCCAACACTTCGCTGACCCGGATTGCATCCGCACTGCGCGCCAACCGATAGCCCCCTCCCGGCCCCCGCACCGCCTCCACCAGGCCCGCCCGGCGCAGTTTCACAAAAAGCTGCTCCAGATAAGGCAGACTGATGTCCTGCCGCTTTGAAATCGCCGCCAGCGACACCATATCGTCATTTCCGGCCAAGGCCAGATCGGCCAGTGCCACCATCGCATAGCGCCCCTTGGTCGATAGCTTCACCTTGTGGCCCCCAAAAACATTGACGATTGCAGCGGGGCCGCTTAACTCAAGCGACCCCTCACGAAAGGCCCCAGTGCCTTTAGAATGGTTCTAGATTGACCGAGCGAAACTGTCAACAAATCGCTCCCGACACAGGCAGGAACTGAATGCCCGAAGTGATATTCGCTGGCCCCGATGGGCGGCTTGAAGGACGCTACCACCCGCAAAAGGAACGTGATGCGCCGATTGCCATCGTGCTGCATCCGCACCCGCAATACGGCGGCACGATGAACAACAAGGTGGTCTACAACCTGCATTACGCCTTCTACAACCTTGGCTTTACCGTGCTGCGCTTCAACTTCCGCGGTGTGGGCCGCAGTCAGGGCGAATATGATCAGGGGATAGGCGAGCTGTCGGATGCCGCCTCCGCGCTCGATTACCTGCAATCGATGAACCAGAATGCCAAACATTGCTGGGTTGCCGGGTTTTCCTTTGGCGCGTGGATCGGCATGCAGCTTTTGATGCGCCGCCCCGAAATCACCGGCTTCATCTCCGTGGCCCCGCCCGCCAACACCTATGATTTCAGTTTTCTTGCCCCCTGTCCGGCGTCGGGTCTGATTATCAACGGCACGGCTGACAAGGTGGCCAACCCCAAGGATACCGTCAACCTCGTGAACAAGCTGCATGAACAGAAGGGCATCACCATCACCCACACGCTGGTTGATGGCGCAGATCACTTCTTCAAGGATGAAGAGGCCCACATGAACCCGATGATCGACACCGTCAGCACCTACGTCAAACGCCGCTTGGGCGAGGTCACGCGCTGATGGGCGTGGTCGAGGATATGGGCGATGCGCTGGCGCGCGACGTGATCGCCGCGATGCAGGAATTGGACGACGAACGTCTGCC
>JANNKX010000402.1:0-6914 GCA_031396505.1 Rhodobacterales bacterium
TCGCAGGTTTCGGTTTCCGCAAGGGCGCATCCCTTGCCGCCCTGCAAGACGCGCTGGCCCGTGCGGGTGGTGCGGCAGGGCTGACGGCGCTGGCAACGGTCGATCACAAGGCCCCGGCCCTGCAATCACTTGCTGACCTGCTCCATCTCCCTATCCGCGCCATTCCCGCCGCAGTGCTGCCAAATCAACTTACCCTTACCCAATCTGCCCGCGTGTCAGCCCTTTATGGCGCCGGCTCCGTTGCCGAGGCGGCAGCCCTTGCCGCCGCTGGCCCCGGCGCGCGTTTGATAAGCGCCCGCGCGCAATCAGGCGACGGCACCGCAACTGCCGCCATTGCCGAAAGGATCACCCAATGACCGTGCATTTTATCGGCGCAGGCCCCGGTGCGCCTGACCTTCTGACGCTGCGGGGCCGCGATCTGATCGCCGCCTGCCCGGTCTGCCTTTACGCAGGCTCCCTCATTCCAAAGGCCATCCTTGCCCACTGCCCCCCCGGTGCAAGAATCGTCAACACCGCCCCCCTCAGCCTTGATCAGATCATCGCCGAAATCACCGCCGCCCACAGCGCCGGCCACGATATCGCCCGCCTGCATTCCGGCGATCTGTCGGTCTGGTCGGCGATGGGCGAACAGTTGCGCCGCCTGCGTGATGCAGGCATCCCCTATGACGTGACACCCGGCGTTCCATCTTTTGCCGCAGCCGCCGCCGCCTTGGGCGCCGAACTGACGCTGCCCGGTCTGGCACAATCCCTTGTCCTGACCCGGACCGAAGGCCGTGCCACGCCGATGCCCGCGCGTGAAACGCTGGCGGCATTCGGGGCAACAGGGGCCACGCTGGCGCTGCACCTGTCCATCCACCTGACCGACAAGATCGTCACGGACCTTGCCCCCCACTACGGGCTGGATTGCCCTGTCGCCGTTGTCTGGCGTGCAAGCTGGCCCGATCAGCGTATCATTCGCGCTACCCTTGGCACCCTTGTCACCGCCATCCCGGCCGAGGTTGACCGCACCGCGCTGATCCTGATCGGTCCGGCGCTGGCGGCGACGGGGTTTGCCGAAAGCAGGCTTTATGCTGGCGATTATGACCGCCGCTATCGCCCTGTGGGCACCGACCCGCGCTTTCCCGAAGGTGGCACATGACACCCGGCCTGATGATATCCGCTCCGGCATCGGGCACGGGCAAAACGACCCTGATGCTCGGCCTGTTGCGCGCGTTCCGCGACCGGGGGCTGAACGTGCAGCCGTTCAAGAGCGGGCCTGACTACATTGATCCGGCTTTTCATACCGCCGCCTGCGGGCGTGCCAGTTTCAACCTCGATAGCTGGGCCATGCCGCCCGTGATGATTGCGCAGATCGCCGCGCAGGCTGTGGGGGCTGACCTTGCGCTGGCCGAGGGGTCGATGGGGCTGTTTGACGGCGTTGCCGTCAAAGGCGCAACCGGCACCGGGGCCAGCGCCGATATTGCCACCCGCATGGGCTGGCCCGTGGTGGTGGTGATCGATGTGTCTGGGCAGGCGCAGACGGCCGCCGCCGTGGCGCATGGCCTTGCCACCTTTCGGCGGGGGGTGCGCATAGCAGGCGTCGTGCTGAACCGGGTGGCCAGTGCGCGGCACGAAGCGCTGGTGCGCGACGGCATGGCAGAGGCGGGGATCACGGTGTTTGGCGCGCTGCCGAAACAGGCGGGTATTGCCGTGCCGGAACGCCATCTTGGCCTTGTGCAGGCGCAAGAGAACGCAGGGTTGGAGACGCTGATCATGCAAGCCGCAGCGCTGGTGACCGAACGGCTTGATCTTGATGCGCTGCTGCTTGCGGCACAGCCCCCCACCCCCATCCCCTCCCCACGGGGGGGAGGGGCGGCGCTTTACATGCCACCGCCCGGCCAGCGCATCGCCCTTGCGCGCGATGCCGCGTTTTCCTTTATCTACCCGCACTTGTTGCACGCCTGGCGCGCCGCCGGGGCCGAGATCCTGCCATTTTCACCGCTGGCCGATCAGGCCCCCAACGCCAGCGCCGATGTTTGCTGGCTGCCCGGTGGTTACCCCGAACTGCACGCAGGGGCGATTGCCGCGGCCAGCCATTTCCGCACCGGCCTGCGCGAATTTGCCGGTACCAAACCGGTTCACGGCGAGTGTGGCGGTTATATGGCCATGGGCGACGCGCTGATCGACAAGGACGGCACAGCGCATCAGATGGCCGGTGTGCTGGGCCTTGTCACATCCTATGCCAGCCGCAAGATGCACCTTGGCTACCGTGCCGCCACCCTTGCCGCCCCCATCCCCGGCCATGCTGCAGGCAGTGCCTTGCGTGGCCATGAATTTCACTATTCCACCATCACCCACCAACCCGACGCCCCCTTGGCATCCGTCACCGATGCAACGGGCGCTTTCGTGCCTGAAACCGGATCATGGCGCGACCAGCCGGGCGGCGGGCGTTCCAGCGGCACCTATTTTCACCTGATCGCGACCGCGCCATGACCGGATTTGTCTCATTCGTCTCTGCCGGTCCCGGCGACCCCGATCTGCTGACGGTCCGGGCCGCGCGGGCCATCGCCACCGCCGATGCAATCCTGTTTGATGACCTGTCATCGGGCCCGATCCTTGCCCTTGCGCGCCCCGGTGCCGATCTTGTGGGGGTCGGCAAACGGGCAGGGCGCGCCTCGCCCAAACAGGATCACGTCAGCCGCCTGTTGGTGGATTATGCCCTGACCGGCGCGCAGGTCGTGCGTCTGAAATCCGGTGATGCCGGGATTTTCGGGCGGCTGGAGGAAGAGCTGACCGCGGTGCACGCCGCCGGTATCGCCTGCGAAATCATCCCCGGCGTCACGTCCGCCTCTGCTGCCGCCGCCGCCGCGGGCATCCCGCTGACCCGGCGCAACGCCGCACAGCGCGTGCAATTCATCACCGCCGCCGATACCTCCGGCAACCTGCCGCCGGGGTTGAACCTGCCCGCCCTTGCCGACCCGCATGCCACCACCGTTGTCTTCATGGGCAAACGCACCTTTTCCGCCCTTGCCGCCGCCCTGATCGCGCATGGCCTGCCGGGCGATACGCCCGCCCTGTTGGCCGAGGCCGTCAGCCAGCCTGAACAGACCCTGCACCGCAGCACGATCGCCGCCCTTGCCACCCTGCTCGCACAGGATCGCAGCCCCTTGCCCGGCCTCATCATCTTTGGCCCGCTTGCGGATGACCCCCCATGAACATCACCCTCTGCAACGCGTGCGATCTTGGCCAAGGCGGCTTTGCCGATACCCTGCGCACCGCCCTTGCCACTGCCGAAATTCCCGCCAACATTGCCACCACTGACTGCATGTCCGGCTGTACCCGCGCCTCGACCTGCGCCTTCCGCGCAACCGGAAAAACCGCATACCTGTTTGGCGATCTGACAGCCGCCGATCTGCCCGATCTTGTCACCTTTGCCCGCCACTATGCCGCCTCTGCCGATGGCAATCTGCCCGATGCGCGCGTTCTTGGCCCTCTGCGCCACAAGGCCATTGCCCGCATTCCGGGCTGATCCGTCGCAATCGGACCGGACAGGACGCAAATGCGCCTTGACCCGTACCGCTGCAAAGTGGCAACTGGGGCGGCATGGTGTCCGATCAGACGCAAAGCGTTCGGACTGAAACGGGAATGGGGAAAGGCGGACCGATCACGGCGCCCAAAACCCCAACCGCCCCCGCGACTGTATGCGGCGAGCGGCTTTCCATATGCCACTGGTGCCTTCGGGCACCGGGAAGGCGGAAAGCAGCGTTGACCCGCGAGTCAGGAGACCGGCCATGCAAAGGCGAAACAACCGCCGTCGGGTGTGACGGACAGGAGCATATGATGAACACGACGAACACGACAACGATCCAGACCGCCGAAAAATCCACCGCCCTGATGTCCGTGCTGTTCATGGTCATCCTCGGCGGCGTGATCCTGTTTGCCGCAGGCCATGCCCAATCGGCCACCTTGCATGACACCGCCCATGACGTGCGGCACGCCACCGGCTTTCCCTGCCACTGACCCGATGATCCGACCGATGTTGACCAGCGCGTTTTACGCTGGTGTTGTGGCAGGCCTGCTTGCGGCCCTGCTGCATTTCGCATTCGTGCAGAAGTATATCCTTCTGGGCGAAACCTATGAAACCGGGGCCGCCGTGCATTTCGCAGGCTCCGCCCCCGCTGCAGAACCGGTCGCCGCCCACGACCACAGCACGCATGACCACGGCGATGCGCCATCGGCTTTCACCCGCAACGCATGGACGGTGGTGTTCTCCGGCCTCATCTATGTCGCCTATGCCCTGGTCCTTGTTGCGGGATTTGGTCTGGCCCGCATTTATGGCCACACCATCGCCGCACACGAAGGCCTTTTGTGGGGCATCGCCGGGTTTGCGTCGTTCCAGCTTGCCCCCGCCATGGGCCTTGCCCCCGAACTGCCCGGTACCATCGCCGCCGATCTGGGCGCGCGGCAGGTCTGGTGGTGGGGCACCGTTGCGGCCACGGGCACCGCCCTTGCGCTGCTTGCCTACGGGCGCAGCGCAGGGGCCGCCCTGTGTGCTATGCTGCTGCTCGCAGCCCCCCATGTCATCGGCGCGCCCGTGCCCGACGGGTTCAGCGGCACAGCCCCGCCCGAGCTTGCAGCCGCCTTCGCCGCCCGTGTTCTGGGCGTGGGCCTTGCCGTTTGGGCCACATTGGGCTGGGTCGCGGGATTTGTCTGGTCCAAGGACGCTGACAACGCCGTCTTAATCCGGTAACGAACGTGCGGCCCACCCGTTTGGGCCGCACCCAATGAAAGACCACCATGACCACTCTTTCCCTGATCGGCATCGGCACCGGCAATCCCGATCACCTGACCCTTCAGGCCATCCGCGCAATCAACGCTGCCGATCTGATCCTGATCCCGCGCAAGGGCGATGCCAAGGCCGACCTTGCCGATCTGCGGCGTGAAATCCTTGCCGATGTCCTGACCACCCCTGCCCGTGTCGTCGAATTCGACCTGCCCACCCGCGCTGATCAGGCCGACTACCTTGCCGCCGTCAATGACTGGCACGACGCCATCGCCGCCGCATGGATGGCCGCAATCACCGCAAACCTGCCCCATGGCGGTACGGTCGCCCTGCTCGTCTGGGGTGATCCGTCCTTGTATGACAGCACCCTGCGCATCGCCGCCCGCCTTGCCGACATAACAGTGCAAGTCATTCCCGGCATCACCAGCCTGTCCGTGCTGACCGCGGCCCACGCCATCCCGCTCAATACCCTCGCCGCCCCCGTGACCATCACCACCGCGCGGCAGTTGCGTGACCGTGGCTGGCCCGATGGGGCCACCACGCTTGCCGTCATGCTGGATGCCGGGGGCGCGTTCAGCGTGCTTGATCCCACCGATCTGCATATCTGGTGGGGCGCCTATGTCGGCATGCCGCAACAGGCCCTGATTGCCGGGCCGCTGGCACAGGTTGCCCCGCAGATCATCACAACCCGCGCCGCCTTGCGGGCCCAACATGGCTGGATCATGGACATCTATCTGCTGCGCCGTGGCACCGATGCTTGACCACCTCTTGCCGCGCTATGGTCTGCCGCCGGATACCCCCATCCGCCTGCTGAACCGTTCCGAAAACGCCACCTGGATTGCAGGCGATGCCCTGATCCTGCGCGCCCATCGGATCGGCTATCACACCGATCCCGAAATCGCCTCCGAACTCGCCTGGCTGACCGCCCTGCAATCCGTCCCCGGCTTGCGCTGCGTGCAACCCGTGGCCGCAAACGATGGCACGCTGCTGCAACACGCGGGCACCCAGACCGTCGTCGCCTTTGCCCCCATCACCGGGCGCGAGGTGGCCGCATCCGACGATCTGCCCCATTGGTTCACCCATCTGGGTGATATCAGCGCACGCTTGCACGCCCATGCCCGCACATGGCCACGCCCGGCCGGTTTCACCCGTAAACGCTGGGATTGTGATACCATCCTTGGCGACGCACCCCATTGGGGCTGCTGGCAGGATGCCCCCGGCCTGACACCCGATGGCGCCCACATCCTGGATAGGCTGGCAAATACCCTGCGCACCCGCCTTGCCGCCTATGGCACCGGGCCGCACCGTTTCGGCCTGATCCACGCCGATCTGCGCTTGACAAACCTGATGATCGACGATGCGGGCCTTGTCGCCATCGACTTTGACGATTGCGGTTTTGGCTGGTGGATGTATGACCTCGCCGCCGCCCTGTCCTTCATCGAGGATGACCCCCGCCTGCCCACCCTGATTGCCGCATGGTGCGATGGTTATGCGCGCACCGGCACCCTGACGCGCGATGACCGCGCCATCATCCCCACCCTCATCATGCTGCGCCGCGTCTTGCTGACCGCATGGCTCGGCACCCGCGCTGACAGTGACACGGCGGCCGACATCGGCGCGGCAGGCTATACCGCAGGCACGGTCATGCTCGCCGAACGCCATCTCGCGGGGCAGGACCGCGCGGCCCGGCCGGCCTGAACCCAGATCGCATCAAATATTCCCTCCCGCATTGCGGGGCAGGGGGTGGGGGGATTGTGGCAGGAACCAGCCATCGGGCCAGCCATCCGGGAAACATGACTTGACGCAAGGTCATGCGAGGCGCAGCATTTCCCGATTCGCAACAATCACTTTTTCAACGGGGGGTAACCCAGCATGAAGAAGATCATTGCAATCATCCTTCTTGCCACCGCATTCCTCGCGTCCGCACCGCCCGTCATCGCCAATGATCTGGACGAATTCTGCGATGGGACGCTTTCCACATCCAACCCCTATCTTTGCCCCACAGCGCTGGAGTTTGGCGGGCAAGCCGCCCTGCTGCGGGATATGCTGCTGAGCCGTCATCATGGTGCCAGCCGGGGCGAAAGCACGGTCACACCCTCCACCAGCGGCACCGACAGCCCCTACACCGGCATGGTGACTGGCGGGGCGCAGG
>JANNKX010000086.1:0-4397 GCA_031396505.1 Rhodobacterales bacterium
GCTGCCGCATCTGGCACCCTTGTGGGCGGGGCATCAGGCAAAGGATGCGTATTGGCGGCATGGGTCGATTTCGGAGGATTACGGGCGGGTGCAGGTGCCGGTGATGATCGTCGGGGGCTGGGCGGACAATTACATGAACACGGTCGCGGCAATCGTGGAAAATGTGCCGGGGGCGAAGGGGATCGTGGGGCCGTGGGTGCATCAGTACCCGCATACGGCGAGCCCCGGTCCGCAGATCGGGTTCTTGCAGGAATGCGTGCGCTGGTGGGATCGGTGGTTGAAGGGCACGCTGAACGGGGTGGAGGATGATGCGCCGATGCGGGCCTATCTGCTGCATTCGGCACGCCCCGATGCCTGCGCGGCGCATCGGGCGGGGGAATGGGTGGCCTGCGATTGGCCTGCACCGGTGACGATGCAGGTGCTGCCGCTGTCGGATCAGGGGTTGGTGGCGGGGGGGCTGACGGCGCGGATTTGTACGGCGCAGCAGCATGGGATGGATGCAGGCGAGTTCTTTCCGATGGGTCTGAACGCCGAAATGCCGGGGGATCAGGCGGGGGATGATGCGCTGGCGACCTGTTTTGACGGGGCGGTGCTGGGCGCGGACCTGACGTTGTTGGGGCGGGCGGAGGTGCGGTTGCGCCTGTTGGCGGATATGCCGACGGGGCACCTGATTGCGCGGTTGTGTGATGTGGGGCCGGACGGGGCATCGGTCAGGATTGCGCATGGCATGCTGAACCTGTGCCACCGGGACAGCATGGCGGCGCCGTCGCATCTGGTGCCGGGGCGGGGGTATGAGGTGACACTGCTGCTGGACCAGATGGGTTACAGGGTGGCGGCGGGGCATCGGCTGCGGCTGTCGCTGGCGACGAGTTATTGGCCGTTTGTCTGGCCATCTGTGGGCGCGGTCACGATCAGCCTGCAGGAGGGCGCGCTGCATCTGCCTGTGGTGACAGGCGCGTTGGGCACATGGGCACCGCGCCCTGCCGAGACGGCACCGCCATGGGCGCACCGGGTTTTGCGCGCAGGGCAGAAGGCGCGGCGCATCGAGCGTGATC
Organism: Rhodobacterales bacterium; assembly: GCA_031396505.1. Classification (GTDB taxonomy): domain Bacteria; phylum Pseudomonadota; class Alphaproteobacteria; order Rhodobacterales; family Rhodobacteraceae; genus JAAFHS01. Next base: position 1,056 of record JANNKX010000086.1, read on the forward strand.
TGATCGCGGGCACATGGGCGCTGGTGGTCGAAGATGATGCTGGTGACGCTGAAAACCTCGATCATGGGCTGGTGACGGGTGAGACGATGACGGAACGCTGGCAGGTGCGCGGCGATGATCCGCTGTCGGCTGTGGCCACACACATATGGGAGCAACGCCTGTCGCGTGGCGACTGGGGCGTGCGCACGCATGTGGTAGCGACGCAAACCTGCACGGCGACGCATTTGCGCATGACAGCGCATGTGCGGGCGTGGGAAGGCGACACGCTGGTGTTCGAACGGCAGTTTGACGATTCCGTGTCACGCCAGTTTGTCTGACGGGTCCTATAAAAATCATTGCCGGATTTCAGGAATCGGGCTTTAGTTGATTCGACAATCAAGAAAAAACGGCTGCTTTCAGGGAGAAGACGACGATGAGAGAAGAAATCAGATATCTGATGAACCGCGTGGCTGCTGGCAAAACCAGCCGGCGCGAATTCATCGGGCGCGCAACCGCGCTGGGCCTGTCGGCGGCGGTGGCCAACACGCTGGTCGCATCTGCGGTGCGCGCACAGGAACCCAAACGCGGCGGCGTGCTGCGGGCGGGCATGTCGGGCGGCGAGAGTACAAACTCGCTGGATCCCGCACTGGCGGCATCGGAAGTGCCGTTTGCGGTGAACATGACCTGGGGCGAGATGCTGGTCGATGTGTCGCCCACGGGCGAGGTCGTGCCGCGGATTGCCGAAGAAATCAGTTCGAACGCCGATGCGACGGAATGGAAGTTCAAGATCCGGTCGGGTGTGGAATTCCATGACGGCAAGACGCTGACGGCGGAAGACGTGGTGGCGACGCTGAAGCGGCACACGGACGAAAACGCACAGTCGGGTGCATTGGGCATCGTGCAGGGCATTTCGGAAATGATCGCGGAAGGCGACATGGTCACGATGAAGCTGGCATCGGCGAATGCCGACTTGCCGTTCCTGCTGGCGGATTATCACCTTGTGATCCAGCCGGGCGGCGGGGTGGATAACCCTGCGGCGGGTATCGGCGCGGGTGCGTACAAGATCGTCGTGCATGAACCGGGCGTGCGCATCGGGTTTGAAAAGCATGCGAATTATTGGGATACGACGGGTTACGCGGATCAGGCCGAAATCATTGTCATCAACGACAACACGGCGCGGACATCGGCGCTGCAGTCGGGTCAGGTACACATGATCAACCGGGTTGACCCGAAAATCGTGGAACTGCTGCAGGGCGCGCCGGGGATGTCGATCAAATCGGTCGCAGGGCGCGGGCATTATGTGTTCATCATGCATTGCAACACGGCCCCGTTCGACAATGCCGATTTGCGGATGGCGTTGAAGCTTGCGATCAACCGGCAGGAAATGGTAGACAAGATCCTTGGTGGCTTGGGGTCGATCGGCAACGATTTCCCGATCAACGCGGCCTATCCGCTGTTTGATGCATCCATTCCGCAGCGCGAATATGATGCGGTGGCGGCGGCGGAGGCCTATAAGAAATCGGGCCATGACGGCAGCCCGATCATCCTGCGTACCGCCCAAGGGGCGTTCCCCGGTGCCGTGCAGGCGGCGGAGTTGTTCCAGCAGTCGGCGGCGGCGGCGGGTATCCCGCTGGAGATCGTGCGCGAGCCTGACGATGGCTATTGGACCGACGTGTGGAACAAGCAGCCGTTCTGCGCATCGTACTGGGGTGGTCGCCCTGTGCAGGACCAGATGTATGCGACAGCCTACCTCACATCCGCCGAATGGAACGACACCAAGTTCTTTAACGAAAAGTTCGACGCGATCCTGATGGAGGCGCGCGGCGAGTTGGACCTTGAAAAGCGCAAGGCGCAATATTCGGAAATGGCCAACATCCTGCGTGATGAGGGCGGTCTGATCCTGCCGATGTTCAATGATTTCGTGTCTGCCGTGCGCGACGAGGTCGGCGGCTGGATCGACGATCCGAATGGCGAACTGATGAACGGGCGCGGTCTTGTGAATGCCTGGCTTGCCTAGGTGCATCCGGTTGTAAAACTTGTGGCCCAGCGTCTTGCGCTGGGCCTGATCCTGCTGTTTGCGGTGTCGGCTCTGATCTTTCTGGGGGTCGAGGCGCTGCCGGGGGATACGGCGCAGGCCATTCTGGGGCAGCAGGCGACCGAGCAGGCGCTGGCGAACTTGCGCGAAAAGATGCAATTGGGTGATCCGGCTTTTGTGCGGTATTTCCGCTGGTTGGGTGGGATGTTGCAGGGCGATCTGGGCACGGCGCTGTCGAACGGGCAGGACATTGCCACGTCGATCGGGCAGCGATTGGGCAATACGATGTTTCTGGCGTTCTGGGCCGCGATCATCGCGGTGCCCTTGGCGATCATTCTGGGCCTGATTGCGGCGCGGTACGTGGGGCGGTGGCCGGACAAGCTGATTTCGGCGGTCACGCTGACCACGATTTCGCTGCCGGAATTCGTGCTGGGATACCTTTTGATCTTTTTCCTTGCGGTCAAATGGCAATTGCTGCCGTCGGCGGCGCTGATGTCATCAAGCGCAAGTTTGGGCGAGCAGCTATATGCGATTGCGCTGCCGGTTCTGGTTCTGGTGCTGGTGGTATTGGCGCATATGATGCGGATGACGCGGGCGGCGATCCTGAACGTGATGCAGTCGGCCTACATTGAAACGGCAGAGTTGAAGGGCCTGTCGCCGATGGCGGTGATTGCGCGGCATGCGTTGCCCAATGCAATTGCGCCCGTGGTGAACGTGGTGATGTTGAACCTTGCGTACCTCGTGGTGGGCGTGGTGGTGGTTGAGGTGGTCTTCGTCTATCCCGGCATGGGGCAGTTTCTGGTGGACCATGTGACCAAACGCGATCTGCCGGTGGTGCAGGCATCGGGGCTGATTTTTGCGGCCGTCTATATCGGGCTGAACATCTTTGCGGACGTGGTGTCCATCCTTGCCAACCCGCGCCTGAGGCACCCGAAATGAGGCGTATTCCCATCAGTGCGATGATCGGGCTGTTCTTTTCGGGCCTGTTCCTGCTGTCGGCGATCTTTGCGCCGTGGCTCGCGCCCTATTCCATGGAAGAGGCACCGGGCGGGGTGTGGGAGCCGATGAGTGCGACGTATCTGCTGGGCACCGACAGCATCGGGCGCGATCTGTTAAGCCGGATGATCTATGGCGGGCGGATCACGATTTTCGTGGCGGCCTGTGCGACGGCAGTCAGTTTTGGGCTGGGGTCGGTGCTGGGGTTTCTGGCGGCGACGGTGGGCGGGTGGTTTGATCAGGTGCTGTCGCGGTTCGTGGATTTGCTGATGGCGATCCCCTCGCTGATCCTGGCGCTGGTGATCTTGTCGGTGACGGAGGTGTCGCTGCCG
>JANNKX010000125.1:0-1679 GCA_031396505.1 Rhodobacterales bacterium
GCCCGCGCCGGCGGCATCATCCATCACGCGCGCCCGCAGGCCTGCGTCAGGCCGCCAGTCATCGCCTGTCACCGGATAGATCACTTGGCCCCCCTGCCCCATGTCGTGCATCAGTGTGCCCATGGTGTTGACGACGTCAAACCCGCCCATCGGCGTCAGCGCCCCGGCGCAGGCGAGTGCGGTATACCAGCCCATCGAATTGCCGGTGACGGCGACAATATTGGCATCTTTGATGGCGCGGCAATCCGACAGGCTGGCCGCATAGATCAGCGCGCTTGCAGTGTCGCCCCTGCTGTGGCGCATAAGGCTGTAAGGGCCTGCATCAAGGGCGGTCAGGGTTTCCTGCCCAAGCTGCGCGCGGACCGCATCAAAAGCGGAAATCAACGCGCGGTCGCCATGGCGCGCAAGCGACCCGATTTCCGCGGCACCATACGTTCCCCGTCCGGGACAAATCACCACCGCGGTTTTCATGCCAGCGCCCCCGCGACGATGCTATCGACCGATGGCATGGTCGCCGCATAGGCAGGCCCGGTGGCGATGAAGCTGTCCTCGGACACGACGCGCGCGGCCGCGAAACCATGTTCCGCCATCAGCGCCATCAACCCCTCGGCAGGGCCCCCTGTGCGGCGGCATTCATCCACGATCAACACGCGGCGGCACGCCCGGATCGCCGCCAGCAACCCGTCAACCGGCAAGGGTGACAGCCAGCGCAGATCAATCACTCGCGCCTTGATGCCCGCCGCCGTGATGCGCGGCAAAGCCTGCTGCGACAGGTAATGCCCGTTGCCGTAGGTCACAATCGCAAGGTCTGTGCCATCACCCGTCACCCCCACTTCGCCAAACGGGATCACCCGGTCAGGTGCCGGATAAACCGTCATCCACGCGCCATCCTTGTCGCCGTGCAGGTCGCGCGCCGGGTACAGCGCAATCGGTTCCACGAAAACCACCACCCGCTGTTCCTCCCGCGCAAGGCGCACGCATTCCCGCAGCAGCATCGCCGCATCCGCGCCCGTGGACGGCACCGCAAGGATCACCCCCGGAATATCGCGGATCACCGCCAGCGAATTGTCATTGTGGAAATGCCCGCCAAAGCCCTTTTGATAGCCCAGCCCCGCAATGCGCAGTACCATCGGGTTGGTAAACTGGCCGTTCGAGAAAAACGGCAGCGTGGCCGCCTCGCCGCGCAACTGATCCTCGGCATTATGCAGATAGGCCAGAAACTGAATTTCGGGCATCGGCACAAAACCGTTCTGCGCCATGCCAATCGCCAACCCAAGGATCGACTGTTCATCCAGCAGCGTATCAATCATCCGGTGCGCGCCAAACCGCGACGTCAGCTTTTGTGTGACGCCATAAACCCCGCCCTTGCGCGCCACATCCTCGCCCATCATCACGATTTCGGGGTGTTCCAGCATCAGGTCGGTCAAGGCCCAGTTGATGATCCGGCTCATCGGTTGGGGATCGTCCATCGCCTTCAGATCGGCACCAAAGGCCTGCGCGCGGGCATCAGGGTCGGGGCCATTCGTGGGGCGGTTTTCCCGGTGCGGCGGGACAATGGAGGCCATCACGTCGCGCGCGGGTTGCAACCGCGGGCGGGGGTCGGCCGCGTGGGCGATACGGGGCACCGGGGGTTGGTTTTAATGATAGATAGCAAGGGCTTGCGCCGCAAACCAATCAAC
>JANNKX010000157.1:0-13348 GCA_031396505.1 Rhodobacterales bacterium
GGCAGCAGCAAGGGCGCGTAGTCAGCCATGGCCATGCGCCCTCAATGCCGCGGCCACATTCAGATCATGCACCTCGGCATAGGCATCGAACCAATGGATGTGACCAGCATCAAGGTCTGGCCCGATGATGTCGCGCAACGGCGTTGCAGCAAGCGTCGGATCGTGCCAGAGGCGCGAAAGGAACCGCGTGTAGCGCTGCGTGGCAGCAATCAGCCCGGGGCCGTATCCGCCCGCCGCAATGACGGCCGGATCCCCGTGGCATGGCAGGATAAACTGCGGGTTCAATGCCGCAAGGCGGATCAGGTCGGCCAGATGGACGGCAAAGCCATCTGCTTCGGCGACATAGGTAATCGGGTCTTCCAGCGTATCACCCGCCAGCAGGATACGGCTGTGCGGCAGCCAGATTACGGTCGCATCGTCGGAATGGATATTGAGGGCAATCAGATCGACCGTCAGCGCCCCAAGGGTAAGTGTCAGCTTGTGATCAAAGGTCTGCGTCGGCAGCACCAGCGGGGTGATCGGCGGCCATTCGGTGCCTGCCTCGATCTCGGCCTGACGCATCGAAAGATGTGCGGCCGTGCGGGCATTGGCAATCACCGGCACCGCCCCGAAGGCTTGCGTGCCCGCGACATGATCCTTGTGCCAATGGCTTAGCACGATGCGGAAATCTGTGACGCCAATCCCGTCAAGATGCGCCTTGATTGCGGCCCCATGTGCGGGCGTTGTGCCGGTGTCATAGACGATGGCCTGATGGTCCTGCACCAGCGCGTAACTGGCAATTCCCACCTCCAGCGCGCCGTCATCCACCCAGTTCGGGCGCGGATCGAACCGATAGCCGGGCACGCGGCCATCATAATAGGCAAAGATGCCGGGATGAGGCTGAAAGATGCGCAAGTGAGGTGGGGCTTGGATCATCTTTGGTTGGCTTTCGTTGCAAACGCCGGGGGTTTCACACCCCCCGCGACGACGGTTTCTTGAACCGGTGGCGCAACCGTCATCGCACCCCGTGGGATATTTTTACAGAGAGGAAGTCAGACAGGGACAAGGTCGCGTTTGACCTCGTCCAGAATGCGTTTGGCTTCAGACCCCTGCAATTTCTGGATGTCATCCTGGTATTTCAGGATCGCGCCCAGTGTATCGGCGATCACCTCGGGTGACAGTTGGATCACATCGAGCGCCAGCAGGCATTTCGCCCAGTCGATGGTTTCGGCAACACCCGGTTTCTTGAACAAATCCTCGCCGCGCAGGCGCTGGACAAAGGCCACCACCTGCCGGCTAAGGGTTTCCTGCGCCTCGGGTGCGCGGGCCTGCAGGATCGCCAGCTCGCGCGCCGCATCGGGATAATCGACCCAGTGATACAGGCAGCGGCGTTTGAGGGCATCATGCACCTCGCGCGTGCGGTTCGACGTGACGATGACAATCGGGGGGGCTTCGGCGCGGATGGTGCCCAGTTCGGGGATCGTGACCTGAAAATCCGATAGCGCCTCGAGGAGGAACGCTTCGAACGGTTCATCCGTGCGGTCGATCTCGTCGATCAGCAGGACCGGGGGACCGCCCGATTGCGGGCGCATGGCCGCCAGCAACGGGCGTTCGATCAGGTATTCTTCGGTGAAAAGATCGGCCTTGGCCATCGTGCCTTCCGCAGCCCGGATCGCGACCATCTGGGCCGCAAAATTCCATTCCGCCACGGCCGAGGCCGCATCAAGCCCCTCGTAGCATTGCAGGCGGATCAGGCGGCGCCCAAGAGCCGAGGCAATCGCCTTGGCGATCTCGGTCTTGCCGGTGCCCGCCTCGCCCTCCAAAAACAGCGGTCGTCCCAGGCGCAGCGACAAGAAGACGATCGTCGCCAAGGCGCGCGACGAGACATAGCCCTGCCCCGCCAGCATGGTTTCCACGGCATCAATACTGTCAGGGGTTGGGATCACACGGCGGCTCCATCTTTTGACTGCATGCTGGCGGGCTGTTGCGGCAGGGTCAAGGCGGCATCTGCAGCCATATCGGCCATCAGCCAGTCGCGGAAGGACCCAAGCGGCGCACGGGACGGCAAATCCCTGGGCCAGACCAGATAATAAGTGCCAATCGCCCGCACAGGACCGCCCCGCAGCGGCACCAGTCGCCCGTCGGCCAGTTCACGCTCGATCAGGAACATCGGCAGCAAAGCGGCACCCAGACCAAGGATCGCGGCCTGGGTCATCGTGGCGAACTGGTCGAACTGCATGCCGCCCGTCTGCGGCGGGGTGATGCCCTGATGCGCAAACCAGCGCGGCCAGTCGCCGGGGCGGGATTCGAGTTGCAGCAAGGGGGGATCGGGCGGCGCGTTGGGTGCAGTGACGGCAAGAAGATCTTCTTCCATCAGTTTCAAGACATCGACACCCGGCCAATCCTCACGGCCATAGTGGATGGCCGCATCAAAACGGCTGTCCGCGAAATCAAACGGTTTCAGGCGGGTGGACAGGTTCACCGTGACCTCTGGGTGTTCCTTCGCAAATCGCGCAAGGCGCGGGGCCAGCCAGTGCATGCCGAAAGCTGGCAGGATCGCAAGGTTCAGGCTCCCCCCGGTTGGATTGGCCCGCAGCGAAAGCGAGGCCGAAGACAGCGTTTGCAACGCCTTTCGCACCTGCACGACATAGTCTTTTGCGGCAGGCGTCAGGCGCAACCGTTGCTTTTCAAGGATCAGAAGTTGCACGCCCAACTGGCCCTCCAGCCCCTTCAGCTGATGGCTGACCGCCCCTTGCGACAGCCCCAGACTTTGCGCCGCAGCCGCCCCGGTGCCAAGGCGATCAATCGCCTCGAGCGACAGCAGCGCAGGGATCGAGGGCAGGTAGCGGCGATTGAACATCTTGAGATTTCCTTTAGAACCCATGACGGAGTTTCGATACCTTGCCCCCAGAATTTGTGCAATAATGAAGTCAAAGCACATCGGAGGCCGCCATGAACACATCCGCACAACCCGTCCTGAAAGCCAAAGATGCACCCGATCTGGGCCGGTTTGATTGGGAAGACCCATTCCGTCTGAACGATCAGCTGACCGAAGAGGAACGCATGCTACGCGATGGCGCGCGGGCCTATGCGCAGGAAAAGCTGCAACCGCGCGTGATTGCCGCCTATCGCGAGGAAAGCACCGATCCTGCGATTTTCCGTGAGATGGGCGAGATGGGCCTGCTGGGTGCCACAATCCCCGAAGCCTATGGTGGGCTTGGCGCGTCTTATGTGGCCTACGGGTTGATCGCGCGCGAAGTGGAGCGGGTGGACAGCGGGTACCGTTCCATGATGTCGGTGCAGTCCAGCCTTGTGATGTATCCGATCTACGCCTACGGCACCGAGGCGCAGCGGATGAAATACCTGCCGAAACTGTCGGCGGGGGAATGGATCGGTTGTTTCGGGCTGACCGAACCCGATGCGGGATCAGACCCGTCAGGCATGAAAACCACAGCGAAGAAGACGGCTGACGGCTATGTCCTGAACGGCGCAAAGATGTGGATTTCCAATTCGCCGATTGCGGATGTGTTCGTGGTCTGGGCGAAATCCGAGGCGCATGGCGGCAAGATCAAGGGGTTTGTGCTGGACAAGGGAACGCCGGGCCTGAGTGCGCCCAAGATCGGCGGCAAGCTGAGCCTGCGGGCCTCCATCACAGGCGAGATCGTGATGAAGGATGTGCATGTGGGCGATGATGCGTTGCTGCCGCATGTGGAAGGGTTGAAGGGGCCGTTCGGCTGTCTGAACCGGGCGCGCTATGGGATCAGTTGGGGCGTGATGGGCGCGGCCGAGTTCTGCCTGCATGCGGCACGCCAATACGGCCTGGACCGCAAGCAGTTTGGTAAACCATTGGCGCAGACGCAGCTGTTCCAGTTGAAACTGGCAAATATGATGTCCGAGATTTCCCTTGGATTACAGGCGTCTCTGCGTGTTGGGCGGTTGCTGGACGAGGCGAATGCAGCACCCGAGATGATTTCGATCGTCAAGCGCAACAATTGCGGCAAAGCGCTGGATGCGGCGCGGATGGCGCGCGACATGCATGGCGGCAACGGCATTCAGGAAGACTACCAGATCATGCGGCACATGGTGAATCTTGAAACGGTGAACACCTATGAGGGCACGCATGATGTGCATGCGCTGATCCTTGGCCGCGCGATCACGGGGCTGCAGGCGTTTTTCTGACACCGGAGGGTTGTTGAATTGGATTGAAGACTCTGGGGCCAACTGCGGCATCTTCATCGTGTCTTCATTCCGTCTTTATTCTGTAAAGACGCGATCTTGCAGCAGGTGGGGCGATGGGCAGATTGCCCGCCCTATAATTCGAGCATTTCTTTGCGGATATAGCGGTTGTCGCCGCGTGTCAGTACCCAGCGGCCAAGCTTGCGGGCAAGGCCGGTGCGGCCCTTGGCAAGCGCCCGTTTGAACAGCTCGCGCTGATACCGCTGAAACGTCTTGCGGGCACGGATGGTCTGGTAGAACTCAAGCTCGGTCAACGTGCCGTTCAGGGCACCCAGCGTGATCTGGCTCAGGATGCCCATCTGCTGCAGGCTGGACCCCAGACGGTGACCCATCAGCGGCGTGCGCAGTTTCATCACATTCGCGCCGTCAAAGCGGGCGACATGGGCGGCATCAAGCGGCTCATACGGGTCAAACAGCAGGGTCACGCGGCCTGCGACCTTCGACACTTGCGCGGCATCGCCATAAGGGCCGGAATAATCCCGCCCCCAAGCGGTTTGATATCGGGTTTCCCATGGCACGAGGCGTTTGTCCAAGGTGGATTGCGGGCTGATGGCCACAACATCGGCCCCCGGACAGGCTGGGACAAAGGCGCAAGCGGCATAGCCACCCATGGAGGCGCCATAGAATACGACACGTTTGAACCCTGCGAAAAAGCCACTTTCGCGCAGATCGTCGAACTGCTGCCACACCCAAGGATCACGGTACCATGTCCAGCCGTTTGCCATCACACCCAGCATGGAAAACCCCTGCTTTTCGATGAAGGAAAAGCCCCAGGGGCGGCGATCCTCGCGCTTTTCCATCGCGATGTCGAGATTGTCGAAGGTGACGATCAGAGTATCACCACGCTTGATGAACAAAAAGGAATGGTCGGGGTTTTCGCGGTAGAACCCCGTGTCCCCGGCAAGGTCACGCGCGATGGCGGCCCAAGGTGACGCGACAAGCGGCGCGGCCGTCGGGACGGCGCGAAACAGGATACGGGTGATGGTGATGCCATCCGTCGTGTGGGTCGCCAGAGGCGCATTGGTGCCGTAGGGTTTCAGGAACGGAAACGCGCCAGAGCCCGCACGAACATCCATGACCATGCGTGCGCCTCCTTCAAGTAATTTCTGAAGGACAGGTTCCAGATATTTGATTTTGAACACATCTCCGAACCCCGCAAGATTTGCGATCAGGTCGATCTGACGCAGGTCGCTGGCCGCGCCTACATCACGGATACGGTCAGCGGGTACACCGGCCCTGATCAGGTCGGCCCGATAGTGCGACAGCCAGGATGAGGGCGAGGCGGGAAAGCGGCCCTTGGCATCAAGATCAATCAGGTCGATTGCGCAGCCCCAGCGGGCATGGGCGGCAAGCGCAAGGTCGCGCGCGCGCCCGCCGACATCGGCGAAAACCGTCACCGCTTCGGACAGAACGCTGTCCGGCAGATTGGTCATTCATCCCCCTCCTGCAAGGGGTCGGCCTTGCCGCGCAAGGGGGCCGCCTTCGGATCGACCTTGTGCTTGGCCAGCAAGTGACCGATCAGGCTGTTGGGGCGTGGAATCCCTTCGTGATTGGCCAGCAGGATCGCGCGCATCCGCCGCCCGTAAAAGTGGATCGAAAACGTTTCATCTGTGACATAGGCGGATGCATCGAGGCCGGGGCGCACCATCAGACGGCGGTCTTCATAAGCGAAGGGATACAAGGCCACGCGCGGCAAAGCATGTTTCACCTCGCCCGTCGCTTTCAGGAAATGGGTAATGGCATGCGGCCCCCAGACCCCCCAGGGCATTTCAGAGGCATGCACGGGATTGCCGACATCGTGACGCTGTTGCAGTTCGGCGCGATACTTGCGCTTGTACCAGAGCGGCAGCGCAAACTCATCCGAGGTAAACGCCAGCAGCGCGCGCAGGGTTTCGCTGTCTTGGGGCAGGCCAAGGACTCCGCCATTCAGGCCATGATCGGATTCCCAGGCGTAAAAATGGCCGTTGGGCGTGGTGAACGGCTTGACGCAATAGGCATCGGTATCGGCCCAGATCATGCGGTCATTCTGTGCCAGCATATGATAGCGGAACAGATCCGAATGCAGCGCGGGGCTGCCAGTGCGTTCATGGCGCAGAAAGCCGGTCTGCGGCAGGACGGTGTTGGCATCGGCAATCTCGACGCCCTGCGGCGCGTTGGTCACGTCGCCATAGGTATAAAGTTTGACGTGTTGCCCGGCATGCAGAAACGACACAAGGCACAACTGCTCCAGATAACTGAGATCCCCACCGACCCAGAGAGCCCCAATTTCATACTCTTTCGCCATGCCGCCGCCCATCTGTCTTTTATAATTTATTGCCGCGCATTGTGGCGGAAGTCTGGTGATTTGCAAAGGATTGGAAACAATCGCCCCGATCACAGCGTTTGCGGGATGCTTGAGATGTGATATGGATGCATCATGCGTGGCAGCAAGACCACGGACAGTTGAGAGCGGGCATGAACAGTTCGGAGGGAAAACGCGGACAAGCGGCGGGCATCAGCCGCGCGGCGCTGCCTGCGGTCTTTCTGGATGACCCCGATCTGCCGCGACTTGTGGATGCAGTGATCTGCCATGACGGGCGCGTGCGGCTGTTTTTTGGCCAAGGCAGCCGGATCGGGGCCATTGCGCGCGATGGCGCGAAAGATTGCTTGTTGCCACAGGAATTGCGCGAAATCTCAGGCGGCGTGATGGTGGTGGCCGCGGCGGGCGCGGCGCAGCTTGCGCGCAGCGCGGGTGCGCCGCTGACATTCGCGGCGGTGCCGCATCAGGCGGGGCTGTTTGCGGGGCTGAACACGGTGCTTGCGTTTCGCATTGCAGAAACCCCGGCGCAGGTGGCCGTCTGGCTGGAATATCTGGCCGATCAACAGCATTTGCAGGGCGCGCTGATTGTGAACCGCGTGGCGGACGCGGGTTTTGCCGAGGCCTTGGCGCTGGTCATGGGCCCGACGCGGTTGCGCATAGTGGTGCTGGACGTGCCCTTGCCCTTGGGCAAACCGGGGATGGGGCCGGAAAATCATCTTTTTCTTGCCCCCGACGCACCGGGCAAAGACCGCATGACACCGCCGGACGCCGATGCCTTGCGCGCGCCCTTGGGCGAGGGCGTGTTGTTTGAAGCGTTGAAATGGCATTTTCTGGCCATGGCGCGCGCGGTCCTGACATTGGATGTCAGCGATGTCCTTCCGTTGGGCCATGCCAATGCGTTCGATGCATGCCAGACCGCGCGGGGCGGCGTGATCGTGCTTGCGGGGCGGCGGATTTATCCGTGGCGGGTGCGCGCGGGCAAGGATGCACATCTGGGCGATCATATCTGCCGGCAGTTCGACAGCCAGCGTGGCATTGCGCGATGGGGTGTGGCCCCGGCGCGGGCAGGTCTGGAAAATACATGGCGGATGGTGCGGGTGTCCTATGCCAAGCCGGAAGCGAGTGCCGTATTCCCGTTCTGGCGGGCGATGGCGATCCGGGTGCCGGGCTTTGCCAGTGGCGAGCTGGCCCCGAAGACCGCACTGGTGGAAGACGCGGCCCTTCTGGCCCTGGCTGATGCTTTGGGCCATGACCCGGTCCGCGCGCCTGTGAGTGCCGCAAAACCCGCCCCGCGCGCGGCCGCGCAAGGCGGGCGCACGGCAATTGTGACAACGATGAAGAACGAAGGGCCCTTCATCCTGGAATGGCTGGCCTATCACCGCGCCATCGGGGTCGATGATTTCCTGATCTACACCAATGACTGCACCGATGGCACGGATACGATGCTGATGCTGCTGCAGGAAAAGGGCATCGTGCAGCACCGCGAAAACCCGTTCCGCACGATGGACCTGAAACCGCAGCACGCGGCCCTGCAGGCGGCTGAGGATGAGCCTGTGATGCAGGATTGCGGCTGGGGCATCTGCATGGATGTGGATGAATTCATCAATATCAAGATCGGCGATGGCACGCTGGCCGCCCTTTATGCCGCGATGGGCGAGGCCAACATGATCAGCCTGACATGGCGGCTGTTCGGCAATGCCGATGCGGCGGGCTATGACGACCGCTTCGTCATTGATCAGTTCGCCGCCTGCGCGCCCGAAGTGGTGCGCAAACCGCATCAGGCCTGGGGATTCAAGACGCTGTTCCGCAATATCGACATTTACAAGAAACTGGGTGTGCATCGGCCCAAGGGGTTGAAGCCGGACCTTTGGGATCAGGTCAGGTGGTTGAACGGATCAGGCCGCCCAATGCCGCGGGCGATGTTGCGCAACGGCTGGCGGTCGAGCCTTGAGACGTATGGCTATGACTGGGTGCAGTTGAACCATTATGCGGTGCGGTCGGCGGAGAGCTTTCTCGTGAAACGCGACCGGGGCCGGGTCAACCATGTGGACCGGGATCAGGGGCTGAACTACTGGTTCCGGATGAATTTCAATGCGGAAAAGGATACATCCATTCAACGGATGATCCCGGCGGCACGGGCCGAATTTGACCGCCTGATGCAGGACGCAGACATCGCGGCGGCCCACCGGGCGGCGGTCGCAGCACATCGGGACAAGATTGCGGACCTGCGCGCGCAGGCGACACCTGCGGCCTTCTACAGCGAACTGACGGGCGCGCGGATGCAGGCGCTGTGCCGGTTGCAGGCGCATTTCGGATCGGCGGTGTTTGCGGCGGGCCCCGGCGTGATCCCGGACGATTTGCACCTGCGCCCGCTGCCCCCGGATTTCTTTTTCACCGTGCCCGGCGGGACACCGGAACCCGAGGAAGGGGCGGCATGATCCGCTGCTTTCCAATTGTGACTGGTTGCGCTGGCGGAACGGGCGGAGCCTCTGGCGGGGATATTTGCAGACAGAAAATGGGGGGGCGGTGATGGCGGGCTATACGGTCATCACCACGATGAAGAACGAGGGCGCGTTCCTGCTGGAATGGGTGGCGCATCACAAGGCGATTGGCTTTGACAACATCGTCATCTGTACCAATGATTGTGCCGATGCGACACGTAACATGGCGCTGCGATTGCAGGAAATGGGTCTGGTGCGCCATCATGCGACGCGGGCCTGGGCCGCCACGTCCATTCAGCGGTCGGCGTTGAAACAGGTGCGGCGTTACGGCGAGGTGACAGAGGCAGAATGGCTTTATGTCTGCGATGCGGATGAGTTTCTGGTGGTGAAACTGGGCGATGGCACAGTGCAATCGCTGGTGGCTGCGGCATCACCGGGGGTCGAAGTGATCCCGGTGCCATGGCGGATTTTCGGCCCCGATGGGCAGCGCGATTATCGTGCAGGGCGGATCACACAGCAGTTCTTGCGCGCGCGCCGGGGGCCACATGTGATCGCCATCGCACCGGTCTATCCGAAATCACTGTTCCGGGGGTTGGAGAACCTGCACCGGATCGGGGTGCATCAGCCGGTGCCCAAGCCCGACCTTGGTCGCGCGTTGTTTACCGAAGCGCCGGGCGGGCAGCCGCCGGTGCGTCAGCGTCATCCGATGTTCGTGCAGGCGGATTATCGTTTCGCGCAAGTGAACCATTACTGCCTGCGGTCGCGCGACAGCTTTCTGGTCAAGCGTGAGCGCGGCCGGGTGAACCACGTGGGGCAAGGCATGGACATCGATTACTGGGACCGTTTCAACCTGGCCGAGGTGCCCTGCGACGCAATCCGACGTTATGATATTGCGACCGAAGACTGGCTGGGACGACTGCTGACCGATCCGGTGCTGGGGCAGTTGCACGACAATGCGGTCAACTGGCACAGAATGCGGATTGCGGCACTGCATGCAAATCGCGACTGGGCCGCGATAATCGCCGCAATCGACGAAAGGATGGGGCCTTGCGCATCCTTGGCATCCTGACGGTTCGCAACGAGGGGGCATTCCTTCTGGAATGGCTGGCGCATCATCGGGCCTGCGGGTTCACTGATTTTCTGGTGTTTTCCAATGATTGCGATGATGGCACCGACGCAATGCTGGACAGGCTGGCGACCTTGGGGTGGCTGACGCATGTCCGCAATGACGGCCCACATGATGAAGGCCCGCAATGGGCAGCCCTGAAGGCAGCGGACAAGCATCCGCTGGTAAAGGCAGCAGACTGGATATTGCTGTTTGATATTGACGAGTTTGTGAATGTGCATGTGGGGGATCGTACGATCCCGGCGCTGCTGGCGGCCCTGCCGGATGCGGATGCCATCACGCTGACATGGCGGATGTTCGGAAATGCGGGGATTGTCCACTATGTCGATGCGCCCGTAACCGAGACATTCCTGCGCGCGGCACCTGCGGTGTTGCACTGGCCGTGGCGCGCGGCATTGTTCAAGACCTTGTTTCGCAATGACGGGGCCTATGGCAAGCTGGGCGTGCACCGGCCACGCAACCCGGACCGCAGCCGCGAACCGTTGTGGCGCGACGGGTCGGGGCGGTTGCTGGATGCTGCATTCCGCACGCAGCGGGTATTTTCGGATTTCGGGCAGGATAACTATGGGTTTGTGCAGATGAACCATTACGCGCTTGGCGCGATGGAAAGCTATGTCGTCAAATGCGATCGGGGACGGGCCAATCGCGATGCATCGGTCTTTGACATGGGCTATTGGGTGGAGCGTAATTTCAGTGATGTCGAGGATCCTTCCGTCGTGATGCAGGATGGCGGAGACCTGCGCGCAAAGCTGCATGCCGACCCGGTTCTGGGGCCATTGCACGCGGCGGCAGTGCAGTGGCGGCACCAAAGATTTGCGGCACTGATGGCGCAAGAGCCGTGGCGCGCGCTGTTTGGGCGGTTGTTGATGACGCCGCCGACGCGGGCCCTGTCGCCGGACGAGGCAAGGTTGATCTGGCACCGCGCGCCGTGAGACGTGCGACGCGCGCAGGACACGCACGTGAAAGCGTGTCCTGCGCAATCGGGTTCAGCCGATTGCGCGGGACACGCGGGCATGCACAGGTGGTTCCTGTCTTGGATCACCTTCAATCTGAATCAGATTGAAGGTGATCCGCTTTAAGGTGCAAATCAGGCCTCAGGCCGAAACAATAGCGCGACAATGTAGGGCGAATTGGCGGTAATTTCTGCATGTTTTCGCTTGCTGTCGTTGGGCACCGGGGGGACAATACTCCCGATGACATAGGCAGGTGTTACAGCGGTGACCGAGTTTCCAGAAGTGACTTTGCCACTTGATGCGGCGGCGGCCGCGTCGGATGGCGAATGGTTGGCGCTGATGACGCAAATCGGGCGGGATGCGGGTTCGTTTCAGACGATTGGTGCGCGTCACCACGCGTTCTTCATGGACGACGACCCGACCTTGATCGTCAGTTTTGACACGATCCACAACATCCGCACGCGACCGGGGCAGATGCCCGTTGGCTTTGCCGTTGCGCGGGAAATGGGGTGGTCGTATCTGGCCTTGATCGCCGATGGCAACACGTGGTTTCGCGATCCGGCGGTCTATGCGCATTTCGACCGGCTGGTGGATGAAGCGTTCTTTGAAAACTACAATCGCACAGTCTTTGTCGGGGCGGATATGGGTGCCTATGCGGCCTGCGCCTATTCGGTGACGGCACCGGGGGCGACGGTGCTGGCCTTCAATCCGCGTGCAACGCTGGACCCTGTACGCACGGGCTGGGATCATCGCACACCCGCCGCGCGGCGGCTGGATTTCACATCGCGCTACGGCTTTGCCCCGGACATGACCGAAGGTACGGGGCAGGTTTTCGCCTTTTTTGATCCAACGCAAACATTGGATGCGATGCATACATCGCTGTTTGCCGGGCCATGGGTCACGCCGCTGCGCATGCCGCATCTTGGCGGGCGCACGGAATGGGCCATCCAGCAAGTCGGCCTGATGCCTGAACTGTTGCAGGCGGCCGTCAAAGGCACGCTGAGTGCGGCAAGTTTTGCGCGGATGTGGCGCATTCGGCGGCAGTTCGGACCATATCTTAAGGGCATTCTAGCGGCGACCGATGAGGCGGGCCGCCCCGCGCGCAGCATGGCGATATGCCGTTCGGTGGTGCGCCGCCTGAATGCGCCGCGTTTCCGCCGACGACTGGCCGAACTGGAAGCCAAGGCTTAGAGCGTGTCTTGCGCAATCGTGTTCAGCCGACTGCGCACGACACGCGGGCATTCACAGGTGGTTCTTGTCTTGGATCACCTTCAGTCTGAATCAGATTGACAGTGATCCGCTGTAAACTTTCCTCGCCTCAATAGTCCTGCGCCAGCAGGGTCAACTCTTCGATCCGCGCTTCGGTCATCTGGTGCATGCAGCCAAGCACCAAAAGCGGCTCGGCAGATCCGCCGCGCATTGGATAGCCCGCAGAATCGCAGTTGGCATCCCGAAAGACCACCCAGGCGCGTTGGGCCGCGCGCAAACGGTCTTCTTCGGATGCACCGTCCAGCGGGAACGCGGCATCGCGTTCCTGCAGGATCGCGACGGTTTCGGCGTAAACACCGTTCAGCCGGTCATCCGCCTCTTCCCAGACCTGTTGCTGGCAAATGTTCATGTCCTGCTGGGTGATGGCGGTTGCGCAATTTACCTCTTGGGCGGCTGCGGGCAACGAAAGCGCGAAAAGGGCAGCAAGCGGACGGATCATGGCGGGCTCCTGTTGGACGTTCGTCTTTCGGACGCAGCCAACCCCGCTATCCTTGGCAAGGCAAGCCCGCAATCTGCATATCCTCTGGAACCGGTGACAATCTTGCGCTACCCCACGGCCATGACCAGTCTGACCATCCGTCGCCCTGATGATATGCACCTGCACTTGCGGGATGGTGGGATGCTGCAGGGCGTGCTGCCGGAAACGGCGCGCCATTTTGCCCGCGCGATCATCATGCCAAACCTTGTGCCCCCGGTGGTGACAGGTGATCAGGCACGCGCCTACCGCGACCGCATTCTGGCGGCGCTGCCGGAGGGGATGGCGTTCGAACCCCTGATGACGCTGTATCTGACCGAAGGCACCAATGCCGATGATGTGGCCGCCGCCCATGCGAGCGGCCTTGTGCGCGCGGTAAAGCTGTATCCGACCGGGGCAACAACCAATTCCCAGTCCGGCGTCACCAACATTGACGCGGTGATCCCGGTGCTGGAACGCATGGCCATCATCGGTCTGCCGCTGTGCGTGCATGGCGAGGTGACAGATCCCACCGTCGATATCTTTGACCGCGAGGCGGTGTTCATCGATACGGTTCTGGACCCGCTGCGC
>JANNKX010000206.1:0-1628 GCA_031396505.1 Rhodobacterales bacterium
ATGGGGCTGCCGTCCGGCGTCATGTCCATGATGCCACCCCATGACCGCAAGACCCGCGCCCGCCCGATCATCGGCATCAGCGTCATCCCCGCCTCCATCACATGTTCGACCATCGGCAGGTTGCCGCGCGACGCATAGCTGGCGTAGAAATCCAGATCACCGCCGAACACGAGGCCACCCTTGTCGGACTGGCTGATATAGAAATGCCCCATGCCAAAGCTGACGACATGGTTGATGACGGGTTTCAACCCTTCGGTCACAAACGCCTGCAACACATGGCTTTCAATCGGCAAGCGCATCCCCGCCATCGCGGCCACCTGTGATGACCGCCCCGCAACGATGATCCCCACCTTTTTCGCCCGGATCGCCCCGCGTGTGGTCTGCACGCCCACAACAGCCCCGTTGTCCACATCAATCCCGGTCACTTCGCAGTTCTGGATCAGGTCCACGCCGCGCATATCCGCCCCGCGCGCATAGCCCCATGCCACGGCATCGTGCCGCGCCGATCCGCCGCGTTTGTGCCACAGGCCGCCATAGATGGGGAACCGCGTCTGTTCGAAATCCAGATAGGGAAGTTGTTCGCGTACGCCTTCCCGGTCGAGCAGTATCGCATCATCGCCCTGATTGATCATCATGTTGCCGCGCCGCGCAAAGGCATCGCGCTGACCATCGGAATGGAACAGGTTGATCAGGCCACGCTGCGAATGCATGACGTTATAGTTGAGCTCGCTTTCCATCTGTTCCCACAGCTTCAACGAATGGGAATAAAACTCGGAATTGCCGGGCAGGAAATAATTCGCGCGCACAATCGTGGTGTTGCGGCCAATGTTGCCCGACCCGATGTGCGATTTTTCCAGCACGGCGATATTCGTTAGCCCGTGGTTCTTGGCCAGATAGAAGGCGGTCGCAAGGCCATGCCCGCCACCACCAATGATGATGGCGTCATAGGCGGGCTTGGGGTCAGGCGTGCGCCAGACCGGTTTCCAGCCTTTGTTGCCGAACAACCCCTCGGTGATGACCCTAAGGCCCGAATAGCGCATCCGATCGACCCTTTGCTGCGTGCAAGGGCCACTAGACCCCAGCACGGCAGGCATATCAAGGACGGTCCGGACGGAAATGACCATCCGCGACAATAGGTGTCGCGGATGGATGGGCGCGTTACAACCCCTTGGATTGATAGGCCGAGGCAACCCGGCTGATCGCCACGATATAGGCGGCGACCCGCAGATCTTCGACATCCGACCTGCCATGCCAGACCTCGCGCATTGCCTGATAGGCACCGCGCATCGTGTCATCCAGACCCGAACGCACCAGTTCCAGCTCGCCCGCGCCGCGCAGGTATTTGTCCTTGAACCCCGGTGACATGGTCCAGCCAAGGCCCTTGTCCGCCGAAAGCCGCTCCATTTCTTCCACCAGCAGGTGATGGCGGGCTTCTTCGGCGCGGCGCTGCATGCGGCCGAAACGGATGTGCGACAGGTTTTTGACCCATTCGAAATAGGACACCGTCACGCCGCCTGCGTTGGCAAACATATCGGGGATGATCACCGTACCCTTGGCGCTCAGAATCTCGTCGCCGCCAAAGGTAATCGGGCCATTCGCCGCCTCGACGATCAAGGGGGCCTTCACGC
>JANNKX010000232.1:0-2028 GCA_031396505.1 Rhodobacterales bacterium
CCCACCATTTTGGTGCCATAGGCAATCGCCTGTTCGCAATGGAAAGTGCCCTGCGAGCCGGTAAAGCCCTGACAGATCAGACGGGTGTTTGCATTGACGAGGACGGCCATGGATGGTTCCTTTTGATGGGTCAGTCCGCAGTCGGCAATTGTGCCGACAGGGTCACGATTGTGGCGGTTTGGTTCAGCGTGATGCTGGGGTCATTCACGCTGTCGCCCGCAGACCAGAGATACATGCGGGCAAGTGCGCCGTGATCCAGCACATCGCTGCCATGGCGGGTGACTGGCGCATCAAGCGCGTCCGGAGCGGCGGCGGTGACCAGATCGGCAAGCTCCGGCAGCGCGATGGGGCTGCCCGGCGTGTCAAAGCTGGCGGTGATGGTGCAATAGGTGACACTATCGGCAGGCATGACATAGCGCTGATAGAACAGGGTCGCAAATGATGTGCCGGGAATGTCGATCAAAATCGTCAGTTGCACGATGGCCTTGTCGGTGGTGACGGCCCCGCCGCCATTGTCGGATGCAATGGCCTGCGTGATCGCGGCGGCGGGGTCGGCGGCGATGGCGGCGCATCTGTCCCGAAAGGTCTGCAGGAACGCGGCGGCGGTGATGCCATCCTGCGCGATGGCCGGGCCGATGGCCAATCCGAAGGTCGCGGCGACGATGCATGGATGCAGATGGCGCATGATGTGATCCTTACCGTTCAGACAGCAGGCGGATAGTATGATAGCCCACCGCCCCGATCCGGCCCGTTTCGCCGGATGCGATGACAATGGCATTGCGGCCGCGGTATTTTGCGGCGGTGCCAAGCGGGGTCGCCTTGAATGTGCCAAGCGCGCCGAACGTGGCCTGCACCCCGGCGGCGGCATCGGTCGTGCCGAAGGTCATGGCACAGGTCTTGCCGTCGGCGGGGCCGTCCTGCACGCGGACGGACACATCTTCGGTGAGGCTGGTCTGGTTCGCGCCAATGATGCCGTTGGTCCGCAGGACGGTGTCGATGGTGCCAAAGGCGGGCAGCGATGCCCCGCAGGTCGCATCGAACAATTGCAGCGCGCGGGTGGCGGTGATGGCGGTTGGGGCCACCTGCGTGGCGACAGGTGATGGGGGCGGGGGTGCGACGTATGGCTTGCTGAACTGGCAGGCGGACAGGGCGAAGGTTGCGGCGAAAAGGGCAGGGCGGATCATTGCGACACCTCGAACCGCAACGCGGCTTCGGTATCCGATGTGCAGGCGGGGTCGTTGCCGCCGCCGGTCAGGGTGGCGATCGTGCCGGAAAAGTTGAATTGCACGCAGCCCATGTCATCTTCACCAACCGGCGGGATGTCGAATGCGGCCAGCATGTCAGTCAGGTCTCGGGTCGAAAAATCATCGGTCTGCATCATGCAGAACCCGCCGTCTTCCCAGAACATCACCGAGACATTGTCGACCTGAAACCCCGGCACGCCATCAAATTCATCGGCGCGTTCCCAGCCTGCGTTTTCCAGCGCGTCGGTCACGGCCTGCGGGTCGCTGACCGCCGTCACACAGGCCCCGATCGTCCCGAAAGCACGGATGCCGGGAGTTGGGTCGGCAACCATTTCGTCCCACGCGGGGCCGCCTGCCGTGGCGCTGGCGGATGTCATCAGGAAAACAAGGGTAGCAAGGCGGATCATCTGAAGATGCCTTTGATGGGTGGAACGCAGCCTGCCCGATGCAGAAAGATCAGTTCGGGCAGGTAATCGTGATCTGGCCCCCGGCCGTGGTGCCGTTCTGTGCCAAGGCCGATTGTTCGGCGCAGACCGGGCCGAGGTCGGTGACAGAGTCGTTGCCCCCGGAACAGGCGGCCAATGTGGCCGCGAACAGAATACAAACAAACAGACGCATGGACTTTACCTTTCAGTGTGGTGGGCGAGCGTTGGGCCATTGTTGTGCTTTGGCGGGTTGGCACCCACCCTACGGGTTACTGTTCCGAGTGGAACGTGCCCTGAGAGCCGGTGAAGCTCTGGCAGATCAGGCGGGTGTTTTTGTTGACGAGGACTGACATTCATTC
>JANNKX010000278.1:0-7719 GCA_031396505.1 Rhodobacterales bacterium
GCGCAGCACGGCCTGCGCCGACTGGTGCCCGACCCACCCGAGGTGGCGGTGGCCTCTGCCGCGGGCGGGTTGGTGGCGGGGGCAGAAAATCATCCTGAATCGCAAGGATCGCCGGCACGATCAACAGCACCAGCACCATCCCGAACCCCAACCCATAGGTCAGCGTGATGATCGTTGGCTTCAGAAACGCCGCCTGACTTGATCGTTCATACAGCAGCGGCACCAACCCCAGAACCGTCGTCGCCGTCGTCAACAGCACCGGGCGAAAGCGGTCAGCCACCGCATCCACAATCGCCGGGCGCAGCCCACGCTTTTGCGCATATTCGTCCACTGTGGATACCAGCACGATGGAGTCGTTGATGATGATGCCCGACATCCCGATCATGCCTACGATCGAAAACATCGACAGCGGCACGCCCCAGTACCAATGGCCAAAAATCGCCCCGACAAGGCCAAATGGAATGACCGACATCACCACAATCGGCCGCGCCCAGCTGGCAAATATCCACGCAAGGCAGAAGTATATCCCGATCAGCGCAAGGATCACACCCTGCAACGCCCCACCCAGAAATTCGTTCTGTTCCGCCGTGCTGCCCGATTGGCGTGATGCCACGCCATGCGCGGCCTCAATCGCAGGAATGATATCGTCGCGCAGCGCGCGTTCCACTTCCGCGGCGCGCGCCGGGTCATCCTCGGCCAGATCGCCCGTCACCGTGACCACGCGCAAGCCGTTTTCGCGGTAGATCGTGGAAAACCCCGCCTGCCGCGTCACTGTCACCACATCGCCCAGCGGGATATACGCCCCCGAAGCCGTGCGCAGCAGCGTCCGGTCCATGAAATCTGCCGTCAACTCGCTCGCGGGCAATTCCACCCTGATCGCCGCCGACCGTGGCCCGTCCGGATAAGTTGCCGCCTCGATCCCGGTCAACCGGTCGCGCAAATCGCTGCCAAGACCCGCGATCGTGAACCCCATCGCGTTGCCCTGCGGCGTCAGGTTCAGGATCAATTCGTCCTTGTCATAGGCCAGCGTATCTTCCAACGCCGACACTTCCGGGTATTGCGCCAACCGTGCCTTCAGATCTTCCGCCGCCGCCTTCAGCCCCTCGGACGTGGTCCCGAACAGATCAATCGAAATCGCATCCCCGCCCGGCCCAAAGCGCCCGCCGCGAAAGGACAGTTCCTCCAACAGCGGATGACGGCGGATTTCGCTTTCCAGATCACTGATGAACTGGAAACTCGAATAGGGCCGGAAATCCGGATCAATCAGCTCAATCGAAATCCCGCCCAGCAGGTCCGCATCCTTGCCTTCCGCGCTGGACAACCCGCGCCCGGACCCGCCGCCCACTTCGCCCAGCACGAATTCAACCGGGTTGGTGCCATGTTCATCGGCCAGCCGCGTGGCCACCGCCTCCGTTGCGCGCTGCAATTCGCGCATCATCGTAAGGCTGTCGTCCCGGTCCGCCCCCGGCAGCATTGCGAAATTGCCCGACACGCTGGATTGTTCTGGTGCGTCGAAAAACCGGAACTGCACCTCGCCACGCATGAATAACGCCGCATGTGTCGCCAGTATCACCACCATCAGTGCGATCACCGGATAGCGTGCCGCCACCACGCCCCGCATCAACGGCTTGATCACGCGCAGGCGCACCCATTCCATCTGCCGCGTTACAAAGCGGCTTGGCGCGTCATACCAATGGTCCTCGGCTGCATGTTTCAACGCATGTGCGATGTGGTTTGGCAGGATCAGGAAACACTCCACCAGCGACGCGATCATCACCGCAATCACCGTCCACGGAATATCCTCGATCAACGCCCCGAAACGCCCGCCAATCACCACCAGCCCGAAAAACGCGATGATCGTTGTGATTGTCGATGCAAGGATCGGCCCTGACATCCGTTTCGCCGCATTTTCGGCCGCCGTATACGGCTCTTCGCCAAGACTGCGCATGCGAAATTCCGCGTGTTCGCTGACGATGATCGAATCGTCGACAATCACCCCCAACACAAGGATCAGTGCAAAGATCGAGATCATGTTCAGGGTGATGCCCCCGAAATACATGATCGCGATGGCCGAGATCGTCGCCACCGGAATCCCCATCGCCACCCAGAATGCCGTGCGCGCGTTCAAAAACAGGAACAACACACAAACCAGCAGCCCCAACCCCGACATCGCATTGTCAAACAGCAGCCACAGGCGTTCGCTGATCTGTTCGGCCCGCGCGCGCACCAGATCGACCGTCACCCCCGGCGGCAGCGTCGCCTGCATCGCCGACGCCACTTCGGCCACACTCGCCTGCAGACGGATTGCATCGCCGTCGGGTGTCCGCTCCACCCGGATCGTCATCGCCGGATTGTTGCCCACAAAGGCCGCACGCCCCCGTGTCGCGCCTTGCACGCTGATCGTCGCAATATCGCCGATGGTAAGTTGCGTGCCATCAGGTGCCGATTTCAACACGATTGCCGCGATCTGATCCGCGCTGCGCCGTTCCGTGCCCGTGCGCACCCGTGCCGACCCGTCGCCAACCTCGCCCGCCGGTGCGGTCGAAATCTCCGCCGCAATCGCCGCCGCGATGTCGGCCATCGCCACATCATGCCGGATCAACGCCGTCGATGGCACCTCGACCCGTGTTTCGGGGGCAGCCAACCCCTGGATCGTCGTCCGCGTCACCCCCGCCGCAAACAGTCGCCCCACCAGTTCATCGGCAAAGCGCGCCAGCTGATCCGGCGCCACCGGCCCCGTGATAACGATATCCGTTACCCCGTCGCGCCAGACCGATTGCCGCACTGTCGCATCATCGGCGTCTTCCGGCAGCGTGCGGATTGCGTCGATCGCCGTTTGCACATCTTCGGTCGCCGTGGCGATATCGGTGTCCGGTTCAAACTCCAGATCGATTGTTGCGCGCCCTTCGCGCGCCCGCGCCGATATGTCGGCAACCCCGTCCACCGCCAGCAGTGCCGGTTCCAGAACCTGCACGATGCCCCGGTCAATATCGTCGGCCCCCGCACCCTCCCACGTGACGTCGACCTGCACCGCAGACACGACCACATCCGGAAAGTATTGCGCGCGAATGTTGCTGGCCGCCCAAAGCCCGCCCACCACCATCACCGCCAACAGCAGGTTTGCCACCGTGCGATGCCGCGTGAAATAGCTGATCAGCCCGCCACGCATCGGATCACCCGCCTCCGCCATGCCATCAGCCCCCGGCCGTGGTTTCAAGCCTGTCCACCAGCCCGACGGGCACCTGATCCTGCCCCAACAGGGTGCGTGCCGCAGTCTTTTCCGCCGCCGCCATATCCGCACTGTCCAACAACAACAACAGCGCCGCGCGCCGATCTTCGCTCAGGGTCACAAAGCCCTGCCGCAGCGGCGTGATCCGGATCCCCGCACCCAACAAGGGCGACCGTTCCGCCACCACATCGCGCCCCACCGCAGCCCCCGGATCCACGATGACATCATCGCTCTGCCGCCGCAGTACCATCACCGCCACCGCCTCCAGCCGGTTTTCCGCACCCAGCGCCAGCACCGTGCCATCCGCCCCGATGGCCGTCGCAGGCAGCAGCGCCACGCCGCTGAGCGGCGGCTCGCGCAGCGTCACGGTCACGAAATCCCCCGGCAACAGCCCCTCGGCCCCCGATAGCGTGCCAAACACCACACGCCCGCTTTCGCCTGTCGCAACCATCGCGCCTTCGCGCGTCAGAATGCCCTGCGCCGCAACGACGCTGCCAGCCATATCCGTTTGCACCGAAAACAGCGTGGGTGCCGCACCAGTCCCCGGCAGTTGCGCCGCCTGATTGGCCGACAGGCGGATCATGACTTCCAGTTCTGCCGGGTCCACAATGCGCGCCAACACCTCATTCGGCGTGACCAACCCACCCTGCACCACCGCCACATCCGTCAGCCGCCCGTCAAACGGCGCGAAAATCGATGTGTCGCGCAGCGCGCGCTCTGAATCTGCTAGCCCGATCTGCGCCCGCATCACCAGTGATGCCGCCGTGGCAATCCGCGCCTCGCCCTGCAACACGGTCTGCCGCCGTGTCAGAACCGCCTGTTCCGCCGCCGATGCCGCCAGCGCGGCCTCTTCCACCGCCGCATCCGACCCGCCGCCCCGGTTGCGCAGGTCCTGCTGACGGGCCAGCGCCTGCTGGCGCAAGTCCACCTGCCGTTCCGCGGCCACCAGCCCGTCTTTCGCCAACCCAAGGTCGGCCTCTGCCGATGCCTGTTCCGCCAGCGCCTCGGCGACCGTCGCCACCGCCAGATCGCGCGCCGATGCCTTGTCTGCCGGATCAAGCCGGATCAACAACGCGCCTTCCGTCACACCGGCCCCATCCTCGAACCCCGGTGCCAGATCGACAATCGTGCCCCCCACCGCACTGCGCAATTCCAGCATCCGCCGCGACCGCACCTCGCCATAGGCCGTCAGGATCGGCGCAATCGTCGCAGGCGTCACCGTAACCACGGCCGCCGAAAAGACGCGCTCCTCCATCGCCGGTGCGGCCGTGTCACCTGCAAGCCGTGACGCCGCCGCACTGACAATGATCTGCACCGCAACACCCAGCAAGCCGATGGCCAGAACCATCAGAAAGACACCCATTATGCTGCGTGCAAAAAACCGCATGCGACCCTCCGTTATGGCGCGAACTTAAACCAGAACGGTCGTCCGGCAACAAACAAACACTCGGTGAGCATCCCGCCCGGAATGTCTGACGCGCGCGCCACCCTACGACCTACGCAAATGTTCCGTCAGACGCGGGAAAATTTCCACGAAATTGCAAGGGCGATGGCGGTAATCCAACTGCCATTGCAGGATTTCATCCCATGCATCCCGGCAGGCTGACGGGCTGCCCGGCAGCGCGAACAGGTAGGTCCCCATCGCCACACCCCCGCAGGCCCGTGACTGCACCGCCGATGTGCCGATCTTCTGCATGCTGACGATGGTGAAAATCGTCCCGAACGCCTCGATTTCCTTTTCATAGACATCGCGGTGCGCCTCGACCGTCACATCCCGCCCCGTCAGGCCCGTGCCACCCGTCGTCAGGATCACGTCGATCCCCGCGTCCGCGCACCACGCACGCAACTGCGCCGCGATCACCGCACGGTCATCGCGCACGATCCCGCGCGCCGCCAGCACATGCCCCGCCCCCGTCAGCCGTTCCACCAGCGTATCGCCCGACCTGTCATCTGCTGGCGTGCGCGTATCGCTGACCGTCAACACCGCGATGCGGTTGGCCACAAAGGCCCGCGTGTCATCAATCCCGGTCATGTCAGACGGCCTTTCAGGGCAAGCAGGTCCGCCCATGCCGCGCGCTTTGCCTCGGGCGTGCGCAACAGATAGGCCGGATGCGTCATCGGCAACACCGGTTTGCCATCCAGATCGCGCCAGATGCCGCGCGCCCGCACAATGCCCTTTTCGCCAAACAGGCACGCCAGTGGCGCATTGCCCATGATCACGATCACATCAGGGTCCGCCAGCGCGATATGCCGCCGCACAAAGGGGCGCATCATCGCAATCTCATCCGGCGTCGGATCGCGGTTTTCGGGCGGCCGCCATGGCAGCACATTCGTGATATAGATCGCACGGGCCGGATCAGCACTGCTGCGCGACAGCCCGATTGCACCAAACATCGCATCCAGCATCTGCCCCGCGCGCCCCACGAAAGGCCGCCCCTCGCGATCCTCGTCGCGCCCCGGTGCCTCCCCCAGGATCAGAACGCGCGCCTGCGGATGACCATCCGCAAACACAAGGTTGCGCGCGCCGCGCTTTAATTCGCAGTGATCATAGGCCGCAAGGGCTGCGCGCAAGGCATCAAGGCTCGTCGCCGCCCCCGCCAGCGATTGCGCCACCGCCACCGGGTCATCACCTGCGCCCGGCAGAGGGGCGGCCTGCACGCTGCGCGGTGCAACGGCCGCCATGCGCCGGGCTTCGGGCGGCAGATCGTACCGGTCCAGCGGCGTATCGCCCACCGGCTCGCTGACCCCCAGATCAACCTGCCACGCCAGCGCATGCACCGCCGCCTGCCAGCCGTCCCACGTGTCCAGATGTTCCCCGATTCCCATGGCGGCAACGGTATGCCCCTCACAAGGTCAGGACAACCCACCCTTGCCCCGCGTGATCCACGACCCTAACCTTCGCACAAGCCTGCACCAAGGAACCTGCCCGTGAAGATCACCCTTACTGCCCTGCTGCTGTCCGCCCTGCCCGCGATGGCCGACGAGTTGCCATTTCTGACCCCCGCCGAGACGCGCTATGGCACCATCACCATCGGCACGACCACCGCCGATTTTGGTGACGCCCAGCAATTTCTGCTGAATGGCGCACCCATCGCCGGGCTGATCGACCGCTTTGTCGACGTCCGCGCCGTCGCCCCGCGCCCCGATGGTGATGCGGGCGACTGGGTGCTGGTCAGCCTCGCCAACGGCGGCAATGGCTGCCCGATGATGTGGGCCTTTTTGAATGTGACACCCGTTGGGGCCACCGCCACCGCACCCTTTGGCACCTGTTCGCAAAGCGTCATGAACCCCCGCACCACCGACAACGGATCGCTTGAATTCGACATGCCGAGCTTCAATCCAGAAGAAGAATTTGTCGTCTACACCTATGACGGCCACAACGTCGTGGAATTTGTGGTGCCATACACCAATGACGGGGCGGTCGCGGCAGGCCCCGGCGATGACGTGACCCGCTGGGTCGGGCAGCACCCCACCGCAGCCTTTGCCGATGCGGGCGAAAGGCTGCGCTTTGCCGCCATCATGTCCGAGGATCAGATTTATGAACTGGCCGAACGCGTCGAGGTCGGCAGTGCGACGGTCGAGGTCGACGGCTATGTCATCGGTCAGGGGTTTGATCCAAAGGCCGGGGGCGACATCACCGGCATGTGGGGCATCCGCATTTCGGACGGGATGCCCTTTGCCGTCTTTCGCGATACCGGCCTTGCCCCGATCGGCTTTGTCACGGATGAAGACAGCCTGCCGCAGATCGCCGAGGATTACATGTCCGCGCCCTGATCTGGGGTGCGACACGCTGGGCCCGCCTGCCCTTGACTGACTGATCCTTGCCCTTGGCGTCGGATTTCTGTCATAAGCCTGCAAAACGGGGGGCAGTATGGCATTTCGCGCGCGGCATCTGTTGGGGATCGAACATCTTGCCCCGCAGGAAATCGTCACGATCCTCGATCTGGCGGACGCTTACGTCGACCTGAACCGCCGCACCGTCAAACAGTCCGATGCCTTGGCGGGCCTCACGCAGATCAACATGTTCTTCGAATCCTCCACCCGCACGCAGGCCTCGTTTGAGTTGGCGGGCAAACGGCTGGGTGCGGATGTGATGAACATGGTCGTCGGCCATTCGTCATTGAAAAAAGGCGAAACCCTGATTGACACCGCGATGACGCTGAACGCGATGCACCCGGATTTGCTGGTGGTGCGGCATCCGTCATCGGGGGCTGTCAATTTGCTCGCGTCCAAGGTCAATTGCGCCGTACTGAACGCAGGCGACGGGCGGCATGAACATCCCACACAAGCGCTGCTGGATGCGCTGACCATACGGCGGGCCAAGGGCCGGATACAGCGGCTGACGATTGCGATCTGCGGCGATATTGCGCATAGCCGCGTGGCGCGCAGCAATCTGATCCTGCTGGGCAAGATGGAAAACCGCATCCGGTTGATTGCACCACCCACATTGATGCCAGCGGGCGTGCAGGATTTCGGGTGTGAGCTGTTTG
>JANNKX010000283.1:0-4471 GCA_031396505.1 Rhodobacterales bacterium
CCCGAACCCACTTGCCAAGGGTCGAATGCCCAACCCCCAAATCAGACGCAACCTGACGCCGTGTCAGGTCACTGGTGAGCGCAATGCGAACCGCATCCCGCTTGAACTCGGCGCTGTGTATCGCTGCCATATCCGGTCTCCTTGATGGCGAATATCGCTCTCAAAAGACCGGAACGAAACCGGTGCAGGTCCATGTTGCGACCGCACTCACCCACCCTGCCCCGCGCGGATGCTGAAGAAAGCACTGCCGCAATGCTGCTGGCGGCTTCACCCAGCATGGAA
Source organism: Rhodobacterales bacterium (assembly GCA_031396505.1). Classification (GTDB taxonomy): domain Bacteria; phylum Pseudomonadota; class Alphaproteobacteria; order Rhodobacterales; family Rhodobacteraceae; genus JAAFHS01. Next base: position 283 of record JANNKX010000283.1, read on the forward strand.
CTTGGCGCACGGCTCTATTTGGATAACTGCAATGCCTGCCACTTCATTACTGGTTCCGGCGCGGATGGCGTCTTTCCCGAACTGTCCGGCAGTGCCACCGTGCTGGCAGACGAACCCCGCGGATTCTTGCAGGTGATCTTGAACGGGGCGGCAATGCCCTCAACCGCCACGCGACCCGCGCGACTGCGGATGCCAGCGTTCGCTGATCGGCTTTCCGATGACGACGTGGCAGCACTGGCTACCTTTGTCCGGCAGGCCTGGGGCAACGGTGCCGCGCCCGTGGAGACTGACACCGTTAGCCGAGTGCGGGCTGATTTTCCGTGATGATCAGTTATTTGTGACTACAGATCGCCGCCACCTGTGAGGAAAACCCGATCGGGGTCCGTCGGGTTCTGCTTTGCAACGCCCGCCTGCGCTGCTTGCAGTAAAAGCGAATCAAGCACGGCGACTAGGACTGCGGCACCAATTGCGCCCGAAGTTGTCAGCAAAATGCGCATGATCGAGGCGTAGGCAGGCGACTGGTTGGACAAAGCACTTGCAACCAGCGCCACAGTGACGACGAGTGCGTATTGATAGACCATGCTGAGGTAGTAGCCGTCCATCATGCGCTGGCCGAAGAACAATCCCGCCAATGCGACAAGCCCGATAAGCATGGAAAAATGCCCGATCCAGGTCACACCAGCCAGAATGATGAGGGCGGCCACCGTTCCGTAAACAGTAGCCAAACTGCGATCCCAAGCTTCGCTGAAAGCCTGCTTGCCGGTCGGAAAGACAAGTACGTAAATCGCGGCAAATGCCAGCATCATGTCGGATGCAGGCATCGTCGCGTAAAGCCAGAAACACAGCAGCATCAGAACAGTGGCCCGGATCACTGATCCCTTGCCGTGATGGTTCAGGGCGACAGTCGGAAGCCTGATATGCGGGTCGGTCGCGGCGGGCGGAAAAACCCAGTACAGCATCGGTATCGCCAGCGTGCCCAAAATGGCGGCTTGCGTGAAACTGTCCCGGAACGCAAACAAAAGTGCAGGGCTTTTCAGCGCCATTACCGACATGATTGCTGCAGCCACCAGCAAAAGCATCCCGATCGGGCTACCGGTGCGCCTTATGACGTAAAAGGCCCCGGTAAAGATCGCGAACGCGGTTATCAGCAGCAACAATGGTATTTCATGCGTCAGCTCGACGATGAGTGTCATCAGCCAGATCGACATGATGAAGGCACCGCCCGCCCCGATCGCAAGGACGAGATCGAAGCGTTTTCTCTGCGCAGCGAGCAACCCAATCGGCAGAGAGACGACCAGTGCCGGAAAAACTGGCCTGATCCATTGCACCGCCGCAAAGCAGATGACGCACAGCAAAGCCAGCCGCACGGCAAACCATGGATCGTCGGCAAGCAGCGGGCGTGGTGCCACATACATCCCGACCGCCTCAGTAAAGGGCCGTCAAGACAGACTTGACGCGCTGCAATCCAGACGCGATTCCCGAGATGATCCCGCCACCATCCGAATGTACCACGACAGACACATTTCCGCCGACCCGCGCCTTGCGGGGCCATGCCGCCATCCCGCCGCTCAGTTCAATGCGCACAGGCATGCGGCGCGCGGGTTCGAACCATTGGGTCGACGACGCATTTACCGGCAGCCCCTCGACTTCGGCCCGGCCAAGGTTGATGCCCCAGCCTATGCTTTGCACCGCTCCCTCGAACACCTGTCCGGGTGCCGCATCGAAAACCATTGTGACACGATCTTGCGGATCAATTCCGGTCAACTGGTTCTCGCGGAACTCTGCAGTGACCCATACGCCGTCATCTTCAATGAAAGTCAGGGCCGATTGTCCCGCTGCAACAAACTGACCCGGCCCCAGCTTCAGGTTCGTCACCACGCCACGCGTTGGTGCCGTGACCCTTGTCGACAGCAGGTCATACTCAGCCTGTTCAAGCGTCAGTTGCGCCGCCCTCATCTGCGGATTTCCTTTGCCCACCACGCCAAGGGCCCGCTCCGCGCTCAGCGCTTGCGCTTCGGCAGCGTCAAGCGCCGCCTGAGCCGTCAGCAACTGCGTCTGCGATGCATCCAGGCTGGCGTCAGATACCTGCCCGCGCGCAGCAAGCGTCTGTACGCGGACATTTTCAGACCGGACGTTTTCGAACGCAGCGCGCGCCTGTGCGACATTGGCAATGGCCGCTGTCAATTGCGCTGATGATGCGTCCAGCGACTGTGCCGCTTGTTCCAACTGCGCACGTGCTTTCTCGACGGCAATGACAAAAGGCCGTTCATCCACCGCGAACAAAAGGCCACCGGATGCTACGATTTCATTGTCTGACATAGCGATTTCGGTCACCCGGCCTGAAACCCGCGGCGCGATCTGTACGACATTTGCGGATACAACGCCTTTCGACGTGCTGGGCGCGTATCGGTCGGACGCCGCATACCAGCCTGCAACGAGCACCATCACCAGCACGATCGCGATGGCGAACGGCTTTGCAGGGTTGCGGTCGGGTAGTTCTTGGCTTCGGGCGATGTAAGCGGGATCAATCGGGTCGGAACGCGGATCTGTCACGTGTCTATCTCCTGCAATGTGTGGACCTGCAGACTAACCGAAGTTGATATTTAACCCGGAGAAGACGAAATGGTTCCCTGTTGCAGATGGGTACTACTGGCGATGCAACCCTTTCACTGCGACGGACGTTGTGCCAGCATGTATAGCTGCGCCGTTTTTCAGGTTTGCCCAAGCCAAGTCCAGGTCTGATCCGTCAGCGGGGCTTGTTGCGAAATCGGCGCAAATTCGAGGGATTGGCCCTGAAGGATCGGAACACGTCATGAAGTTACTTTCGGTCGCGGCGCTGGCGATTTCGCTGACATCATCCCTTACCAGCGCTGGTGCCGAGACGCTGAACATCGGCATGTCTGGCAGCTATTTTCGCTTCACCTTCGTCAAGCTGGACAAACTTCAGGGCTTTGATGTCGATTTCATCAATGCGATTGCTGCCGAAACTGCCGATGAGGTCAACTTTGTGACGATGTCCTTTTCAGGGCTGGTCGGCGCATTGAACAGCGGGCGGATCGATACCATCGCCAACCAGATCACCATCACCCCTGAGCGCGAGGCAAAGTTCATCTTCTCGCAGCCCTATGTCTTTGACGGGGCGCAGATTGTGGTCAAGGCGGGCAATGAAAGCACTATTGCAGGCGTCGCGGCGACCAATGCGAAAACTGTGGCTCCACACTCAATCCTACTGACCTCATTAACCCAAGGTCAAAATTAAGTGGCAATACACCTGTTTTAAGACCTACCAAAAACTGGTTTTTGCCTTTAGATCAGTTCCAGGAGAAAATGATGACCTGGATTGAATCCCATAAGCATGATTGGAAATCCAATGTTTACGGACAGTGCATGAGCTGGCTTCATCAGGGACTGCAGCCACGCGCCATGACCCGCGATCTCGACTGGGGCGTAAAAGTGCCGATTCCCGGTACAGAAGGAAAAGTATTGTATGTTTGGTTTGATGCGCCTATTGGGTATATTTCTTCAACCAAGGAATATTTTATTGAAAAGGGAAACCCGGACGAATGGAAAAAATACTGGCAGGATGAAGACTCTGCCCTTATCCATTTTATAGGCAAAGATAATATCGTTTTCCATTGTATCATTTTCCCTGTTATGCTCATGGCTCACGGACAACATGTGTTGCCGGTCAATGTCCCGGCCAATGAATTTCTCAATTTAGAAGGTGATAAAATATCTACATCCCGCAACTGGGCAGTGTGGCTGCATGAATACCTTGAAGAATTTAAAGATAAACAGGACGTGTTGCGTTATGCGCTTACTGCCACTGCACCCGAAACCAAGGACAATGATTTTACATGGAAAGATTTCCAGGCCCGCAACAACAATGAACTGGTTGCTATCCTTGGTAATTTTGTGAACCGTACTCTTGTGCTTACGCATAAATTTTATGGCGGAAAAATACCGGAATATGGCGAATTAAATGATGCTGACAAGCACTGCATAAATTCCTTAAAAGAATTTCGGGGTAAGATCAGCGAAAGCCTGGATAAATTTCGTTTTCGTGAAGCACTTGGCGAACTCATGAATTTAGCCCGTTTGGGAAATAAATATTTAGCCGACCAGGAACCCTGGAAACTCATTAAAACTGATGAAAAAAGAACCGCAACGGTTATGTATATCTCTAATG
>JANNKX010000252.1:0-2080 GCA_031396505.1 Rhodobacterales bacterium
CCATCACAAGGCCGGGGCCGATGTGGTGCTGGTCAACCGCTCGCCTGTGACATTGGCTGTCGGAATAGGTGGCGATCACGACCAGATCGGGGTTGGTGGCCAGCCCTTCGGCGAAGGTCGGATATAGGGGGTAGTTCGCCATCCCGGCAGCCAATGTCACAGGCGAGCGGTTGACCAGCACCACATCGGCCCCGGCCTTGTGATGGGCCAAAGCATGGCTCATCCCCATATTGCCCAGACCCGCGATCAGCACTTTCATTTCACAGCCCCCGACGTGATCCCGCGGATCAGTTGCCGCGAGAAGATGATGTACAAAACCAGCACCGGCAGAATGGCAAGGGACAGCGCCGACAGCACTGCGTTCCAGTCGGTGACGAACTGCCCGATGAACACCTGACTGCCCAACGTCAGGGTCTTGGTCGCCTCACCGGGGGCCAGGATCAGCGGGAACCACAGATCGTTCCAGATCGGGATCATGTTGAATACCGCAACCGTCGCCATGGCCGGCCGCACCAGCGGCAGCACAAGGCGAAAGAAGATCGCGTATTCGCTCATCCCGTCAACGCGGCCCGCGTTCTTCAGATCATCCGATACCTGCCGCATGAATTCGGACAGGATGAACACGGCCAAAGGCAAACCTTGCGCGGTATAGACAAGGATCAGGGCGGCCAGCGTGTTGATCAACCCCGTGCTGACCATCAGGTCCAGAATGGCCACGGTGCCGATGCGGATGGGGATCATGATGCCAAGGGCAAGGTAAAGCCCCATCAGCGTATTGCCGCGAAACCGGTATTCCGACAGCGCGAATGCCGCCATCGCGCCAAACAGCAGGATGAAGAACAGGCTGGCGCAGGTCACGATCATCGAATTCATGAAGTACTGCGTGAAATCGCCCTGCTTCATCACGGTCTGAAAGCCGATCAGGCTGAAGGTTTCCGCATTGGGCAAGGCCAGCGGCGCGTTGAAGATCGCCTTCCTCGCCTTGAAAGAATTGATGATGATGACCACCACGGGGAACAGTGCGATCGCGGTATAGGTCAGCAACGCCACATGGGCGGCGACGGACGTCATGGGATTGCGGCGCGCGGCCATCAGAACTGATACCGGCGCATGCGGGTCTGGATGCCCCACAGATAGATGCACACGCCTGCAAGGATGATGACAAACATCGCGGTGGCAATCGCGGACCCCATGTAATGATCGCCCAGTTGCAACTGAAAGCCAAAGAAGGTGCGATACAGGAATGTGCCCAGAATGTCGGTGGAGAAATCTGGCCCCGCGAGTGCGCCCTGTGCCGTGTAAATCAGATCAAACGCATTGAAATTGCCCACGAATGTCAGGATTGAAATGATGCCGATGGATGGCAGGATCAACGGGAATTTAATCTTCCAGAACGCGGCCCACCCGGTCAGCCCGTCCATCTCGCCCGCCTCCAGCACCTCCTCCGGGATCGACAAAAGGGCGGCATAGATCAGCATCATCGGTATACCCACGAACTGCCAGACGGAAATCAGCGCCAGCGTGGTCAGCGCATATTCCTCACGCCCCAGCCACGGCGCGAACAAGAATTTCAGGCCAACAGCATCCAGCATGTTCGGCGCAATTCCCCAGATCGGCGACAGGATCAGTTTCCACGCAAAACCGACAATGACGAAACTCAGGATCGTGGGGATAAAGATCGCCGACCGGTAAAATGCCGAAAACCGCAAACGCGGATGACTTAACACCGCCGCCAGCGCAATCCCGATCGGGTTCTGCACCAGCATATGCACCACGAAAAACCACGCGTTGTTCCCCAGCGCATTCCAGAATGCATCAGCCCAGCGTACATCACCGAACAGGGTGCGGAAATTCTGCAACCCCGCAAACACCCGCACACCGTCCACCTCGTTATAGAACGCGAGCAACAGCGTCTGGAACAACGGCAGGATCATCACCGCCGAATAGACCAGCACGGCGGGGGCAAGGAATACAATGACATGAGGTTTGACCTTCACGCCACACCAACCATCATGCCATCATAAACCTGCCCGAGCCGCACACCGGCAAGTGTCGAGATCATGTTGAGCGCGGCCTTCTG
>JANNKX010000333.1:0-13541 GCA_031396505.1 Rhodobacterales bacterium
GACGCAGGCAAGTGCGCCTGCCGCAACACCGGCAACACCTGCTGCCCCGCCCCCGCAAGATGTGCCAGCAGAGGTCCAAAAGCGTCGTCGATTTTGCGGCTGCTTTTCGGTGTCCAAGCGGGTGTGGAAAAAAGACCGTACTGGCGAATGGTACGATCACCATCGACATCGACGCCGAAGCCTACGGATTGATCGGCGGAACGTTCCGCGTCGAGATTACGGACAACGTTTTTCGGCAGATTTACATTGGCTACGACGGTGTCCCAACGGAACAGCGTCGGGTTAGTTTCGAAAGTACGGGCGCGGCACGGACGTTTGCGCAAAGCGAGGCACTTCGGGATCCCAGTTACTGGGAATAATTGGCGGCCAGCGAAAATTCGGCGGGACATTCCGCCCGGTCGTTGCACGCCACGCGGATAGCATGATTTCCGTTCGCCACCGGCACATCAAGAAAGGCGCGGGCTGCGATGCCCGCGCTTTTTCATTTGCGCATGTCGCCAGCCCGGCCTTGCCGTTGCCGTTGTGCGGGCCTATCTGACTAATCCAAACTTGCGCTCCTTGCGTATCCCTGATGACATTGACGGCGTGCCCAGCGTGCCAGAACCGAAAGGCCCTTCCCATGAACATCCACACCCCTGAGATTGACCGCAAGCCTGCCCTCGACGAGGTTGAACGCGCGCTGCATCTGCTGCGTCAATGGGCGGGCAAGGCGACCGACGCCGAGATTGCGGGGGTTGATCTGTCGATTGCCGATACGGGGCAAGGCTATCCGGCGTTCAACCGCGCCTATCCGCATGATTTCCGGGTGGATGATGCCTACAAGGCCAGCCTGCCCGATTTGCAGAACGGCCCCAGCAGCCTGATCGTGGGCGCGCGCGCCAACATCCAGCACGTCGGCATTTCCAATTTCCGCCTGCCGATCCGCTACCAGACGCGGGATGGCGCCGACCTGACGCTGGAAACATCTGTCACCGGCACCGTCAGCCTTGAGGCCGACAAGAAGGGCATCAACATGAGCCGGATCATGCGGTCGTTCTATGCCCATGCGGACAAGCGGTTCAGCTTTGGCGTGATCGAGGCGGCGCTGGATGACTACATGCGCGATCTGGGCAGCTTTGACGCGCGCATCCAGATGCGGCTGTCGTTTCCCGCGCAGGTCACCTCGCTGCGGTCGGCACTGGTGGGCTGGCAGTATTATGACATCGCGTTGGAACTGGTGGAACAGGCGGGTGTGCGCAAGCGGATCATGCATCTGGATTTCGTGTATTCCAGCACATGCCCCTGTTCGTTGGAACTGTCCGAACATGCGCGGGCCACGCGGGGGCAACTTGCCACGCCCCATTCGCAACGGTCGGTCGCGCGGATTTCGGTAGTGCTGCACGGGGATACGCTGTGGTTTGAAGACCTGATCGACATTGCGCGCAAGGCCGTGCCGACAGAGACGCAAGTGATGGTCAAGCGCGAAGATGAACAGGCCTTTGCCGAACTGAACGCCGCCAACCCGATCTTTGTGGAGGACGCCGCGCGCAGCTTTTGTGATGCCTTGCGCCGGGATGCGCGCATCGGCGATTTCCGTGTGATCGCCAGCCATCAGGAGTCCCTGCACAGCCACGATGCCGTGAGCCTGCTGACCGAAGGGGCGACATTCGCGCAGGAAAGTCTGGACCCACGGCTGTTTCAGACACTGTTCCACGTCGGATAAGGCGATATTGCCGGAAGTTGACGGCTGTCAATTTCTGGCTTTTTACTTTATAATCAATGAGTTGAATTTTACTTTCGGTGTCGCGTTAAGACTTTTGAAACATTGCGTGATCGACGTGCAAGGCGTGGTCATGCAGACAGTGTTGTGCGACGACCGCCATTGACGCCCCGCGCGCATTGCGCCACATCCTTGGTCCATCATGATGGACCTGCGCCCCATTGCCTATCTGATCGGTCGGATGCTGATTGTGCTGGCCATTCTGATGCTGGCACCCGCAATCGTGGACGGGCGTGCGGGATTACCCAATGGCGGCGATTTTCTGTTGTGCGCGGTCATCACCGGGGCCTTTGGGGCCTTGCTGGCGCTGGCCACGCATAACGCGCTGGGCCTGTCGTTGGAAATGCGGCAGGCCTATCTGCTGACGGCGGCGATCTGGTTGGTTATTCCGCTGTTTGGGGCATTGCCCTTTATGCTGGGTGCACCCGGCCTTGTGTTCACCGATGCCTATTTTGAGGCCGTTTCGGGCATCACGACGACCGGGTCCACAGTCATTGTGGGGCTGGATAATCTGCCGGCGGGCATGAACCTGTGGCGCGGCATGTTGAACTGGATCGGCGGTCTGGGGATTGCCTTTGTCGCGATGATCTTTCTGCCGGTGATGCGGGTGGGCGGAATGCAGTTTTTTCGGACCGAAGGATTTGATACCTTTGGCAAGATCATGCCGCGTGCGACCGACATCGCAGGGCAGTTGGTGCTGGTTTATGCGGGTCTGACGCTGGCCTGTATGGTCACTTATGCGGGCGTCGGCATGAGCGGGCTTGATGCGGTGGTCAACAGTCTGGCAACGATTGCAACGGGTGGCTTTTCATCCTCTGACAGCTCATTTTCAAAGTATGAGGGGGCGGGAGAGTATGCGGGGGCGGTGTTCATGGTGTTGGCCAGCATGCCCTATATCCGGTTCGTGCAACTGATGAATGGATCGGTCACGCCGCTGTGGCGGGATGTGCAGGTGCGCAGCTATCTGCGGATTCTGGCGGTTGCCATCGCGTCCATCACGCTGTGGCGCTGGTTGACATCGGACACCGCATTCGAGCCGGTGTTTCGCCAGACCCTGTTCAATCTGGTGTCGATCCAGTCGAGTACCGGGTTCTTTTCCGGTGATTTCGGCAGTTGGGGCGGATTTATGCTGCCTGTGGCCGTGGTCATTGGTATTTTCGGGGCCTGTTCGGGGTCAAGTGCGGCGGGGCTGAACGTGTTCCGGGTGCAGATCGCCTTTGCCGCCCTGCGCCAGCATGTGCGGCGGATCGTGATGCCGGACCGCGTCGATCCGGTGCGTTATGATGGCCGTCCGGTCAGCGATGATGTGATGAATTCGGTCATCCTGTACATCAGCGGCTTTATCCTGATCCTTGGATTGCTGTCGGTGTTTTGCACATTTGTCGGCGTCGATCTGGAAAGCGCGTTTTTCGGTGTCTGGACCTCGATCGGCAATATCGGCTACGGCTTTGGCCCCCTGATCAGCCGGACGGGGACAATGGTTGATTACCCCGATCCGGCAAAATGGGCGATGATTCTGGCGATGCTGCTGGGGCGGTTGGGGATGCTGTCGTTGCTCGTGCTTGTCTTGCCCCGGTTCTGGCAGCGCTAAACTATTCCCAGCACGATACCAATACGGTCATCTGCAGGGCAGCGCGGGTCAGGTCTTCGGGGGGCAAAGCGCCGAGGGCGGTTGCGGGCCGGGCGGTGATGCCTGCGCCTGCCAGCAGTGCGGTGATGGTGGCGGCATCGGTGGCATAGGCCACATCGGCGGGCAGTTGCCGCGCGGTTGCATCGGGTGCGGGCTGCAACAGGCCGAGGACCGCCCCGGTAGCATCCAGAACCGGCCCGCCCGCATCGCCGGGCAGGGCATTCAGCGCCAGCCGCTTGATGCCGGTTTCGCCATTCAGCCCACCCGATGCCTCCAGCCCGCCAAAGGTCATCACCGGGGCGCTGAGCTTGTCTTCGTAGGAATAACCGGCGACGGCGATTTCGGCCCCGATCCGGTCGGGGGCGGTTTGCAGGGTGGCGACGCCGGGCGGCGACAGGGGCGTGACGGGGCGCAGCAGCGCAAGGCCGCTGGCGGCATCGGTCAGGGCAACCGTCATGTCGACATCGCGTTCGATGGTGACGCGGGAACAGTCCTGCACGGCGCTGGCGCTGGTCAGCACAGACCCGTCGGCGGCAACAAAGAAGCCAGAGCGCGAAAAGGCGGGCCTGCGCACTTCCAGCCCGGCCAGAAGGCCGGACCGGGTGCCTGCGTCCATCACGACAAGACCGGGATCAAGCACGCGATTGCCGACGGGGCGGAAGGTGTTTTGCAACACCGGCAGAATACGATCGATGGCGATACCCGATGCGGGGTTCCAGGTGACCATATAGCCTTTCACAAGCCCCTGATCGACCTGCGCATAGGCGAAACTGGCGACATCGGCATTGGCGCCGTTGATGGTGAAGGACGTGTCGCTGCGGCTGCGATCTCCTGTGGGCGGCATGATTTCAAGGGTTTGCAGGATGTCGTACAGGCCGGTCAGGGCGGTCTGATCGCCGGGCTGGCTGATCAGGACAAGGCGCAGGCCGGATGCGTCACGCGGGATGAAATGTACGAAGGGCGGCTCGTAATGATCAAAGCGCAGCAGGGCCATGGGCAACGAAATCTCGATCCCGGCTTCGGCCTCGGTGATGGTTTCAAAGCCGAAGGCGGCCTGATCCGCGCGGTAATTGCCCACCAGCGTGGCGCGTTGAATGGTGGTCAGGATGCCCGTGGGGTCCAGCCCGTTTGCGGCCTGCCATGCGGCCATGGCGTTGCGGGTGCCGGGGCCGAATGCGCCGTCAATGGCACCGGGGTAAAAGCCGTACCATTGCAGCCCCACCTGCAGCGCCTCGCGGTCGGCGCGGGGCAGGTCTGCCTCGGAGGCGCGGGCCTGCTGCGGGGTTTCGTCGACCGGGGCCACCTCAATCGGGGCGAGGGGTTCTGCGATTTGCGCGTCTGGTGTCAGGGGTGCGGTTGTGACGTCGGGCACGATAGGGCCAGCGGTGGGCCCTGCGGTCGCGGGCCAGAACGGTTCGCGCAGATCGCTGCCATAGGCGATGAAACTGTCGGCGGGGATCAGGTTTTCGCGGCGCAGATCGAGCAGACGCGCGGCCCCTTCGGCGACACTGTAGGGACCGAGCACAATGGCGTACCAGCCAGAGCGCAGCCTGTATCCGCCGACATCCGGGAAGGCCGCTGCATAGGCGCGGGCGCGTTCTTCGGCCACGGCCTGCGTCGGCTGCGCCTCGACCTGCAGCCAGACCTGATCCTGTGCCGCAGCGATGGTGCCAATCACCAGCGATACCAGCATCATGCCTATGGCCGTCAATCTGCGCAGAAATCCCATCGCGTCCCATCCATCCCGCGCCCTGACGTTGCAGGGCAAACTTTCGCCGACAATACCTGCACACATGCCCTCGGCAAGGGCTTGCGGCCAATTGACCATCCCCCGCCTCTTGCCTATGGAGTGGGGGCTTTTCAAGAGGCTCTACACATGGCCAGCACGGCACCCCGCAGTTTTCAAGAGATCATCCTGCGTTTGCAGGCCTATTGGGCATCAAAAGGCTGTGCGGTGCTGCAACCCTATGACATGGAGGTCGGGGCGGGCACGTTTCATCCGGCCACCAGCCTGCGCCCTTTGGGGCCAAAGCCATGGTCGGTGGCCTATGTGCAGCCCTCGCGCCGCCCGACCGACGGGCGCTATGGCGAAAATCCGAACCGTTTGCAGCATTACTACCAGTTTCAGGTCATCATCAAACCATCGCCCCCTGATCTGCAGGCGCTGTATCTGGGGTCATTGCAGGCGATCGGTCTGGACCCTGGGCTGCATGATGTGCGTTTTGTCGAGGATGATTGGGAAAGTCCGACGCTGGGGGCTTGGGGGCTGGGTTGGGAAATCTGGTGCGACGGCATGGAAGTGTCGCAATTCACCTATTTCCAGCAGCTTGCGGGCTACGACTGCCGCCCGGTATCGGGCGAACTGACCTACGGGTTAGAGCGTCTTGCGATGTATGTGCTGGGCGTCGATCATGTGATGGACATGCCGTTCAACGATCCGGCATCGCCCATTCCGTTGGTTTATGGGGATATCTTCCGGCAGACCGAACAGGAATATTCGCGCTGGAATTTCGATCAGGCCGATACGGCCATGTTGCTGCAACACTTTCAGGATGCCGAGGCCGAATGCGCGCGCATTCTTGCGGCCGAACAGCCGGACAAGGCAGGCCGCACCATCGTGATGGCGCATCCGGCCTATGACCAGTGCATCAAGGCAAGCCACCTGTTCAACCTGCTTGACGCACGCGGCGTCATCAGCGTGACCGAACGGCAAGCCTATATCGGCCGCGTGCGCACGCTGGCCAAGGCCTGTGCCGATGCGTTTCGCCTGACTGACGCGGGCGCCGATGCGCCCGTGCCGGAAAAGGTCTGAAGCTATGCCCTATTACCCGCCCGTCACACCGTATCAACGCCTGCTCGATTGGGCCAAGGATCATCACAACTTTATCGGCCGCAAGGCGCGCCGGTCGATGATGCAGCAATATGGCCCGCGCGCGATTGCAGATTTCGAGGCGCGGCTGGCGCGGGTGGGTGCGGGCGATGTCTGTCTGGATCTTGGGGCCAATCTGGGTGTGTTTACCGAAAAGCTGGCGCGCACCGGGGCCCTTGTGCATGCCTATGAACCCGATCCCTATGCCTATGACATCGCGTTCAAACGCGTCGGGCATCTGCCCAATGTGGTGCTGCACCGCGAGGCCGTGGCGATGACAGGCGGTATGCTGACGATGCGCCGTTCAATCAAGTTTGACCGCAAACCCGCAGCGGCGACCGGCAGTTCCACAATCGTCTTCGACAACCCCAAAAAATTCAAATCCGAAGGGTTTGACGTTACGGTGCGCGCATTTCGCGATGTGCTGGCCGACATCCATCGCCCGATTGCCATCGTGAAAATGGATATCGAAGGGGCGGAGTTCGCCATTTTGCGCGATATCTTTGCCAATGCGCAGGACTTTGACATTGACGCACTGTATTGCGAAACGCACGAACGGTCGGTTTATGCCGAGTTCGCCGAGATCGACCGGATGCGGCGCGCGTCGGACGGGCTCGCCCGCCCCCATATCAACCTTTACTGGCCGTAACGCATGACAGGTCGCTTTGCAGTAGGTGCTATCTTGATTTCAGCCTTGGCAGCAGGTGTCGCGATGTATTACCTGCAAGTCTACGCCTATTATGCGCCCGTTTTGCCCGCCTCGGCGCAGGCGGAAATGCGGCTGACGACGCTTGCCGGGGTGGTTGAACCGATCCTGTCCGATGGGTTTGACGGGATTGACAGTGACAGCTCGCCCATCCGGTTTCGTGCCTGCTTCACCACGCCGCAAAGCATTGCCATGCTGACCGAAACCTACAAGACTTATCCGGCTGCAACCCCGCTGACCGCGCCCGGCTGGTTCGATTGCTTTGATGCCGCCGCCATCGGGGCGGCACTGGAGCAGGGCCAGGCGGTTGCGTTCATGGGCGAAGAAAACATCACCTTTGGCATTGACCGCGTAGTCGCGATTTTCGACGATGGCCGCGCCTACGCCTGGCACCAGATCAACGCCTGCGGGGCTGTCGTGTTCAACGGCAATCCTGCGCCTGCTGATTGCCCGCCTGTACCTGAAAGCGGGGAATGACATGATACCCCTGACCCTGAAACAGCGTCTGCATTACCGCCTGCACAACATCGTGGCGGGCCTTGGGATCGGCCCGCATGTGCCGGTGCGGATGGTGGCACTGCACCCCGGCTATGCGGTGGATACCGAAGGCCGGCGCATCATGTTGCCATCGCCATTACGCTGGCGGATGTACCGGCGCGGGTTGGCCCACCGTCTGGCCCGGCTGGGGCGGCAGTTTGGCGTCGGCACGATGGTGACGCTGAAACCGGGTGACATGGTGATTGATATCGGGGCCAATGTCGGCGAATTCGCCATGGCCTGCGCGGCCCATGGGGCATCGGTGCGGTCCATCGAAGGCGATCCGGCGGTCTTTGCCTGCCTGAGGCAGAACACTGCGCATCTGCCCGATGTGAAGGCCTACCATCAGGTGCTGTGGAGCCACGCTGAGGAGCTGACGTTTTTCACCGCGCCTGCACGCGCGGACAGTTCGGTCATCGCTGATCCCACCGATCCCGCCTATGTGCCGATCAAGGTGCAGGCGCGCCCGTTGGATGCCATGGCAGCCGACGAAGGCTGGGGTGATATCGCGCTGTTCAAATGCGATGTCGAAGGGGCAGAGCCGGAGGTGCTATCCGGTGCGACTGATGTCCTGCGCCGCACCCGCGTGGTGGCCGTTGATACCGGCCCCGAAAGACTGGGGCAGGAAACCCATGACGCGGTGGCGAAAATCCTGACCGACCTCGGCTTTGCCGTCACCCGCGATACCAGCCAGAAACGCAAGATCACGTTCGGCATCCGCCCCTGACCGCCAAGGAACAATTATGCCAGACCTGCTGATCGAACTTTTCTCCGAGGAAATCCCCGCCCGGATGCAGGCCCGCGCGCGGGATGATCTGCGGCGTCTGGTCACCGATGGGTTGGTCGGGGCCGGGCTGACCTATGTGTCGGCGGGGGCGTTCTCCACGCCCCGCCGCCTGACCCTGACGATTGAAGGGCTGACGACGGAATCGCGCCCTGTGGTCGAGGAACGCAAGGGGCCCCGTGCCGATGCGCCTGCCGCCGCCTTGGATGGCTTCCTGCGCAGCACCGGTCTGACGAAAGATCAGCTTGAACTGCGCGACGATAAAAAGGCGCAAGTCTACTTCGCCGTCATCGAAAAACCCGGTCGCCCCGCCGCCGAGATCGTGGCCCAAGTGCTCGAGGGCGCTGTGCGCAATTTCCCCTGGCCGAAATCCATGCGCTGGGGCGATGGCACCCTGCGCTGGGTGCGCCCGTTGCAATCCATCCTGTGCCTGCTTTCGGATGAATCCGGTGCCACCGTGGTTCCCGTCACCGTCGATCACCTGACCGCAGGCAATACCACCGAAGGCCACCGTTTCATGGGGCAGGGGCGGTTCCCGGTGTCATCCTTCGACGATTACCGCGCGAAATTGCTGCGCGCGCATGTGATGCTCGATAGCGCGGAGCGTGAGGCGCATATCTGGAACGACGCCACCAACGCGGCCTTTGCGGTGGGCGGCACGGTGGTGCCCGACGCCGCCCTGCTGGCCGAGGTTGCGGGGCTGGTCGAATGGCCCGTGGTGCTGATGGGCCAGATCGGCGCGGATTTCATGGGGTTGCCGGCGGAAGTGCTGCAAACCTCCATGCGCGAACATCAGAAGTTCTTCTCGGTGAAGAACGCAGGCGGCCAGATCGACCGCTTCATCACCGTGGCCAACATCGCCGCCCCCGATCACGGGGCCACGATCCTTGCGGGCAATCAAAAGGTGCTGTCCGCCCGCCTGTCCGATGCGCGGTTCTTCTGGGACAATGACCTGCGGGTGGCGAAGGCGGGGATGGGCGAGTGGCTTGAAGGGTTGAAGGCGGTCACCTTCCACAACAAACTTGGGTCGCAATCCGACCGCATCGCCCGCATCGCGGCCCTTGCCCGCGAAATCGCCCCCATGGTTGGCGCGGACCCTGATGTCGCAGCCCAAGCCGCCACCCTCGCCAAGGCCGATCTGCGTTCTGCGATGGTCGGCGAATTCCCCGAACTGCAAGGCACCATGGGCATGCACTACGCCCGCGCAGCAGGCCTGCCAGAGCCCGTGGCGCTGGCCGCCCGCGACCACTATTCGCCCTTGGGGCCGAGCGATGCCGTGCCCACGGAACCCGTCTCCGTCGCCGTAGCCCTCGCCGACAAGATCGACACGCTGTGCGGCTTCTGGGCGATTGACGAGAAACCGACAGGCAGCAAAGACCCGTTTGCGCTGCGCAGAGCGGCGTTAGGGGTGATCCGGTTGATTTTACAGAACACAGTAATTTTGCTTCTAGATCAGATGTGTAATCGTTGGTTTGCGGCAACCATGCTGTTGCCAAAAACTGTACGATTCAAAGATGGAAAGGAAGTGGCAGGAATTCACGATAAATTCCTTGCAGAACCCGTCGCTGGCGTTGACGAAAGTGGTGACGAATACGAAGAAGCATTGATTAAGTGGGATGTTGTTTCGGAAGTCTCATCTGACCTCCTCACCTTCCTCCACGACCGCCTCAAAGTCTTCCTCAAGGACGACGGCATCCGCCACGATGTCATCGACGCCTGCCTTGCCATGCCCGGCAATGACGACCTGACTCTACTGGTCAAACGCGCCCGTGCCTTGCAGGCCACTTTGCAAACCGATGACGGCGCGAACCTGATCGCGGGCTTCAAGCGCGCCAACAACATCCTGACGCAGGCCGAGGCCAAGGACGGTGTCGAATACTCCTTCGGCGCGGATATAAAGTTTGCCGAGAATGATGCCGAACGCGCCCTGTTCACCGCCCTCGACACCGCCGAGGCCCTCATCACCCCGGCGATGAAAACCGAAGACTTCACCACCGCCATGGCCGCCATGGCCACGCTCCGTACTCCCATCGACGCATTCTTCACCGCCACCCAGATCAACGCCGACAACCCCATCATCCGCCGCAACCGCCTGAACCTTCTGCACCGCATCCGCCAGCTTTGCGGGCAAGTGGCCGACCTCACCAAACTCGACGGCTGACCCTTTCATCTGTTCCCAAATATCCCACGGGGGTCCGGGGGTGTGAAACCCCCGGTCCTGCACGCAGGCCTTGCACCACCCATCAAATTCCCTATCCTGCTCCGCAAAAAAGGATGCCGCAGTGCAGAAACACGATCCCCAGCCCGAATTCACGCTGATCGCGCCGCAGGCACTGATCAAACGCCCCACCCATGGCTGGCGCGCGAAATGCCTGCAACGCCTTGTCCGGCTTGACATGCCCGTGCCGCAAACTGTTGCCCTGCCTGCCGCATCGGTCAAATCCATCGCCCAAGGGCACCGCATCGACGCAGCGGGCATTCTTGCGCATTTCGGGCCGACCCCGCTGATTTCCGTGCGCCCGTCGCCCGAAAATCCCGATTTTGGCGGGCCTGCCACCATCCTGAACATCGGCATGAACCCCGCCCGCCATGCCACCCTGACCAAACGCCACGGCGCACAGGCTGCAGATGCGATCTGGCTGCGGTTCATCCAGTCCTATGCCATCCATGTCGCCCGTCTTGACCCCGACATGTTTGACCAACCCACGCCGGATGCCGATGCCATCCGCGATGCCTTGCGCAACTATGCAGCCGAAACCGACGATCCCTTTCCCGAAGACCCCGCCACGCAGTTGGCCGAGGTGTTGCGGTCGATGGCGCGCGCCTGGGAGGGCACATCCGCCCGTCTGCTGCGGCAAGCCAAGGGCGCGGATGCGGATGCAGGGCTTGGTCTGATCGTGCAGGCGATGGCGCAGGGGATCGGGCAGGGGATTTCGGGGTCGGGCGTCATTCAATTTGTCGATCCCGTCACCGGGGCCGCGCAGATCACCGGGCGCTATCTGGGCCAAAGTCAGGGCCGTGATGCGCTGACCAAAACCGAGGCGCTGTATCTGACGCAAGATCCGCGTGGGCCGTCACTGCAAGATATCGCGCCCGGTCTTTTCGCCGATCTGGTCACGCATGGCACCCATTGCCGCGCCAAACTGCGCGAGGAAATGCAGATCGAATTCACCATCGAGGACGGGCAACTCGCCGTTCTGGACGCGGTCAAGGTGCAGCGGTCATCGCGGGCAGCGCTGAAAATCGCAGTGGCGCTGGCCGATGACGGGATCATCACGCGAAATGAGGCCATCCTCAGGGTGGAACCGCGCGCGCTGTCGGAACTTTTGCACCCGCAGGTCGATCCGCGCGGGCCGCGTGATCCCTTTGCCAAGGGCATTGCGGCCAGTCCGGGTGGGGCCACCGGGCGCATCGTGTTTTCATCCTCCGCCGCGCAGGCAAGTGCGGCACGGGGCGAGCCCTGCATCCTTGTGCGGCGCGAAACCTCGCCCGAAGATATCCGTGGCATGCATTCGGCGGTGGGGGTTCTGACGGAACGGGGCGGCATCACCAGCCATGCGGCAGTCATTGCGCGTGGCCTTGGCCTGCCTTGCGTGGTGGGGGCGTCGGCGCTGCGGCTTGATGCCAAGGATAAACGACTTGTGGCGGGGGACCGGATCTTTCACGAGGGCGATATCATCACGGTGGACGGCACGCGCGGCGAGGCGCTGGTGGGGGCGGCGGATATGTTGCCCCCCGCACTGGATGATACGTTCCGCAAGCTGTTGTCATGGGCGGACGCCGTGCGCGATATCGGCATTCGCGCCAATGCGGACACGCCCGAAGACGCCACCACGGCGCGGGCGTTTCTGGCCGAAGGCATTGGTCTGTGCCGGACCGAACACATGTTCTTCGAAGAAGACCGTCTTGTCGCGATGCGCGAGATGATCTTTGCCGATACGCCGGGCGACCGGGCGGCGGCGCTGGCGCGCCTGTTGCCGATGCAGCGCGCGGATTTCACCGAATTGTTCGAGATCATGCATGGCCTGCCGGTGTGTATCCGCCTGTTCGACCCGCCCTTGCACGAATTCCTGCCCCATACGCGCGAAGGCCTGCGCGATCTGGCCGAAGCATTGGACAAACCCTTGTCGGATGTGATGCGCCGGGCCGAGGCTCTGGCGGAATTCAACCCGATGCTCGGGATGCGCGGGGTACGTCTGGGGATCGTGCTGCCGGAAATCTATGACATGCAGGCGCAGGCGATCTTTGAGGCAACGGTGGAGGTCAACCGCCGGGGTGAGGCGGTGGTGCCCGAAGTGATGATCCCGCTGGTGTCGGCCAAGCGCGAAGTGGAACTGGTCAAGACCCGGATTGATGCGGTCGCGGCGAAAGTGCGCACGCAGACGGGGGCCACGTTCGATTTCAAACTGGGTGTGATGGTGGAAACGCCGCGGGCAGCCTTGCGCGCGGGCGAGATTGCACAGCACGCGGCGTTCCTGTCCTTTGGGACGAACGACCTGACGCAGATGACCTATGGCCTGTCGCGCGATGACGCGGGGCGGTTCATGAACACCTATGTGCAGCAGGGCGTGTTCCCGGAAGACCCGTTTCACATTCTGGACGTGGACGGGGTGGGCGAGTTGTTGCACATCGGGGCCGAACGCGGGCGGCGCACCCGTGCCGATCTGACGCTGTCGATCTGCGGCGAACATGGCGGCAACCCCGAATCAATCGCCTTTTGCCGCAGTGCGGGGTTCGATTATGTGTCCTGTTCGCCCTACCGGGTGCCCATGGCACGTCTTGCGGCGGCCCATCTGGCCTTGAACGATGTTAACAATCCCTAGTATATTGTTTCCAGAACAAAGCATTATCTCGCTTTCTTGATGTTGTGTTCGGCGGATATCCGCCAAAATCGAACATGAATTATGTTGTAATTATGTCGCTGAACTCGACATGAGGGGTGATTCGTCTTAGCCCCGGTTCCTGTCGCCAGATGTGTGTGTGGGGGCGACGCACGACGAAACGCATGACAATGCGCACTGGGGGTACTGCCATGAAAATGGTCCGAACACTGTTCGGCGGTCTTATGATGGCCGCTGCACTAAACGGAATGGCGCGCGCCGATATCACGGTCAGCACTGCCACCGATCCAACGGCGCTGCTGGGATCGCAGATGTCGGCCTTGCTGGGCACCGAACGTGGCGCGCTGCGCGACCTGCCAGAGGCACGCCTTGCGGCCATTGCGACCGGGCCCGAAGCGCCTGCCGTGCGCCCGCC
>JANNKX010000341.1:0-3305 GCA_031396505.1 Rhodobacterales bacterium
TAAAGGGCTTCTGTGGCGACTTGTTGCTGATCCTTCGCCGACAGTCGCGAAAACTCCGGGCTCAGCTCGGCGATTGTGTCTTTCGTAACATCCGGCAAACAGAACACCTCATAAAGCGACCGCGACCCCGCGCCATCGCCCACCCTGATTCCGCGCGCGCGCAGATCTGCGTGCGAAACCCTTGTTTTGTGAAGCATCTCTTCGACCGCCGAAACGCGGGCCAGCTTTGCATCAAGCGCATCAGCCCGCACATCGCTTACCAAGCCGTGCAGCTTTCCAACTGGTGTTAGCCTCTGATCGGCGTTGTCGGCGCGTATTGAAAGCCGAAACTCTGCACGCGATGTGAACATTCGGTATGGTTCGGTCACGCCGCGCGTAATCAGATCGTCGATCATTACGCCGATATAGGCCCGGGTACGGCTCAGAATCAGCTCGGACGCACCCAAAGCGACCGCTGCGGCGTTGGCTCCTGCCAGCAAACCCTGTGCAGCGGCTTCTTCATACCCCGTCGTGCCGTTGATCTGCCCCGCAAAGAACAATCCGCCAATCAGCTTCACTTCAAGTGTTGGCCGCAGACAGCGCGGGTCAAAATAATCATACTCAATGGCATAACCCGGCTGCGTGATCACGGCAGCCTCCAGCCCCTTCACCGTCGCGACATAGGCGTGCTGCACGTCTGCGGGGAGCGATGTTGATATCCCGTTCGGGTAGACCGTTGTCGTGCTCAGCCCTTCTGGCTCAAGAAAGATCTGATGACTATCCTTGTCCGCAAAACGCACAACCTTGTCTTCGATCGACGGGCAATACCGTGGCCCGACACCCTGAATATGGCCGCCATACATTGCAGACCGATCAAGGTTGCGCCGCACGATGTCGTGGGTTTCCGCATTCGTTGCTGTCACACCGCAAAACGTTTGTGCAGCCGTCGGAACATCCGACAGGAATGAGAACATCGCCGGGTCGGAATCGCCGTATTGTTTGCCGACCGCATCCCAGTTGATCGTCCTTCCATCCAGCCTCGGCGGCGTGCCGGTCTTTAACCGACCGCGGCCTAGATTTAGCTCTGCCAATTGTTCGGCCAACCGCAAAGATGGCGCATCACCCATCCGACCCGCTTTCCATGACGTATCACCAACATGGATCTGTCCGTTCAAGAACGTACCGGCAGTCAAAACAACGGCCCTTGCCGCCACCTGTTGTCCGCCGCCAAGGACAACACCTGCCACCCGCGCGCCATTGCCCAGAACCAGCGATATGACCTCATCCTCGATAACATCCAACCCCGGCTGACCCGTCACCGCCGCCTGCACGGCGTTGCGATACAACTCTCTGTCAGCCTGCACCCGCGGCCCTTGAACCGCCGGTCCTTTCCGCCGATTCAACAGCCTGAACTGTATACCTGCGCGATCTGCCGCCCCGGCCATCACCCCCCCAAGGGCGTCAATTTCCCGGACCAGATGCCCCTTGCCAAGTCCGCCAATCGCCGGATTGCACGACATCACGCCAATGCCCGCCGCCTTCAGCGTAATCAACGCCGTAGACGCCCCACGTCGCGCGGATGCCGCTGCCGCCTCTGTACCCGCATGACCGCCGCCGACCACGACCACATCGTAATGTTTCACGTGAAACGCTCCTACTTGCCGATGCAAAATCTGCCGAAAATCGCGCCCAACAGATCCTCAACGCCGATTCGCCCGATCATACCTTCAAGCGCCGCACAAGACGACCGGACTTCGCGCGCAATCAACTCCGCCTCTCCGGATATCACCAGCCGGTCCAGCGCAGCCTCCAATGCCTGCAACGCACGCTGCACCGCCAACCTGTGCCGTTCATGCAAAACCACACCTGCCGTCCCCACAACGTGCCCCAAACGCGCGACAATCTCACCAACCAGCAACCCCATCCCCTCGCCGCTTTTCGCCGACACGGCGATCCAATCGGCCGGGCGCCACCCAAGATCCGCCTTTGATGCAACCCGTATGTCAACTGACGCATCCCAACCCGCCCAATCCCGCGACGGCTCGTCCAATACCAACAGCCGCAAATCCGCCGCTGCCGCCCTCTCGCGCGCGCGGCGTATTCCTTCTGCCTCCAACGGGTCCGCCGTACTGCGCAATCCCGCCGTATCAATCAGCGTAACCGGCAACCCCGCCAAATCCATCCTTACCTCGATAATATCCCGCGTCGTCCCTGGAATTTCCGAAGTAATCGCCGCCTCTCTGCCAGCTAACTTGTTGATAAGGGACGATTTTCCCACATTCGGCGGTCCGATAACAGCAACATCAAACCCATGGCGCACGCGCTCTGCCGCATATGATCCCGCGATTTCGGTCTGCAGATCTCGCTGAACCCCCCTCAGCCGTTCTTCGACCTCCGGCCAAACATTCTGCGGTACATCTTCATCCGCAAAATCAATCGTCGCCTCAATCAGCGCAGCCGCATGCAAAAGATCCCCTCGCCATCGCTCGACCTTGTTCTGAAAATCACCCGCCAGCAACCGTTGTGCCTGCCTGCGCTGCGCCTCTGTCTCGGCATCGATCAGATCCGCAAG
Organism: Rhodobacterales bacterium; assembly: GCA_031396505.1. Lineage (GTDB taxonomy): Bacteria > Pseudomonadota > Alphaproteobacteria > Rhodobacterales > Rhodobacteraceae > JAAFHS01. The sequence continues at coordinate 2,552 of JANNKX010000341.1, forward strand.
GCCCTCAACTTCATGCAGCGCGAGGCATCCGTTTTCCAGTGCCCGCCGAGTAAACTCCCCCGGCTCTGCCATCCGCATCCCGTCAAATCCACCCAGCACGCGCAATATTGCCGTCATCACGGCCAGCCCGCCATGCACCTGCAACTCCGCGCTTGCCTCGCCCGTGAAACTCGCACCTTTGGCAAACACCACCACCAGGGCTGTATCCAGAACCTCGCCGTCCCATACCAGCCTGCGCAACGAGGCATGCCGTACCGTTGGGACAGACCCCGTCAGCCGCGCCACGACCACATGCGCCATCGGACCCGAGATGCGAATAACAGCTACACCCGCCCGCCCCCGACCCGAGGCGAGCGCAAAGATCGTATCCATGCGATCTGCCTCTTGCGCTTAGCTGTTCATCGAATCAAAGAAATCCGCGTTGGATTTCGTCTGCTTCAACTTCCCGATCAGGAACTCGATCGCATCCGTCGTCCCCATCGGGTTCAGAATCCGCCGCAGAACGTAGGTCTTTTGCAGATCGCCCTTTTCAACCAGCAAGTCTTCCTTGCGCGTCCCCGACTTCAGGATATCCATCGCAGGGAACACGCGCTTATCGGCCACCTTGCGGTCCAGCACGATCTCACTGTTACCCGTGCCCTTGAACTCTTCAAAGATCACCTCATCCATCCGGCTGCCCGTATCAATCAGCGCCGTCGCGATAATCGTCAAAGATCCGCCTTCTTCAATGTTTCGCGCCGCGCCAAAGAACCGC
>JANNKX010000368.1:0-2374 GCA_031396505.1 Rhodobacterales bacterium
CTGGGCTGCCGCGAACAGCAGGCGCATCTGCGCATGGGCCTCATCCTCGATCAGTTCGGCCTGCGCGTGATCGCGGGTCCAGGTATCATCGGCGGTAAGGTAGATAACATCGCCAAGTCGCAGGTCGTTGGCGGTGACGACTTTGGGGGTGAACTGACGGCTCATGCGCGGACCTCCCGGATGTGTTGGATTGCACTGACAGCGTGGCGGGGTGCCAGCCCGAGCAGGATAACAGCGGGGCCTGACAGGGACGTGACAGCGTCAGCCAAAGTGGCGATGGTCGCGGGGATCACGACCTCATCCGCGCGGCTGACGTTTTCGATGATGGTGACGGGGGTTTGCACATCTGCGCCGTGCATCATCAGCCTCCCTTGGATGAAACGGGCGGATTTCTTGCCCATGTAGATGGCGGCGACCTGACCCTGCCGTGCAAGGCCGCGCCAGTCCTGTTCGGCAAAACCGGCCATGTCGTGCCCGGTAATGATGCGCAAGGCGGCGTTACGGCCCCGGCGGGTCAGCGACTGGCCGATGGATGCGGCAGCCACGGTGGCGGCGGTCAAGCCGGGGATGATGGCGAAGGGCAGGGCGTGGGTTTCGAGCGCCGCGATTTCTTCGTCCAGACGACCGAAGATGCCGCAATCGCCGCCTTTCAGACGGACGACACGCTTGCCGGTGACCGCATGGGCGACAAGGGCGGCGTTGATATCGGATTGCGCGGTGGAGGGGCCGAAGCCTTCTTTGCCGACATTGACGCGGATAGTGTGCGCGGGGATCAGCGCGAGGATTTCGGGGCCGACAAGGCGGTCATGGATCACCACATCGGCGTCCTGCAGGGCGCGGTAGGCACCCAAAGTCAGATGTGCGGCCGCACCGGGGCCAGCGCCGACGAACAGAACGGGGGAGGATGCGGGCAAGGTCATGGCGGGTATCCACGTGTTGATTGGGTTTAATATAGGATATTTTCCCGTGTTTCGGCCAGATATCCTTGCAGATAAGGACGTTTGTTCCGATACTGCGGGTGGTTGGAACACGGTTCCTGATAATGGCGGAGAATGAGAATGGCTGTCCGGCTGGACGAGATGGACCGGAAAATCCTTGGTGAGTTGCAGGCGGATGCCAGCCAATCGCTGGACGAGATTGCGCGCAAGGTGGGGTCATCGAAGACACCCGTCTGGAACCGCATCCGGCGGATGCGCGAGGATGGCGCGATCACGCGGACAACCGCGATTCTTGACCCCGAGGCCTTGGGGCTGGAGGCCTGCTTCTTTGTGCTGATCCGCACGTCCGAACATGAGGCGGAATGGCAGCGCAAGTTCCTGCGGGCCTTGCAGGAGCGTCCGGAAGTGCTGGAGGCGCACCGGCTGGCGGGGGATATCGATTACATCCTGAAAGTGCGGGTCAGGAACGCGCGGGCCTATGACACGTTCTATCAGGCATTGATATCGGAAGTGCGGATTTACAACGTGACGGCACTGCTAAGCATGGAAGAGATCAAATCGACGACGGTGTTGCCGTTGTAAACGCGCCGGGGGTTTCACACCCCCGGACCCCCGTGGGATATTTTTGAACAGATGAAGTCAGGGGTGCCCGACCATCAGACGTTCAAGCCCGTGGAAGTGGTAGACATCTGCATAGCGTGGCGGTTCGGTAACCTGCAGGTGGGGCAGGCGGGTGAACAGGATCGGGAGAGCGATTTGCAGTTCGAGGCGGGCGAGGGGCGCACCGACGCAGAAATGCAGGCCTGCGCCAAAGCCGAGATGGGGTTTGGGGGGGCGGGTGGGGATGAATGTTGCGGGCTGATCCCACATGTCGGGGTCGCGGTTGGCGGCGGCGAGCAGCAGGGCGACGCGGTCGCCGCGTTGGAACGTGTGGCCCATGATCTCGACGGGTTCGTAGGCCCAGCGGGTAAACATGTGCAGGGCGGGATCATAGCGCAGGATTTCCTCGATGACGGGTTCGGAGGAGATGAGCGCGCCTTGAGTGCCGGTTTCAAGCAGGGTTTTCACGCCATTGCCGATGGTATGCACTGTCGCCTCGTGCCCCGCGTTCAGCAGCAGGATACAGGTGGAGATCAGCTCGTCCGTTGAAAGCTGATCGCCGTCTTCTTCGGTGGCGATCAGGTGGGTGATCAGGTCATCGGCGGGCGTTGCGCGGCGCACTGCGATGTAGCCGTGCAGGAAGGTGGTGAAGGCAAGGGTTGCGGCGACGGCGCGGTCTTCGGCATCCGTGGTGCGGTTTGGCATATACATGCCGACCATGGCGTTGGACCATTTCAGCAGATCGGGCGCCATGCTTTCGGGCACGCCGAGCAGGCGGGCAATGATGATGACGGGCAGTTTCTGCGCAAATGCTGGCAGAAGATCGAATGGCCCAT
>JANNKX010000259.1:0-12806 GCA_031396505.1 Rhodobacterales bacterium
CATCTTGGCAAGCTGACCTTTCCAGCTGATCGCCGCGATCACCGAACGGTCATCCTTCAGGTCGAAGTACAGATGCCCCGAGGCGGGCTTTGACACCCGCCCCACCTCGCCACGCACGCGGACAAGGCCAAACTCGCCCTCGATCACGCGTTTGACCGCCCCCGCGAGTTCGGACACGGTGAATTCGGGGCTGTTGCCTTGCGGGCTGGGGGTATCTTCGAACAGGTCCATCGCTTGCCCATCGCTTGTCTTGTGCAACCACGATGCAAACCATAGAACGCGGGCAGGCAAAGACCACGGGGCGCACATGAACATCCTGATCCTCGGCGCGGGCGGGCGTGAACATGCGCTTGCATGGGCGGTCAAGCAGAACCCAAAGACGGATCGGCTGATCGTCGCACCGGGCAATGCAGGGATTGCGATGCTGGCGGAATGTGCAGCGATCGACATCCTGGATGGTGCGGTGGTGGTGGAGTTTTGCGCGGCCAATGCAGTGGATTTCGTCATCATCGGGCCAGAGGCCCCACTGGCGGCGGGGGTTGCGGATGCGTGCCGTGCGGCGGGGGTGCTGACCTTCGGGCCATCGGCGCAGGCGGCACAGCTGGAGGCGTCGAAGGCCTTTACCAAGGCGATTTGCGATGCCTGCGGGGCACCCACGGCGGCGTATGCGCATTTCACCGATGCGCAGCTTGCGCGCAATTACATCACACAGCATGGCGCGCCGATTGTGATCAAGGCCGATGGCCTTGCGGCAGGCAAGGGCGTGGTGGTGGCGATGAGCGTGCCAGAGGCGCTGGCGGCGGTGGATGACATGTTCGCAGGCTCGCTGGGCGCTGCAGGCGCAGAGGTGGTCATCGAGGAGTTCATGGACGGCGAAGAGGCGTCGTTCTTTGTGCTGACGGATGGGGTCAATGCCCTGCCGATGGGCACGGCGCAAGATCACAAGCGTGTTGGCGACGGCGATACCGGGCCGAACACGGGGGGCATGGGGGCCTACTCCCCTGCCCCGGTTCTGACGGATGCTCTGCAGACACAGGTGATGGCCGACATCATCCGGCCCACGATTGCCGAAATGGCGCGGCGCGGCACGCCGTATCAGGGGGTGCTGTTTGCAGGGCTGATGATCAAGGACGGCAAAGCGCGGTTGGTGGAATACAACGCGCGCTTTGGTGATCCGGAATGTCAGGTGCTGGCCATGCGGCTGGGGGCGCAGATGCTCGATCTGCTATTGGCCTGCGCGGACGGGCGGCTGGACGCCGCACAGGTGCATTGGGCGGATGACCATGCGCTGTGCGTGGTGATGGCGGCGAAGGGCTATCCGGGGACCTATGCACGCGGCAGCGTGATCGCAGGGCTTGACGGATTGCCCGAGGACAGCCGGAACATGGTGTTTCATGCGGGCACGGCGATGGTTGACGGCGCGATCACGGCGCAAGGCGGGCGGGTTCTGGCGGTGACGGCACGGGGGGGCGATTTGCGCAGCGCACAGGCCCGGGCCTATGCCATGGTGGATGCGGTTGACTGGCCGGAGGGGTTTTGCAGGCGCGATATCGGCTGGCGCGCGCTGTGAACGCCTGCCATCCGGCGCGATCGGCTGTCACCCTTCCACGGCAGGGCCGCCTGCGGGGGCTCGATGCCCCCAAAGGCGGCGGCCCCTTGCACCCTGCGGGCCGCTTGCATAAACAGCCCGCGACAAAAGATGACAGGCGGGGGACATTATGCCGCTTCTGGTGATGAAATTCGGCGGCACGTCGGTGGCCGATCTTGCGCGCATCAAAAATGCGGCGGGCAAAGTCAAGCGTGAGGTGGCGCGCGGCTATGACGTGATCGTCATCGTCAGCGCGATGTCGGGCAAGACCAATGAGCTGGTGGGCTGGGTGGAAAGCACCTCGCCGATGTTTGATGCGCGCGAATATGATGCGGTGGTATCGGCGGGCGAGAATGTGACTGCGGGGTTGATGGCATTGACCTTGCAGGAAATGGACGTGCCCGCACGGTCATGGCAGGGCTGGCAGGTACCCATCCAGACCACATCGGCGCATTCGGCGGCGCGGTTCATCGATATTCCGCGCGCCCATCTAGATGCGAAGTTTGCCGAAGGGTTCAAGGTCGCGGTTGTCGCCGGGTTTCAGGGCGTCAGCCCGGAGGGACGGATCACGACGCTGGGGCGCGGCGGGTCGGATACGACGGCGGTGGCCTTTGCGGCGGCCTTTGGTGCGGAACGCTGCGATATCTATACCGATGTCGACGGGGTCTACACCACCGATCCACGGATCGTGGCGCGTGCGCGCAAGCTGGACAAGATCGCGTTTGAGGAAATGCTGGAACTGGCGTCCCTGGGGGCCAAGGTTTTGCAGACGCGGTCGGTGGAACTGGCGATGCGCTATAAGGTGCGGCTGCGGGTGCTTTCATCGTTTGAAGAGACGAATGAAGATTCAGGGACGCTGGTCTGTGACGAGGATGAAATCATGGAATCGAAAGTTGTGTCGGGTGTGGCCTATAGCCGGGATGAGGCCAAGCTGACGCTGGTGCGGGTGCAAGACCGCCCCGGGATCGCTGCGGCCATTTTCGGCCCGCTGTCCGAGGCCGGGGTCAACGTCGATATGATCGTGCAGAATATATCCGAGATGGAAACGGGTGGGGCCTATACGGACATGACCTTTTCATGCCCGACCAATCAGGTGCTGCGCGCGAAAAAGGCGATGGAGGATGCACAGGCATCGGGAGCGATTTCCTATGCTGACCTCGTGCAGGACCCGGATGTGGCGAAGATTTCGGTCGTGGGCATCGGGATGCGGAGCCACGCGGGGGTGGCGGCGACGATGTTCAACGCGCTGGCGGCGGAGAATATCAACATCAAGGTGATCACGACGTCGGAGATCAAAATCTCGGTCCTGATCGACCGGAAATATATGGAGCTTGCGGTGCAGGCTTTGCATGATGCCTTCGGGTTGGAGACAGCCTGAGGGACGGGACGTCCAACGGTGGGACGCTTTTTCGTATCAATGATTTCAAGAGGTTAATCTGGCGCGTTCAGGGTCTGTTAAGACTTTTGGAAAGCTTTGCCTGCAGGCCCGGACAGTTGTTCGGGCGGCGCACAGCATAATCAGTCTGCGATGCGGATGAAGCCGCCGTCGATGTCCGCTCGGCCAGTGACCGCTTTCCCGACTTCCGCTGAAAACGACCCCGAATGTCGTGTTCCCGGTAGCGTGCAACTTGCCAAGAGACTGTAATAAGGTCTCTGCACCTCAATCGTGGACGAGCAAATGCAACTTGCGGCCAGTGACCTGATCAACTTTGAGATCTATCCGGTTTCGACGCCCGGACCTTTGCGTGATGCAGTCTTGACCCGGGTGCGCGGTGAGCTGAAATCGCGAGGATGCGCCGTCCTCAAGGGCTTTCTGACACCGACGGGGATCGCCGCTGCAGTTGCAGAAGCCCACGGCGTCGCCGACAAAGGCCACCGCAGTTACTCGCGCACCAACGCCTATTTCACAACGGACGACGCGACCCTGCCCGAGACCGATCCCAGACGCCGGTTCTTTGACAGATCGAACGCGTTCATCCCGGCAGATAACTTTCACGCAGATGGCGCGTTGCGCACCATCGTCGACAGCGACGGGTTCGACACGTTCATTCGGGAATGTCTTGAAGAACCCGAAGACCGTTTCTTTCGCTATGCCGACCCGCTGGCCGACGTGATCGTGAATGCGGCCTGGGAGGGCAATGGGTTCCCATGGCACTTTGACACGAACAATTACACCGTCACGCTGGCGCTGCAGAACGCAGACCGTGGCGGCGCGTTTGAATACGCCCCAATGATACGCAGCAGCGAGGACGAGAACTTTGACGAGGTTGCAAAGGCGCTTGATGGCACGTCCGACAAAGTGATTTCACTGACGCTTGAACCCGGCGATCTGCAGCTGTTCAAAGGACGCTACTCGTTGCATCGTGTCGCACCGCTGAAAGGCACCACGCCCCGCTACGTTGCCATCCTTTCCTATGCGCAGGAGCAAGGCATGGTGGGCAGCGTCGAGCGCACACGGCAGCTTTATGGAAGAACACTGCCGATCCACCACGCGCGCGCCGGGCAGCGGGCTGACGCCCTGATTGATTGACCGACGGCTGAACCAACCAGCGGCGCTGCGAGGCAGTGGTCGTCTTCGGAAACCTGTCCGGCTGGGCAGCGGACATTGGAGCGGCCCACAGTATAAGTCAAACTGCGCTCAAGGCGGTGGTTCGAACGGTTCTGTAACACACCACATGCCCAGTTCCGTTGTGTCGCGCCTTATGCTCTAAGGGCCAAACGACCCGAAGGGATGCGTGAATGCCGGAACGGACAGAAAGTGACAGTCGCAAACTGCTGCGCCGCCTGCGCGACAGTCTGGCTGTGCCCGCAAAAGGGCAGGACCGGCTGGATACGATTACGCATCTGATCGCCGACAGCATGGGGTCGGAGGTCTGTTCGATCTACCTGTTCCGCGATCCTGAAACACTGGAGTTGTGCGCGACCGAAGGGTTGAAGGCGGAGGCCGTGCACCAGACCCGGATGAAACTGGGCGAAGGTCTTGTGGGGCGCGTGGCGCGGTCGGCAAATCCGATCAACACGGCAAATGCACCCGCCGAAAAGGGGTTCCGGTTCATGCCGGAAACCGGGGAGGAGATTTATTCGTCTTTCCTCGGCGTGCCGATCCAGCGGGTTGGCGAAAAGCTGGGCGTGCTGGTGGTGCAATCGAAAACCGCGCGGCTGTTTTCGGATGACGAGGTTTACGCGCTGGAAGTCGTGGCCATGGTGTTGGCTGAAATGACGGAACTGGGCGTGTTCAACGGCGAGGGCGACGCGATGCGCGCGCTGCACCGTCAGCAGGTGATGATCCGGGGCACCACCGGGCAGGAAGGATCGGCTGAGGGGCGGGTCTGGCTGCATGAGGCGCGGGTGGTGGTGACCAACCCGGTGGCCGATGACCCCTTGACCGAAATCGAACGCATCCGCGACGCCGTGGGGCAATTGCGGGTGTCGGTCGATGATCTGCTGGCAGCCGAAAGTCTGGACAAGGACCAGAAACAAGTGCTGGAGGCGTACCGGATGTTTGCCCATTCGCGCGGTTGGCTGCGCCGGATGGAAGAGGACATCGCCCTTGGCCTGTCGGCGGAAGCTGCGGTGGAAAAGGAACAATCGGCGACGCGTGCGCGGCTGGAACAGGTGCCGGATGCGTATTTGCGCGAACGGCTGCACGATCTGGATGATTTGGCCAACCGGCTTTTGCGCATTCTGACCGGGCAAGGCAAGGACACCGGGGCGGAAATGCCGGAAAACCCGGTGCTGGTGGCGCGCAACATCGGGCCTGCGGAACTGCTGGAATACGGGCGCAAGCTGCGCGGCGTGGTGCTGCAGGAGGGATCGGTCGGATCGCACGCGGCCATTGTGGCACGCGCGCTGGCCATTCCGCTGGTGATCAATGCGGACCGGATCACGGCGGAGGCATTGAACGGCGACCCCATTCTGGTGGACGGCGATCAGGGCATCGTGCATCTGCGCCCCGATGAGACGGTGGCGCGCGCCTTTGGCGAAAAGATCGCGATGCAGGCCGAGGCGCAGAAACGCTATGCGTCACTGAAAAACCTGCCTGCGACGGCGAAGTGCGGCACCACGATCAGCCTGATGATGAATGCGGGGCTGATGGCGGACCTGCCATCGCTGGAGGGGTCAGGGGCGGAAGGCGTGGGGCTGTTCCGCACCGAGTTGCAGTTTCTGGTGCGCAACAAGATGCCGCAACGGGCGGAATTGGCGGCGCTGTATGCCCGCGTGATGGATGCGGCCAAGGGGCGGCCGGTGGCGTTTCGCACGCTGGATATCGGGTCGGACAAGGTGCTGCCCTACATGAAGCCGCAGGACGAGCCGAACCCTGCAATGGGCTGGCGCGCGATCCGGGTGGGGTTGGACAAGCCGGGCGTGTTGCGGATGCAGTGTCAGGCGCTGATCCGGGCGGCGCACGGGCGCGATTTGCGGGTGATGTTTCCGTTCATCACCGAACAGTCCGAATTTCAGGCGGCACGCGCACATCTTTTGCGCGAGGTGCACCGCGAACGCAGTCTGGGTCATGTCGTGCCGGACACCGTTGAAGTGGGGGCAATGCTGGAAACGCCGAGCCTTGCCTTTGCGCCCGCGTCGTTTTTCAAGCTGGTGGATTTCATCAGCATCGGGGGCAATGACCTGAAGCAGTTCTTCTACGCAGCGGACCGCGAGAACGAACTGGTGCGGCGGCGCTATGATACGTTGAACATCAGCTTTCTGGGGTTTCTGGAACAGATTGTGGCGCGGTGCCGCGAGACGGGCACGCCCTTGTCATTCTGTGGCGAGGATGCGGGGCGGCCGATCGAGGCGCTGGCCTTTGCGGCGATCGGGTTGCGGACCTTGTCGATGCGGCCTGCCTCCATCGGGCCGGTCAAGGCGCTGCTGCGGCGGGTTGATCTGACGCAAGCCAAAGCGGTGATTGACGCCGCACGCGCCAGCGGGGCGGATACGGTGCGGCCTGCGTTGATGGAGTGGCTGTCGGGCGTGGGTGGTGCCGGAATGTGATAGCACGCGCGAAAATTGACGGCTGTCAATTTTAGACTATCCTGTTTTATATCAACTGGTTAGGTTTTCAAAATGGGTTCATATTAACGCTTTGGTAACTTGCGTGATCAGCCGCGCAGGCTGTCGGCCAATGCACCCAGTTGCGATGCGGCGATGCCCCAGCCTTCGTGGAAACCGATGTCATCATGCAATTGCCGGGCGGCGGGGGTGGCGTGGTGCATGCGGATGGTAAAGCGCGTACCACCGGATTCGACATCGAGTGTCATGGTGGCGGTATAGCCGACGGCGGGGCGGGCGGCAGGGTGAAAGTCACGCGCCATCAGGTCGGTGAAGACGATGCGCTGTTGCGGGGCGATTTCAAGGATACAGCCCTCGACGCCATCAGTGGTGCCGTCCTGATGCAGATAGAGGGTGTAGAACCGCCCGCCGGGGCGCAGTTCAATTTCGGCCTCGGTGGTCAGGACAGGTGACGGGGCCCACCATTTCATCAACAGGCGGGGTTCGGTCCAGCAGCGCCAGAACGCAGGCAGCGGTGCGCGAAACAGCCGCGTCATGTGGAGTTCAAGCGACGGATTCAGGCGACTTAACTGATTCATGCCGCGAGTGTAGCGGGTTCGCATGCCGCCGCATACGGGACAAATCGCGCAGTTGTGACCAGTGAAAAAACAGAGGGGGCTGTCTGCCCCCCTCTTGCCGATGACGCGGCAATTCACCCCCAAGGATATTTTCAGACAGAAAACAGGACGCCTAACCGATATCGAGGGCCAGCGCGTGGATGCGGGTGTTCAGATCGCCCAATGCGGCATGCACGGCGCGGTGGCGGGCGACGCGGGGCATGGCGGCCAGGGCAGGGGCGCGGATCAGCACGGAAAAATGGCTTTCGCCGGACCCGTCATCGCCGCCATGGCCTGCGTGTTTGGCGCTGTCATTGGCGATTTCCAGACGGTCGGGGGCAAAGGCGGCGGTCAGGCGACCACGCAAGTCCTGTTCTGCGGTCATTTAGTTGTCGTGCCCCCTGTTCTCTGCTGACAAAACTTCTAAACTCTTGGCGCCGAGTCGGAAAGGCCGCCCATGTCAAATCGCCCACCCTTTGAGTTCGATATTTCGGCATCTGCCGACAAGAAACGCCGCAAGACCGGGCGGCGGGGCTTTTCCGGCGCGTTCGAGACATCGAACAAGGGATGCGAATATCCGGGATGCAAGGAGGCAGGCGCCTATCGTGCGCCAAAGTCGCCGGATGTGCTGGATGAGTACTATTGGTTCTGCAAGGACCATGTGCGCGAGTACAATCTGAAATGGAATTTCTTCAACGGCACGACGGATGAAGAGTTTCAGAAGTTCATCGACAAGGACCGGGTCTGGGGCCGCGAGACAAAACCCTTCAGCCAGAAGGATGACGGGCGGGCGTGGCAGCGGCTGGGGGTGGATGACCCGATGGAATTGCTGGGCAGCAATGCGACGCAGAATCCGGGGCGCGGGCCTGCGGCATCGACGCGCAAACTGCCCCCGACAGAGCGCAAGGCAATCGAGGTGCTGGATGCGCGGGATACCTGGACCAAGACGGAAATTCGCAAGCAATACAAATCGTTGGTAAAGGATCTTCATCCGGATATGAACGGTGGGGACAGGTCCGATGAGGAACGGCTGCAAGAGGTTGTCTGGGCCTGGGATCAGATCAAGGACAGCCGGTTTTTCAGGGAATAGGCGGCCCCCGCCCGCAGGCGGGAGGGGACGTTCGGGGTTCGGATGCAGATCAATCCGTCCAGTCGGGTGTGCTGCGCAGGAACCACATGACCAGATGCGCCCCTGCCATGGTGGCGAGCCAGACCATGAGGATATGCGCCGATGACAAGATCATGGCCCCGACGACCAAAGGTGCGATGAGAAAAGCCCCCGGTTCTGCGGCGATGATGCCATAGCCGATGCCCGCGATGGCGGCACCCGAGACGGTGGTAAAGACGGCGCCGAGGCAGGCCATGATCGCGCCCTGCCTGTCGGGCTGCCCGAACAATGGCGCTGCGATGATACCTGCGATGAAGGCGCCGCAGGTGGCAGCAAGGACCAGCCCCAATTCAAGGTGGCGGGGTCCGGTCATGGCCACCATGACAGAGGTGCCGGACATGGCGATCAGCGTGGCAGCGAAGAGGCGATGGGTGATGTGCATCCGTTTGTCCTTTGCGGGTTGCTTTGGCCAAGGATGGAACGGTTGCACTGCAGAGGGCGGGCAGCAGTTGTGCAGGGATTGATGAGAGCGGAGGTGGCGTCAGACGCCATGCTTGCGCAAAATGCGCATGATGGTGTGGGTGATCGCAAAAGCGAAGAGCCAGACAAGGGGGCCCGTCCCGGAAAAGACCAGCCACATGGCTACCACGGGCGGCACGAGGATAAGCGTGAACAGAATGCCACCCAAGCCCTTTCCTACAAAAATGCCTAAGAAAAGAGTGGCGAGGATGACACCAAGCACGGTGGCAAACGCTGCGCCGGCCGTCGCCGCGAGCACGCCATCGCCGCCGGGATGGCCAAAGTACCTTCCTGACCAGATGCCCGCGAGGAATGCCCCGGCAAAGGCGAAGACCACAATTTCGGCGTCCTTTCCCAAGCGGCCCAACATGGCATACATCACGAGTGCCCCGGACAGCCCGATCAGGATTGCGGCAGACCAGCGTTGGACAGGCGTTGTGGTGGTCATGGTCACTTGGCACGCGTACAGGTTGGCGGCAGGAGGCGGTTCAGGGTGAGGCGGCTGGCTGCAACCAGCCCTGATAGCGCACGATGGCACCGATTAATGGCAAACTGAGGGCGACGTCGAAGGTGGGGTGGGGGCCGTCGGTGGATTCGGTCGTGTCGCTGCGCGGCAGGGACCAGCGTGGCAGCGGGATGCCAAGGAACCAGCCTTGGGTGACGGGGTAGTGCAGTTGGCCGTCTTTTGCGTGCAGCGCGATGGTGAAGGTCAGCGCGCCGAAGCGTTCGGTCAGGCGGGTGCCGTTCCAGCGCAGGGTGGAGCGGAAGCGGCGGCCGTTGAAGTTGCGGGTCCAGCGTTCGGTCTGGCCGCTGCGTTCCATCGTCACGGTCAGGGGCGTATCGCGGCTTTCGGGGGGGAAGCGCATGATGGTGGCGATGGCGCGGGCGATGAGGCCCCTGCCCCGCGTGACGGATGCGCCGCCCTGCCAGCGGCGGTGCGACATCACGGCATGCAGGTCTTGCACGGGGGCTGCAAGGCTGGCGAAGGCGGGGCCGAGGGCCTGCTGGAATAGGTGGGGGCTGGGCGTTTCAGTGATGCCGATGGTGATGGCATAGCGGGCCATGACGGCCTCGGCAGCGGCGAGGGGGAATGCGGCAAGGCAGGGGCGCGCGCCGGAGGGCACGCGGCCTGCGCGCAAGGCAGCGATCATCACACGGGCGGGGATGGCAGGGATATGGGGGCCGTCGGCGGCACCGGCGATCAGGGTCCAGATGCGGGTGACGGGGCCATCCGGCCCCTGCCCCATGACGCGCACACGCATACCGCCACGGTCGGTGCCGAAGGGTTTCAGCAGATTGGCAGCCCATTGCAGGGGGCGTGCGAGGGCAGTGATGGGGGGCATGAGGCCAAGGCGGGTGGGCCATGACAGGATGGTCAGGCCGTGGTGCATGATCCCGAGTTCCAGCCCGGCACGGAAGGTGACGTTGCGGGCGCGGAAATGAGCGGGGAACAGGGTAAGATCGGGCGCGCCGATCAGGCTGGCGGGGCGGGGCGACAGGGATTGATCGGGCAGGTGCAGGGGGATGCGGGTGGCGCGGGTCCACCCCTTGGCGGGTGCGGGACCTTCGCGCCACAGGGTCAGGGGGCGGCCGGCCTGCGCGAGGATGGCGCGGATCACGGACAGGCCACGGGGCGCGCGGTTGCCGGGCAGGATGGTCGAGTCGATATCGTGGATATCGGTCAGGTTTTCGGCAAGCATGGTGACGGCGGCAGAGGACAGGGCGGGCACCGAAGAGACGCCCGACAGAACCGTGACGCCTGCGGATTTGGCGGTTGCATCAAGGACGGTGATGCCGGTGGTAAAGGCGGCATCATCGGACAGATCAAGGGAATGTGCGCCTGCGGCCACGGCGGCACGGGCGATGGCATGGTTGGTGTAATCCTGAAACGGGCCTGCGGCATCGATCACGGCATAGGGGGCGATATCGCGCAGGCGTGCGGCGAAATCGGCGGCGGTGTGGTCAAGTGCGATGGGCGTGCCGCCGTGGATGGCGCAATGCGCCTGTGCGGCGGCAAGGCTGCGGCCAGCGACGATGACTGTCTCGCCATCCGCGACGAGGCCGATGGCCACGCGCGCGCCAAAGACGCCGTAGCCGCCGAGCACAAGGATGGGTCTATTCAATCAGGCGGGCTTTCATCGCGGGTGGCGGTGTCGGGCAGGACCGCTTGCCAAAGGCATAACGATTGCGGGCGATACGGTCGTAGATCCAGTCGGCCATGGGGCGCGGCAACAGCGCGGGCCATGCGGCCAGCCGCCAGACCCCGCCGAGGGCGTGCATTGCGGCGGCAAATGCTCGCATTTTGGTATGGGCGATGCCGTCCACGATGACGATGTTGGTGGTCATATCATCAGGATCGAGGCTGTATTTGCGGTAAAGCGCACGCCCGGTTTCAGATTGCGCAGTGACGAACATGAATTGCCCTGCGGTATCGCGTTTGTGCATGAAGCGGGCAAAGCCGGAGCAGAAAATGCAGGTGACATCGAAGACGATGATATCTTTGGTGGGCAACATGACGCATCCCCTAAACAGTAGATGGCGCAGGATGGCGGCGTCGGCAAGAGGTATGGAATGCCTGAATTGTCGCAGACGCTGTATGGGCATAGTGTTTTGATGTTATCCAATGAAAGGTAAAGCCATGATCCGAAAGCATCTTCTTGGGCTTGTCGCGGCATCGCTGTTGGTGTTGTCCGTTGCTGCCCATGCCGAAATCACCTATGCGGGTGGCGATGGTGCCACACCAGCGACGGCCATCATCATCGAAGGCGCGCAGAGGTCATCCGACGGGGTGCCTGCGGAATATGCCTGGCTTGCGCAGAACCGCCCGCTGGCACAGGTGCAATCGCAGGCATTGGTGCAGGACGGGACGCGGATTTTCGACCTGCTGACCTTGCAAACGGGGTCGCAGACCGAAGAGATCTATTTCGACATCACCGCGTTTTTCGGGAATTTCTGACGCGGCGCTTGCCCTGCGCGTGCCTTGCCCTTGAACCCTGCCCGGTTATGTTCCAATAACGCGGAACAGGCCTGTCAGGGCCACCCCCCTAATCTCAGGCACGATCATCATGGCGGACGGAATGCTCGACAGACTGGCGAAACCCACCGAGGACATCTCTGTCCGCGATATGTTTGGCATCGACACCGATATGAAGGTGCGCGGGTTTGCCGAACCGTCCGAACGGGTGCCCGCGATTGACCCGACCTACAAGTTCGATCCCGATACGTCTTTGGCGATCCTGGCAGGCTTTGCCTATAACCGCCGGGTGATGATCCAGGGTTATCATGGGACGGGCAAATCGACGCATATCGAACAGATCGGCGCGCGGTTGAACTGGCCCACGGTGCGGGTGAACCTTGACTCGCATATTTCGCGGATCGACCTGATCGGCAAGGACGCGATCAAGCTGCGCGACGGCAAGCAGGTGACGGAATTCCACGAGGGGATTTTGCCATGGGCCTTGCGCAACCCGGTGGCGATTGTGTTTGACGAATATGATGCGGGGCGCGCGGATGTGATGTTCGTGATCCAGCGCGTGCTGGAGCATGACGGCAAGCTGACGCTGCTCGATCAGAACGAAATCATCACGCCGAACCCGTATTTCCGGCTGTTTGCCACGGCGAATACGGTGGGTCTGGGCGATACGACGGGTCTGTATCATGGCACCCAGCAGATCAATCAGGCGCAGATGGACCGCTGGTCGCTGGTGGCCACGCTGAACTACCTGAGCCACGACGCCGAGGCTGCTATCGTCCTGGCGAAAAGCCCGCACTACAACACCGAGAAAGGCCGCAAGACCATCAACCAGATGGTCACCGTGGCCGACCTGACCCGCACCGCCTTCATGAACGGCGATCTTTCCACCGTGATGAGCCCGCGCACCGTCATCACCTGGGCGCAGAATGCCGAGATCTTCCGCAACATCGGCTACGCGTTCCGCCTGACGTTCCTGAACAAATGCGATGAGCTGGAACGCCAGACCGTGGC
>JANNKX010000407.1:0-10048 GCA_031396505.1 Rhodobacterales bacterium
GCCCGGCAGCAGCGCACAGACCTTGTCGCCGATCTGCCAGCGCGCCACACCCGGCCCCATGTCCACCACCGTCCCCGACGCCTCCAGCCCCGGCAGCGGCGAGGCGGACGCGGGCGGCGCGTAGGCCCCGGCACGCTGCAGCGCATCGGGCCGGTTCACCCCGGCATAGGCGACCCGGATGATGATCTGGCCATGCCCCGGCACCGGCACCGGCAGGGTCACCGGCTGCAGCACCTGGGGCCCGCCGGGGGTGCTGATTTCCATTGCCAGCATGGTGTGCGACATCACCATGTCCGACGTCACAGCCCGCGCCCCGATCGCCCGCGCGATCTGGATCGCCGTCGTGCCAATGCCAGACGATCCCCCATGCACCAGAAACCGCTCCCCCGCCTGCAGCCCGCCCCGCATCACCACATTCGACCACACCGTGAAACAGGTTTCCGGCAGACAGGCCGCCTCTGCCATTCCCATCCCCTCCGGCACCGGCAGCGCGTGGTCCGCATGGCACAGCGCATATTCCGCATACCCGCCCCCCGGAAGCAGCGCACAGACCTTGTCACCGGGCGACCAGCGCGTCACACCCGGCCCCATCTCCACCACCGTCCCCGACGCCTCCAGCCCCGGCAAGGGCGAGGCATTGGCGGGCGGCGCATAGGCCCCCGCGCGTTGCAGCGCATCCGGCCGGTTCACCCCCGCATAGGCCACACGGATCACGATCTGGCCATGCCCCGGCACCGGCACCGGTTTTGTCACAGGCACCAGCACCTCCGGCTCGCCCGGTTCACGAATTTCGATGGCCCGCATCAGATGCGATTCCGGAATATTCAATGCCATCCGTTCCTACCCTTTGAAATTGCGGAACTGGCCCGGCATGTCATCCGGCACGATCGGCGCGCGCACACGTTGCAGCCACGCCAGCGGCCCATCGACAATCGCCTTGCCCAAGGGGTTCGCCTTGACCGCTGCCTTGAACTTTTCGAACTGCATCACATCCTCGATCCGGCGGTCCAGAAACGCCCATGTCGCCTGATGCTCCGGCGAATCGTCCCCCAGCCAGTAAAGCACCGTCGCCCCGTAGACCCCAGACAATGTCACCCGCTTCGTGTACCAGCTGAAATCCCGCTGGCTGTCGCCCAGGGCCGTCCAGATCGCATCCGCCGTGCCCCAGATCGCCTTTGCCCCGTCAACGCCATGCTGCGGCAGCGCAAAGAACGTCGTCCCCCGCCGCACGCATTCCTTGTCTGCCGCCTCCAGCCGCAGCCGCACCGCCAGCGCCACCTTTTCCCGAAACCGCAGGCCCGCCATATCCCGCGCCGCTAGCCCTGCGCGCATCGCATCATCGCCCCGCTGATGATAGGCCAGCGCCAGATCAACCGCCCCCCGCGCAAACAACGCCCGCGCCAGACCCGGTGCCACCCCCGAATCGGCAATCGCCGCCCGCAGCGTCGTCTCGGACCAGCCATCGAACGGCACATGCGCCAAAGCCGCATCCAGAACGGCATCTTTTACAGGGTCTGTCATCGCGCGTCTCCTTTTGTGGACAAGGGCCATCGGCTTTGTTATAGCGCGCCTGCCTGCACATCATAGTGCAACTCTAACTTAGGAAGGTGGTGACAACCACATGCAGGTCAGCGTCCGTGACAACAACGTCGAACAGGCTCTTCGCGCCCTGAAGAAAAAACTTCAGCGTGAAGGTGTGTTTCGTGAAATGAAGCTCAAGCAACATTTCGAGAAGCCCTCCGTCAAGAAAGCCCGCGAATCCGCCGAAGCCGTGCGCCGTGCGCGCAAGCTCGCGCGGAAAAAAGCCATCCGTGAAAACGGCGGCGTTTAATCCGTAAGCTGGGGCTGGAAACAGCTCACCCGATCAACCCCCGTCCTTTCGGCCGGGGGTTTTTCATTGGGGGAAGTAAGTGACGCAACAGAGGCCAAAGCTGTCATAGGTCTTCATGCAACGAAGGGATGCGCTTGACAGCCGGATGGGCGCTGCAACACTTGTTCTTGGCACTTTATGGTTCAACCACTCCCACCGATATTCCAGGCGGTAACGTTGCAACCGCGCCCGCCCACAGGGGGGTGATGAGCAATCAGAAATCGTCCAGTGGACGATTTCCGCGAAGAACGCTCGGCCCGTGGCCGGACCGGGAGGCGGGCGCGGCCCGGCGGCGCAAGTGCGCCTTGATGCCGGGCAAGGAAGGAAGGGGGTCAATGCCCGCAAAGTCCCCTGCAGCCGCCACTCGGCGGATTAAGAACAATAGTCACCGTACGAACCGCCACGCCCGTTACCCCAGCCACCCCCTTGCAATCCCCGCATAGACCCGTGCGGCCGTCATCACATCGGCCACGGCCACGCTTTCGTTGATACCGCCGGACCCGCCCAGCGTTCCCGGCCCGATGATCGCCATTGGCAAATCGAATGCCGGGCAAAGGACGGCGGCGTCGGAAAAATACGTGACGCCGATGGGGTCGGGGGGCAGGCCGGTGACGCTTGTGGCCTGCGCGAGGCAGAGGGCGGCGAAAGGGTGGTCGGGGGCGGTATCGACAGCGGGTTTCAGGTCGATCCGGTCAAAGCTGAAGCCATCGCCGGCCATATCCTCCAGCCGCGACTGGACGAGGTCTGCATCGTGGTGCGGCAGAAGGCGCAGGTCGAGTTCGACGACACAGCGGTCGGGCATGAGGTTGATCGCGGTGCCGCCCGTGATGCGGCCGACGTTGGATGTGACGCAGCCGAGCAGGGGATGGCGGTCATGCGGCAGGGCGGATGGCACGCGGCCCAGAAAGCTGAGCATGGCGAGGATGGCGGATTTGCCGCCTTTGGAGCCATCGCCCGACACGTGACCTGCGATGCCATGCGCGGTGATGCGCAGCCAGAGGGCGGCCTTTTCGGCGGTGGCGACGCGCAGCGACGTGGGTTCACTGACAAGGATGGCCCCGGCGCCTTGCAGGGCATGGGTTTCAACCAGACGGCGCGCGCCGAGGCAGGCAGAACTTTCGCCCCCGGTGAAGGCGAGGATCAGATCGCCTTGCAGGGGTGTTGCGCGCAGGGCAAGGGCGGCAGAGATCATGGCGACAAGGCCGGATTTCATGTCGCACGCCCCGCGCCCGTGGACGCGGCCATCGGCGACATGGCCGCTGAACGGATCATGGGTCCAGTGGCCGTTGCAGGGGGGCAGCGTGTCGGTATGGGCGGAGAATACGAGGGCGGGTTTTAGGGCGGGTTTTGGGCCGCCTTTGATGCGGGTGATGACGTTGAAACGGCGGGGCGCAAATTCTTCGACCTGGGGGGCAAAGCCCAGATCGCGCAGGGCGCGGGCAAGGGTTTTTGCGACACGTGCCTCGTCCCCCGGGGGATCGGGGCTGTGACAGCGGATCAGGGTGGACAGCAGGTCGGCTGTCGCATCGGATGTCAGGCCCGTCCAGTCGGCTGCGTTGGTCATGGT
Source organism: Rhodobacterales bacterium (assembly GCA_031396505.1). Lineage (GTDB taxonomy): Bacteria > Pseudomonadota > Alphaproteobacteria > Rhodobacterales > Rhodobacteraceae > JAAFHS01. Next base: position 3,438 of record JANNKX010000407.1, read on the forward strand.
TTCAGGGAACGCCCGCGGGGTGGCGAAGTCAAGGCAATGACGCGGCCAAGATGTGCAAGGCAGGGTTGCGTTTTCGGCGTGGCTTATTATGGCTGGGCGACCCGGAATGTGAGTGCGCGCCTTGACCCCCGACGATGTGACAGCCCTGTTTACGCGCACCGATGGCAGCTATCTGTTTGCCCGCTGGGGGCGGCCGATTGTGCCGGTGATCTTTGGGGTGGATGACACGACGCTGGGGGTGATGAAGGGCGCGCTGGAGGCGGTGGTGACGCTGGCGGGGCACCGGATGGGTGAGGTGGACACGGAACTGGGTGCGAACCTGATGGTGTTCTTTGTGCGCGACTGGGATGATCTGCGGGGCGTGCCGAACCTTGACCGGCTGGTGGCGGGGCTGGAGGGGTTATTGACGCGGCTGGAGGCGGCGGGGGCGAACCAGTACCGGGTGTTCCGGTTTGATGAAGGGGGTGCTATCCGCGCGGCGTTTGTGTTTGTGCGGATGGATGGGCATCTATCTGCGGTGCCAGCGGAGGCGCTGGCGCTAAGTCAGGCGGTGCAGGTGATTTTGCTGTGGTCGGACCGGGCGTTTGTGGACGTGGCACCCCTGGCGATGGTGGCGGGGGTGGAGGTGTTGCGGCCAGAGATTGGTGCGGTGATCCGTGCAGGCTATGATCCGGTGTTGCCGGACATGGCGGGGGATGCAAGCCACGCGTTCCGGCTGGCCGCGCGGGTGGGCCGCGCGGCATCCTGAGGGCTGGGTCGCCTGATCAGAGGCGGGCGAGGAACATGCCGACGAAAATCAGCGCGATGAAAAGGGTGCCGACAACCTGAAATGACTTGAAGGCAAAGTTGGCAACCCCGTTCAGGCGGGTGCGGTACAGCGCGCTGATGGGCACATCGCCGGGTTTGGTGAAGGCCGAAAACGCCATCAGCATGGCGGTCAGCAGGCCCATGCCCAAGGCATAAGGATCCATCCAGTCGGGCGCGCGGACAAAACCGAAGTCGTAGGCGAGTGTCATTTGCGGGATGGCGATTGCGGCAAGGGCGAGTGTTGACAGGCGGAGTTTGCGGGTTGGGGTCACGGTGGGGTTTCCTTCTGTGTTGCGGCTTGGACAATTTCTGCGCTTTGATCGCGGCAATTCTGGGGCGTTGCCTCGCAAGGCAAAAGGAAAGACCTCATGACCCACAGCCACCTCCACCCCATTCGCGTTTACTATGAGGACACCGATCTTGCGGGGATTGTTTATTACGCCAACTATCTGCGGTTCATTGAACGGGCGCGGACGGAATGGGTGCGGGGCCTTGGGATTGATCAGGTGGCGCTGAAGGGGACCCATGGGATCGTGTTTGCGGTGCGCAGGCTGGAGGCGGATTATCTGGCGCCTGCGCAGTTTGATGACGAACTGGTGGTGCACACGGATGTGCAGGGTGTGACGGCGGCGCGGATTGTGCTGGGGCAGGACGTGTGGCGGGGCGATCAGCGGCTGTTTGCGAGCGTGGTGACGCTGGTTGCGCTGACGGATCGTGGCACGCCTGCGCGGCTGCCAAGTGCGTTGCGGATGCTGCTGAACCCGGCATAGGCCCAAAATGCGGGCAAAGGGGGCGGATTTCCGATCATTTCCCCCCATGCATCACCCGGTTGTGTTGGCAATCGGGTTCAAATCCCTGTAGATATGGGTCAAACGGCGGCAAAAGATCGTCATAACAAGAGCAGGCGAATGGAAACGGAAACACTTGCGTTGGCGCAGGAGATTGATTTCTCTGTGCTTGGTTTGTTTTTGCAGGCCACTTTCACGGTAAAACTGGTGATGATTGGCCTGTTGGTCATGTCGTTCTGGTCATGGGCGATCATGGTGCAGAAATTCATCCTGTACCGCAGCGCCAAGGCCGAGGCGGCGGTGTTTGACCGGGCCTTCTGGTCGGGTGAGCCCTTGGATGAGCTGTTCGAGAAGATTGGCGCTCAGCCGGACGGGGCGTCTGAAAAGATATTTGCGTCGGGCATGCTGGAATGGCGGCGCAGCCATCGGCAGGATGGCGGGCTGATTGCGGGCGCACAAAGCCGGATCGACCGGGCGATGGATGTGGCAATTGCGCGCGAGAGCGAACGGTTGAACAGCGGCGTGGGGTTCCTGGCGACGGTGGGGTCAACGGCGCCGTTCATCGGGCTGTTTGGCACGGTGTACGGGATCATGCATGCGTTTACCGAGATTGCGGCGACGCAGAACACGGACCTTGCGACGGTGGCACCGGGGATTGCCGAGGCATTGATGGCGACGGGGATCGGCCTTGTGGCGGCCATCCCGGCGGTCATCGCGTACAACAAGCTGAATTCGGACAGTGACCGGATTGTGGGCGGGTATGAGGCGTTTGCCGATGAATTCGCCACGATCCTGTCACGCCAGCTGGACGCGGCCTGATGGGCGCGGGGGTCGCACAGGGCGGCGGCGGGGGCGGGCGGCGCGGGCGCCGTCGTGGCCGCAGCAAGGCGATGGCGGATATCAACATCACGCCGATGGTGGATGTGATGCTGGTGTTGTTGATCATTTTCATGGTCGCGGCACCCTTGTTGACGGTGGGCGTGCCGATTGAATTGCCGAAAACTGCGGCCAGCGCCTTGCCCAGCCCGCAGGAGGAACCGCTGACGGTGACGATGACGGCGGATGGCCGTTTGATGATTCAGGAAACCGAAGTGGACGATGCGGCGTTCATTACACGATTGCGGGCGATTGCGGCGGAACGCACCGATGACAAGATCTTCCTCAGGGCAGATGGCGCGATCCCGTATGAGCGGGTGGCGCAGGTGATGGGCGCGCTGAGTGCGGCGGATTTCACGAATATCGGGCTGGTGACAGATGCGGATGGCCCGACCTTGGGCGCGGATGCAGCGAACGAATAAGGGCGCATGTATACGGGACAGATCATTTCCGGCGCGGGCCATGCGGCCCTGATCCTCTGGCTGTTGCTGGGGGATTGGCTGTTTTCGCCGCCTGAACCGGTGGAACTGGCGGTGGTGTCGGGGTCGATCATTTCGTCTGCTGAACTTGACGCGCTGCAGGCGGCGGCGCGGGCAAATATTGCGGCGACACCGCCGCCGGTGGAAACACCGCCAGTGCCTGTGGCGGAAGAGGTGCCAGAGCCTGTGGTGGAACCTGCAGCGGAACCAGAGGTGGTTGAACCACCGCCGGAGCCTGTGGTCGAGGAGCTGCCGCCCGAGCCTGAGGTTGTGCCGGAAGGGGTAACTGGCTTTGCCGATCCCGCGCCCCTGCCGCCATCGGATGATCCGCAGCCCTTGCCGAACCCGCTGGCCGATGCGCGCCCGCGTCCGCGCCCGTCTGATATTATTGCGCCGACGCCGGTTGAGGAAACGCCGGATGTGACCGAGGATGAGGTGGCAACGCCTGCGGTGACGGAACAGGTGACGGACCAACCCGTTGTCGAACAACCGCCTGTCGAGGAAACGGCACCTGTGGCTGCGGCAGACGAGATCATACCCGAACAGCCAGAGCCGCCGACGCTTGCACCCACCAGCAGCCCGCGCCCGCGTGCGCGACCGACGCAGGTTGCGGCGGTGGAGCCGGAAGAGGTTGCAGAACCGGTGTCAGAAGAGCCGCCTGCCGATGCGCCCGTCGCGGATGAACCTGCGGCAGAAGAACCTGTGCCAGACGCGGCGGCCGATCAGGCGGCGATTGATGCAGCACTTGAGGCGGCATTGGCGGGCGAGGCAACCGAAGGCGGTGGCACGACGCAATCTTTGGGCGAATCGCTGAATGCGGCGGAACTCAACGGATTGGCGAATACGATCAACCGGTGTTGGGATCTGGGGGCGGCCGGATCGGCGGCGTTGAACGTGTCGATCACGCTGCTGATCACGCTGGATCAGTCCAGCAAGCCGATCAACGTCGAGTTGGTGGAAAGCAGCGGGGATACACCCGAAGCGATTGCAACGGCGCGCCGGGCAGCGATTTCGGCGGTGCGCGATTGCGGGCGCGAGGGGCTTGGCCTGCCGCCTGAAAAATATGACACCTGGAAGCAGATCGAGGTCGTGTTTGACCCGCGCGGGGCGCAATTGCGATGACCGTGGCAGCATTCCGCGCATCGGCCCGGTGTGGCGTTGCCACTGGCCCTACCCCTTTGACACTAACGGCAGCGCGCCGCACCGAAAGGACGACCCTATGACCCTGTTCAAATCCCTAACGATGATGGCGGCGCTGGCGCTGTCTTTTGCGGCCACGCTTCCCGTGCGGGCGGAGCCTCCAAGGATTATCCTGACCGATCCCAACGTGTCACCCATGCCCTTCGCGCTGCCGCAGTTTGTGGCCGAAACTGGCGATGCGGGGCAGTTGGCGGCCGATATCAGCCGGGTGGTGGCGTCGGATTTGACGAATTCGGGGCTGTTCCGGGAAATCGGACAGGACGCGTTCATCAGCAATGTCACCAGCTTTGACGCGCCTGTGGCCTATAACGACTGGCAGGCGATCAATGCGACGATCCTGATCACAGGTGCTGTGGCGGCGTCGGGCGATCAGGTCGTGGTCAAGTTCCGGCTGTTCGACGTGGCCTCGGGCGAGCCGTATGGCGAGGGCCTGCAGTTTGCGGGCACGCCGGGAAGCTGGCGGCGGATGGCGCATAAGGTGGCGGATGCGGTCTATAGCCGGGTCACGGGCGAGACGGGGTATTTCGATACGCGTGTGGTGTTCGTGGAGGAAAGCGGGCCGAAGGATGCACGGCTAAAACGTCTGGCGGTGATGGATTATGACGGGGCCAATGTGGCCTATCTGACGGACAGTTCGTCCATCGTGCTGGCCCCGCGGTTTTCGCCTGATGGCGGCAGCATCCTGTTCACGTCGTACTCCACTGGGTTTCCTGCGATCTACATCATGGATGTGGCCTCGCTTTCCATTCGCAGCCTTGGCGAACAACCCGGCACGATGACATTCGCGCCGCGCTTTGCGCCGAATGGGCAGACCGTGGTGTTCAGTCTGGAACGCGGGGGGAATTCGGACATCTACTCGGTCGATGTGGGGTCGGGCCAGTTGACCCAGTTGACCAATGCGCCGTCGATTGAAACGGCCCCGAGCTTTTCCCCCGATGGCAGCCAGATCGTGTTTGAAAGCGACCGCTCGGGCAACCAGCAGATTTACGTGATGCCCGCCAGCGGTGGCGAGGGTACGCGGGTATCATCGGGTGCGGGGCGTTACGGCACGCCCGTGTGGTCGCCGCGCGGCGATCTGATTGCGTTTACCAAGCAGAACGAGGGGCGGTTCCACATCGGCGTGATGCGCACCGATGGCAGCGGCGAAGGGCTGCTGACGGGGTCGTATCTGGACGAAGGCCCGACATGGTCGCCCAACGGGCGGGTCATCATGTTCACGCGGCAAGGGGCGGGGGCCGACGGGCAACCGGCGCTGTTCAGCGTGGATATTTCGGGGCGCAACCTGCGGCAGGTGCAGACCAGCGGGCCCGCATCGGACCCGGCGTGGTCGCCGCTATTGCCGTGATTCACACGGGCAAAAAAACCTGATATATTGCCTGCAATCGAGCCAAAGCCAAAAAAGGATAAACCCATGGCATATGTAACGAAAGCCTTTCTGTTGACCGCCGTTCTGGCGCTTGCAGCCTGTAACAACCCGGATCGTTTCGGTGCGGGCGGCGCCGGGGGTGCGGGCGGTGCGGGTGCGGGCGGGATCACATCGGGGGGGCTTGGCGATGCGTCCGATCCGCGGTCGGTGGCCTATTTCAACCAGACGGTCGGTGACCGGGTGCTGTTCGCGGTGGACCAGTCGACGTTGTCGGACACGGCACGCCAGACGCTGGCAGGACAGGCACAATGGTTGAACACCAACAGCGACTACGCAATCATCATCGAAGGCCATGCGGATGAGCAGGGCACGCGGGAATATAACCTTGCGCTGGGCGCGCGGCGTGCGAGTGCGGTGCAGGATTTCCTGATCTCGCAGGGTGTGTCGGCGTCGCGGATGCGCACGGTATCTTATGGCAAGGAGCGCCCGATCGAGGTGTGTTCGGACGAAAGCTGCTTCTCGCGCAACCGGCGCGCGGTAACGGTGCTGTCTGTGGGCGCGGGGGCCTGATCCGATGATGTTGCGCTGGCTGGCGGTTTCAGTGGCTTTGGTTTTCACAGGGCCTGCGTTCGGGCAGACCTCGTCCGAAACGCTGGCCGATATCAAGGCGCAGATCACGGCGCTGGCCGGGCAGTTCAACGCGCTGAAATCCGAACTGATCACCTCGGGGGCTGTCGCCTCCGGGGCGGCGGGGGGGGATGCGTTGCAACGGCTGGACGCGATCGAGGCGGAGCTTGCACGCCTGAACGGGCGGACGGAAGAGATCGAGTTGCGCCTGAACCGGGTGGTGCAGGACGGCACGGCACAACTGGGCGATCTGCAGTTCCGGCTGTGCGAGATGGAAGAGGGTTGCAACGTTCTGGACCTGCCGGAATTGACGCTTGGTGGGCCTGCACCGGGGCCTGCAACAGGCCCCCCGGTGGTGACGCCGGATGCGCCCGCGACGGGTGGGGCCGAACTGGCATTGGGCGAACAGGCAGACTTTGACCGGGCGCAGGGGGTGCTCGGCACCGGTGACTTTCGTGGGGCTGCGGA
>JANNKX010000417.1:0-8908 GCA_031396505.1 Rhodobacterales bacterium
GTGGGCGGCCCCATAAACGACTTCATTTGTTTAATAGTGTTTATCGGCGCGGGGCACATGTCCTGGCTGGCCTTGTGCACGTGGTATTTTTGGCCAGCGCCGGGGGTTTCACACCCCCGGACCCCCGTGGGATACTTTTGCAAAGAGGAAGACGCCAGATCAGAAATCCCGCACGTCATAGCCGTAAAGCCAGTCAAACCGCCGTGTCATCAGGCGGGGTGCAAGACGACCGATAAGCCGCAATCCCAGATGGGCCCCGTCGCGCCGCCAGCCCGCGAGATGAAACGCCTGCGCATTGCGGGTTGACGCGTGAATGACACGCGTGACGCGCGGGGCGCGGTCGTTCTGCCAGGATGCCAAACCCGCGGCAATGGTATCGTGGGCGCCAAGATGCGCTGCCAGCATTGCGGCATCTTCAAGTGCCATATTCGCGCCTTGCGCCAGAAACGGCAACATTGGGTGGGCTGCATCGCCCAGGATCGCCGCAGCGCCGTCCGGAAGGGCTTTCCACCAGTGGCGTGCGACGGGATGGCGAAACAGGCCCCAAAGGTGCACTTCGTCGACAGCGTCGAGCCAGCCTTGCACGCGGGGCGAAAATCGCGCAAATGCCGCGCGCAGTGCCGCCGGATCATCGCGGTGCGACCATCCTTCGGCCGCCCATTCGCCACGCTCTTCCACCGCCACGATGTTGCGCTGTGTGCCGCCGCGCAACGGATAGCTGACCAGATGGCGGCCTTCGCCCATGTGTACTTCAGCAAAGGCGTCTGCGGTGGGCTGCGATGGAATCACCGCGCGCCACGCAACCTGTCCGGTAAAGAACGGGGCACCCGGACCGGTCAGCGCCGCACGCAGACGCGAATGCAGCCCATCAGCACCGATCACCAGGCGCGGCGTATGGGTAGCACCCGTGGCAGTCATTAAACGCGGGCGCCGCCCGGACACATCGATGCTGTCGATTTTCTGGCTGAACTGGATATCGGCACCCGCCTGAACGGCCCCATTGTACAGCAGCGCGATCAGATCCGCGCGGTGGATAAAGGAGTATCCCTCGGGGGTGTTTGGTCTGGCCACATCCAGACGAATGAGGCGATTACCCGAATACCCGTCGCACATGTCGACAGCTTGCGCGCGCATCGATGCGGCATCCAGGGCCTCCGCGAGGCCCAGTCGGTGCAGCACCGCCGCCCCATTCGGGCTGATCTGGATGCCCGCGCCGACATTTTCCAACCCTGCCGCCTGCTCCAGCACGGTGATCTGTGCGCCGCTATGCGCCAACGCCTGCGCTGCGGTCAATCCCGCAACACCCGCCCCGATCACCACAATGTCGCAGCCCGCCAGATTCATTTGATCCCCCCAAATGCAAAACGCCGGGGCGTTTCCCCCGGCGCTGCTTTCCGTGCCATCCGGATCAGTCTTCCCGATGCACTTTCTCGCGCCGTTCATGCTTTTCCTGCGCTTCCAGCGTCATCACCGCGATCGGCCGTGCATCAAGGCGGCGCAAGCTGATCGGCTCACCCGTCATTTCGCAATAACCGAATTCGCCATTTTCGATCCGGCGCAGCGCACCATCGATCTTGCTGACCAGTTTGCGCTGCCGGTCGCGCGTGCGCAGCTCAAGCGCGCGGTCTGTTTCCTCGGATGCGCGATCCGCGATGTCGGGCACGTTGCGCCCCGAATCCTGCAGATTGTCGATCGTCTCGGCAGACTGGCTCAGCAGCTCTTGTTTCCACACGAGCAGCTTGCGGCGGAAATATTCCAGCTGCCGGTCATTCATAAACGGCTCGTCTTCCGCTGGACGGTAATCTTCGGGCAGGAATACTTCGGCCTTCATTCCAAGACTCTCCGGTTCCGTGGGACGCGTTGACGGGTACAGCCCGGCCATTGCGATCTCCTTTTTCTTCTGGGGCAGGCATTAGCCCAACGCGCGTACAATGTCACTAGAGCTTGCGACATTTTGAAGGCAAACTGCATCGTACGAAACGCCCGCCGCATAGGATTGATATGTCAGTCAGATTCTCGTCTACCACGTCCTATATGGCCACCGACGCACTGGCCATCGCCGTCAATGCCGCAGTGACGTTGCAGCGCCCCTTGCTGGTCAAAGGCGAACCGGGCACAGGCAAAACCGAACTTGCAAAACAGGTCGCTGCGTCACTTTCTCTGCCTTTGATTGAATGGCATGTGAAGTCCACAACCAAGGCAACGCATGGCCTGTATGACTATGATGCCGTCAGCCGCCTGCGCGACGGCCAATTGGGCGATGCGCGCGTGCGTGATGTGCGCAACTATATCCGCAAGGCCGCCCTGTGGCAGGCATTCGACGCACCGGGCCGTGTGGTTCTGCTGATCGACGAGATCGACAAGGCCGATATCGAATTCCCCAACGACCTGCTGCAGGAACTCGACCGGATGGAATTTCAGGTGCAGGAAACCGGTGAAGTGATCCGCGCCCTGCACCGCCCCGTGGTCATCATCACATCGAACAATGAAAAAGAGCTGCCGGATGCCTTTCTGCGACGCTGTTTTTTTCACTTCATTGCGTTTCCTGACCCTGAAACGCTGGCGGCAATCGTGCGCCTGCATTTTCCTGATCTGAAGGAATCGTTGCTGACAACCGCGCTGACACAGTTTTTTGACATTCGCGAAACACCCGGATTGAAGAAAAAACCGTCCACCTCCGAAGTGCTGGACTGGCTCAAACTCATTCTGGCCGAAGACCTGTCGCCCGAGGATTTGCGGCGTGATGGCAAGTCATCCCTGCCGCGCCTGTATGGTGCGCTGCTGAAGACCGAACAGGACGTGCACCTGTTCGAACGGTTGGCGTTCATGGCGAAATCAGGGCGCTGATCGCGACGTGGCTTGGGGCGAATCGGGCAAAAGAGCCATGGTTTCGCCACAATGCTGCCATGATTTGATCACCTATCCACAAAATAATGAAATATATTGAAGTATTACGTGATAATCATGGGGAATATCTGGCGCGTGGCGTTGTCCGGACCGCCATGGGTAGATTCGAAACAATTCCAAAGATTCCCCGTCATTGACACAAAGCGGTCTACATACGGACACTCCGGACCTGTCTTCTGATCTGCAACGAAGACCTAACATCGGACGCTGCCAATATGTCCCTTACCGACCTGTCGATCCGCCCCATCCGGGCGGAAGACGAAGCTTTGTGGCGTGACCTCTGGGGGGGTTATCTTGCCTATTACAAGGCCGCACTCCCCGAGGTGGTGTATGCCACGACGTTCGCGCGTTTGCTGTCTGGCAAACACAGCGAGCCGCATGGGCTGATGGCCTTTGCGGGTGGGCGGGCCGTGGGCCTGACGCATTACATGTTTCAGCGCAGCTGTTGGAAAGTGGATGAGGATTGCTATCTGCAAGACCTTTTCACGACGCCGGCCGCACGCGGCAAGGGTGTCGCGCGCGCCTTGATCCACGCCGTTTATGCCGCAGCCGACGCCGCAGGGCATCCTGCGGTCTACTGGCTGACACAGGAATTCAACTACGCGGGCCGGATGCTTTACGATCAGGTCGGCACAAAATCCCCCTTCATCCTTTACGACAGGGCTGCTTGAACATGCGGTATGCGTCACTCATTGCGTTGTTTTCTCTTGCTGCATGTGCCCCCGCCCCGGTGGAACAGGTCACCCAACGGCGCCCCACAGCCGATTTGTCGACGGCATCGGGGTCGTTTGACCCGACCCTTGGTGCGTTGCGCACCACGGCTGTTGCACGGTCGAACACATCGATTGCCCGCGACTACCTTGATCTGGTGTTCCGTATGGAAAGTGGTCGCGCGATCCCCGCGTTTTCACGGTTTGAAGGGCCGATCACTGTCACGCTGACCGGGGCCGTGCCGGCATCCGCCCCAGATGATCTTGGGCGGTTGCTGTCACGCATGCGCGCAGAAGCCGGGATCGACGTGCAGGCGACGTCCGGTGCCGCGTCCATCACCGTTGAATTCCTGCCCCGCGCGGCGATGCAGGCCGTTGTGCCGACCGCCGCATGTTTCGTGGTGCCCCGCGTATCGGGCTGGGACGAATACCGCGCCGCCCGCAACACCGCCACGCTGGACTGGACCACCGTCGAAGTCCGCGACCGCGTGGCGATCTTCGTGCCGTCAGACACCAGCCCGCAAGAGGTGCGCGATTGCCTGCACGAAGAGCTTGCCCAGGCCATGGGTCCGCTGAACGATCTGTATCGCATGGGCGACAGTGTGTTTAACGATGACAACTTTCAAACCACCCTCACCAGCCTTGATATGTTGATCCTGCGCGCCCATTACGCGCCAGAATTGCAATCGGGCATGTCCGAGGGTCAGGTGGCAGCCGCCCTGCCAGGCGTGCTATCGCGCCTGAACCCGTCGGGTGGGTCCGCATATGCCGCGCCGGGTGATGTTGAGCCGCGCAGCTGGACCCAAGCCATTGAAACCGCCCTTGGACAGCGCGGATCGGATGCCGCGCGCAAGGCCGCTGCGGCCCGCGCGGTCAGCATTGCCATGGCACAGGGATGGCGCGACAACCGTCTTGCATTCAGCTATTTTGCCATGGGCCGGGTCAACGTCCGTTCTGACGTGGCCCAAGCCGTCATCGCCTTTTCGCAGGCCCAGCGCATTTACCTGACGCTGCCAGCAGGCACCGTCCATGCCGCCCATATTGATATGCAGTTGGCCGCATTCGCCCTGTCCGCAGGCCAGTCGGACGAGGCCATCCGCTATGCCGATCGTGCGATCCCTGTCGTGCGGCAGGCGGAAAACGCCGCTCTTCTGGCCACCTTGCATCTGATCAAGGCCGAAGCGCTCGATCTTTCAGGGCGTAGCGCCGAGGCTGACGCGCTGCGTATCGACACTGCCGGGCTTGCGCGCTATGGGTTTGGCGCGGAAGGGCAGGTACGGGCGCGTACAGCCGAAATTTCCGCACTCGCGCGGCGCGGCAACCGGGGCTGATCCCGGCCGTTCGTGCGACGAACGGGGGCTGGCATGATCGTTATCACAAGTTTGATCTTGGGCGCGCTGCTTGGCGGTGTCACAGCCGCACGGCGCGGCGGCAAACGCCTTGATATCTTGCAATATGCGGCCGGGTTCGGGATTGCCTTCTGCCTTTTGGGCGTGTTCCTGACCATCTTTGTCGAACGCATGGCCACCTGAGCCATGTTTCTGCGGTTTTTCGAAACCCTGCGAAACAACGGCGTGCCGGTCACATTACCCGAATTTCTTGGCTTTCTTGAGGCGATGGTCGCGGGCCTTGCCACATATGACGTGACCGCCTTCTACCACATTGGCCGCACGACGATGGTCAAGGATGAACGCTGGCTTGATCGTTATGATCGTGCATTTTCGACATGCTTTCAGGGTCTTGAGAACATACCCTCAGACGACATCTTAACCGCGCTTGATCTGCCGGCCGACTGGTTGACCAAACTGGCGGAAAAGCACCTGACGCCAGAGGAACGCGCTGCGATCCAGTCACTTGGTGGCTTTGACAAACTGATGGAAACCTTGCGCGCACGCCTGGCCGAACAACAAGGCCGCCATCAGGGCGGTTCCAAATGGATCGGCACGGCGGGCACCTCGCCCTTCGGTGCTTACGGCTACAACCCCGAAGGCGTGCGCATTGGCCAAGCTGAAAGCCGCCACCAACGCGCAGTAAAGGTATGGGACAAACGGGAATTCCGCAACCTTGATGACAGCGGCGAGATCGGCATCCGCACGGTCAAATTGGCCTTGCGAAGTCTGCGCAAATGGGCCCGCGACGGGGCCACACAAGAGCTTGACCTTGATGCAACAATCCACGCCACGGCCCGTCAGGGCTGGCTTGACGTGCAAACCCGCGCCACCCGCCGCAATGCGATCAAGGTCCTGATTTTCTTCGACATCGGCGGCAGCATGGACCCGCATGTTCGCGTGATGGAAGATCTGTTTGCCGCCGCGAAATCCGAATTCCGCAGCCTCACCACCTTCTACTTCCACAACTGCCTCTACGAAGGCGTCTGGCAGGACAACGCCCGCCGCTGGGACGCGCAAACCCCAACCTGGGACGTGCTGCGCAAACACGGCCCCGACACCCGCGCCATCTTTGTCGGCGACGCCGCGATGAGCCCGTATGAAATCACCCATCCCGGCGGGGCCAATGAACACTGGAACGCCGAGGCAGGCCAGATCTGGCTGCACCGCGCCTGCACCCAGTGGCCACATCACCTCTGGATCAACCCCGTCCCACAGGCGCACTGGCACGACACCCAATCCACCAGACTGATCCAGTCCATCTTCGACGATCGCATGGTCCCGATGACGCTTGCGGGCCTGACCGACGGCATCAGGATGCTGCGCTAGGTAGAACGGATCATCGTCAATCTGATTCAGATTGACGCTGATCCAAGACAAGTACCACCTGTGAATGTTGCGTGTCTTGCGTCTGATCGGGTTCAGCTGATCAGACGCACCACGCGGTAAAGCTGCGCGTTACCAAAGTGCAACGCCGCAATGCCGGGTGCCTCCTCCCCCCCCGTGGGCCGGGGCCGGGGGGCCTGCAACACCTGCAACACCTGCGACAACCGTCCCCGCCGGATGCCCCTTCCCTTGGCGTCCCCCGCGCCCCATATTCTGCGCATGCTCAAATTCCTTCCCATCCTGCTGCCCATCGCCTATGTGCTGCTGATGTACCGCTTTTCGGTCTGGCGCACGAAGGCCACCCTTGATGCGCAGTCCGAACCGCTGACCGATCCCGCCGTACTGGCCGAAACCGCCAAACTCGCGCGCGCGCTGGATTTGCCCGAAATCAAGGTGAACATCTTCCAGATCGACCCGGTCAACGGCCTTGCCGCACCCGATGGCCGCATTTTCCTGACACGCGGCTTTCTTGCCAAACATGCGGCGGGTGAGGTGACAGCGGCAGAGCTGGCCTCCGTCATCGCGCACGAACTTGGCCATGTCGCCCTCGGCCATACCCGCCGCCGCATGATCGACTTCACCGGCCAGAATGCCGTGTTCCTCGTCCTTGGGGCCGTGTTGAATCGTTTCCTGCCCGGCATCGGCATGTGGATTGCCAATCTTCTTGCCTCCGCCCTCGCCGCCCGCCTGTCGCGCCGTGACGAGTTTGAGGCGGATGCCTATGCCTCCGCCCTCCTCATCAAGGCAGGCATCGGCACAGGCCCGCAGAAGTCGCTCTTTGCCAAACTTGGGGCCCTGACAGGCAACCGCGCCGCTGCCGTACCCGTCTGGCTGATGAGCCACCCCAAAACCCCTGAACGCATCGCCGCGATCGAGGCGAACGAGGCCGTCTGGACCGCGTGACAGATCCCCCATCGGGCAATTCTGCGCGTTTTCCCGATTCGTTAACGAATGCGGCAACCACCCCTGTGGCAAAAAAGCTTCTCTACGCAATAAAGACGGGTTAAAGACGCAATGAAGATCGTGAAAATCCCTTGATTTCAAGGAATTAACCCGCCGATCTCAGGTTTTTCCCGGATCTGTCGTCTTCATCTCCATCGCCTTGCCCAACCGTGGCAACCCGGCCTTCCTCAAAAAACTCCGAAGGGTCTTTTCCGACCCCGTCGCGGCCTCTGCAGTCGCCTTGGCCCGCATCACCGCCCGGCTCACGGGGCCCGCATCATGCGACCACAACTCCCACAGAAACCCGTCCGGATCGCGCCGCTGAATGCCCTCTGCAGCCAGCACATGGCGTGGAAAATCCATCGCGTTGAAGGTCAGGATGGCGTCGGCATGCCCCGCAATCGCGGTCGCCAGAACATGCACATCATTGGCATCCGGCAGGTGCAGACGTGTCTCGATGGCACTTGCATCGCGCACCATCGCACATCGAAAAGTGCTGTTTATCAGCGCGATAGCACCGCGTACCTCCAGTTCCGCGCCAAGGCCCAGCTTGCGTGTGGCCCGCGCCCACTCCTCCAGAATGCGCGCCGACCACAGGGGCTCATACTGCCCCTCCGCCGCCACGCCTAACAGGATGTCCCGCAAGCCATGCGGGTACAGAACACAGGCGTCCAGAACGACTTTCACCCGTCCAGCCGGAAAAACAGCGCCTTCAGATACGCACTTTCCGCCAGTTGCGGCAGCATCGGGTGATCCGGCCCGGCAAAGCCCGTGTGCAGCAGTTGCGCCCGCCGCCCACCGCGCCCGATGCCGCGCCCGCAGGCATTGCGAAAGGCGGACAAATCAACAGCATGACTGCACGAACACAGGACCAGATACCCCCCCGGTGCCACCAGCGGGGCCGCCAGCCGTGCAACCCGTTCATAGGCCCGCAAGCCCGCCTCCAGCGCCGGTTTTGCCGGCGCGAATGCGGGTGGGTCGCAGATCACAAGGTCAAATTGCCCCGTGCTGTCCTCATTCAGTTTTTCAAGAATATCAAAGGCATCACCCTGCCGCGTCGTGAAGCGTTCTGCAAAACCCGCAGCATTTGCACCCTCTGAGGCCAAGGCCAGAGCGGGCGCACTCGCATCCACCGCTAGCGCCGATGCAGCCCCGTTCGCCAGTGCTGCAAGACCAAATCCTCCGACATGTGCGAACACGTCCAAAACGCGCGCGCCTTGCGCCAAAGACGCCGCAAATGCGTGGTTGGGCCGCTGGTCAAAGAACAACCCTGTCTTTTGCCCGCCCAGCACATCCGCCATATAAACGGCCCCGTTCATCGGCACAGCGACCGGCCCTGTAACATCGCCCGCGACCAGCAGCGTCTCTTCGTTCAGCCCCTCCAACCCGCGCGACCGGCCTGTTGCGTTCTTGATCACGCTGGTCACGCCAGTAACGTCGATGAGCGCCGCAACCAGTGCCTCCAGATGCGCTTCAGCCCAGGCGGCATTGGGCTGGATCACCGCTGTATCGCCAAAACGGTCGATGACGATGCCCGGAAGACCGTCAGCCTCGGCATGGACAAGACGATAGAAT
>JANNKX010000420.1:0-2991 GCA_031396505.1 Rhodobacterales bacterium
GCCGACGACGATTGAGACCTTTTCGGGTGTTTCGACAAACCACGTTCAGTCGATCCTGACTGCACAACTGGCTTATGGGCAGCCTCAGCAACTTTTATTCCTTCCTGCGATGATAGTGTTATTCGCGAATTTCAAAACATCGAACGTGTCGTTCAAGGTGGATGAGGTGGCGGAAAACCTGAAAAACCAGAACGGCTTTATTCCAGGCATCCGGCCGGGCAAAAAGACGGAAGAGTATCTGGAATATGTGGTGAACCGGATTCTGGTGCTGGGGTCGGCGTATCTGGCGTTGGTCTGTCTGCTGCCGGAAATTCTGATCAGCGAGTTGGGCATTCCGTTCTACTTTGGCGGCACATCGGTGTTGATCGTGGTATCGGTGACGATGGATACGATCCAGCAAATCCAGTCGCATCTTCTGGCGCACCAGTATGAAGGTCTGATCGAAAAGTCGCAGTTGCGTGGGAAAAAGCGCACGACCAAAGCCCCGGCGCGGCGCTGATCCATGACAAACATCATTCTTCTGGGGCCGCCGGGGGCGGGCAAGGGAACGCAGGCCAAACGGCTGGTTGACGGGCGTGGTATGGTGCAACTGTCAACGGGCGACATGCTGCGCGAGGCGCGGACGTCGGGTACGGACATGGGCCGCCGCGTGGCCGAAGTGATGGACAAGGGCCATCTGGTGACGGATGAGATCGTGATCGGTCTGATTGCGGAAAAGCTGGCGGGTGGCGGGACGGGGTTCATTTTTGACGGCTTTCCACGCACGCTGAAGCAGGCAGATGCGCTGGGCGCGCTGATGGTGCAGGTTGGGCAAAGCCTGGACGCGGTGATCGAGTTGCGGGTGGATGACGAGGCGTTGAAATCGCGCATCGTGGGGCGGTTCACGTGTGGCAATTGCGGCGAGGTTTATCACGACGTGACGCGCCCGACAGCCGTTGCAGGCACCTGTGATGTCTGCGGATCGACCAACCTGAAACGCCGCGCGGATGACACGGAAGAGGCGCTGCGCACGCGGATGCTAGCGTATTACCGCGATACCTCGCCGTTGATTGGTTACTACTATGCCAAGCAGATGCTGGCATCGGTGGACGGCTTGGCGGAAATGGACGCGGTTTCGGACGCCATCGCGAAAGTTCTTGACAGGACATGAAAGCCGCCTTGACGGGGGCGACAAAAGCCCATAAGTCGCGGTGTCCCGCAAGGGAATCGTCTGCTTTGGGCACATCCCTACAGATTGATCGTATCGGCAGGGCCTTGGGCCCCGTCGGTGTTGTGAAAAAAGGTTCTGGCACTACGGAACCGCAACGAGAAAAGGATACCACGTTTGGCACGTATTGCTGGCGTCAACATTCCGACCGGAAAACGCGTTCCGATCGCCTTGACCTATATCACGGGCATCGGCCCACACACTGCAGAACTGATCTGCGCGGCTGTCGGCATTGACCGCGCGCGCCGGATCAACCAGCTGAGCGACAGCGAAGTGCTGGCGATCCGCGAACATATCGACGCAAACTTTACGGTTGAGGGCGATCTGCGCCGCGAAACCAGCATGAACATCAAGCGTCTGATGGACCTTGGCTGCTACCGCGGCCTGCGTCACCGCAAGGGCCTGCCGGTCCGCGGTCAACGCACGCACACCAATGCGCGCACGCGCAAGGGCCCCGCAAAAGCCATTGCTGGCAAGAAGAAATAAGGGGCAGCAGATATGGCACGCGATACAAAAGCATCCCGCACCAAAAAGAAGGAACGCAAGAACATCGCCGCAGGCGTGGTTCATGTGAACTCCAGCTTTAACAACACCAAAATCCTGATCTCTGACGTGCAGGGTAATGCGATTTCGTGGTCGTCGTCGGGCACCATGGGTTTCAAAGGCTCGCGCAAGTCGACGCCTTATGCCGCCCAGATGGCCGCCGAAGATGCGGCCCGCAAGGCGCAAGAGCATGGCATGAAGACCGTTGAGGTTGAAGTGCAAGGTCCGGGTTCGGGCCGCGAAAGTGCGCTGCGCGCGCTGGCGGCTGCGGGCCTGAACATCACCTCGATCCGTGATGTCACCCCGCTTGCGCACAATGGCTGCCGTCCGCCAAAACGCCGTCGGGTCTGACACCGTTCTTTCTGCCGGGCCGTGGGATATCTCACGGCCCGGATTCGTCATTTCTATCCTCGGGCGTCCACTGCTTCGGACATCGGCAGCGGACAAGTATAGGGGCTTCAGCATGATCCATAAAAACTGGCAGGAATTGATTAAACCGACGCAATTGGTGGTGAAGCCCGGCGCTGATCCACAGCGTCTGGCAACCGTGATCGCGGAACCGCTGGAGCGGGGCTTTGGTTTGACGCTGGGCAACGCGCTGCGCCGCGTCCTGATGAGCAGCCTTCAGGGCGGGGCCATCACCGCGATTCAGATCGACAATGTGCTGCACGAATTTTCATCCGTGGCAGGCGTGCGCGAAGATGTCACAGATATCGTGCTGAACCTGAAAGGCGTCAGCCTGAAGATGGACGTTGATGGGCCAAAGCGTTTGTCGATCTCGGCCAAGGGTCCAGGCGTCGTGACGGCTGGCGACATTTCGGAATCCAACGGCATCGAGGTTCTGAACAAGGACCACGTGATCTGCCATCTGGATGACGGCGCGGATGTGTTCATGGAACTGACGGTGAATACCGGCAAGGGCTATGTCGCGGCCGACAAGAACCGCCCGGAAGATGCACCGATCGGGTTGATCCCAATCGATGCGGTCTATTCGCCGGTCAAGAAAGTCAGCTACGAAGTGACCCCGACCCGCGAGGGCCAGGTCCTGGATTATGACAAGCTGACGATGAAAATCGAAACCGACGGCAGCCTGACGCCGGATGATGCGGTGGCTTATGCGGCGCGTATCCTGCAGGACCAGCTGTCGATCTTCGTGAACTTTGACGAGCCGGAATCGGCGAAAGTGGGCGAACTGGACGCAGGTCTGGAATTCAACCCGCTCCTTCTCAAGAAGGTGGACG
>JANNKX010000014.1:0-4577 GCA_031396505.1 Rhodobacterales bacterium
CAGCAGCAGCTCGGCATAGGCCGGCTCCTGCCAGAAGTCCTGCACGTTCGCCATGGCGATCAGGAAGTCACCTGCAAACGGCTGACTGGTCGCAAAGCCGGGGTCGTTCAACACCGCGTTATGTGCCGAATAGCCGCCAAGCGCCCACCATTTTGCCTGAACGTCAGGCTGAGCGAACCACTTGATATACTCGAGCGCGCCTTCCTGATTGTCGGAATAGCTGACCACCGAAATCCCCTGCCCGCCAAGCGTCGAGCCTTGCACATTCTGGCCGGGGTTCACGAAGAAGTCGATCTTGTCGCCCCCGGTGTTCGGATCGGCATAAAGGCCGGGGAAGAACGCAAACCAGTTCATTGCCATGGCAACCTGACCCGATTTGAACGCATCGAGCGATTCCGTCATGTAGGCGTTGGTGTATCCGGGCGGAGTGCAGCAATCATAGAGCGACTTGTAAAACTCCAGCGCCTCGACCGCGGCGGGAGAGTTGACGGCACCCTGCATGTCATAGGCACCCGGCGTGTTTTCATACTTGAAACCCCAGGCATAAAGCGCGCCCGTAATCCCCATGGTGATGCCTTCAGACCCGCGTTCGGTAAAGATCGACGCGCCATAGACGGTCTGGCCATCAATCTCGCGGCCCTGAAAGAACGTGGCGATATCGCGCAGTTCCAACTGGGTCGTGGGTTCAGCCAAGGGGCGGCCATATTCGGCCTGGAACGCCTCTTGCAGTTCAGGGCGCGCGAACCAGTCCTTGCGGTAGAACCAGCCGTTCGCGTCGCCCATTGCGGGCAGCGCATAGTAGTTTTCGGTCCCTTTGGGCCATGTGGAATAGGCGTAGACGGTCGCAGGTGCGAAGTCGGCCATGCTGATCGCGTTGGCATCGAAGAAGTCGTTCAACTTCACATAGTGGCCATTCTCAGCGCCGCCGCCAATCCACTGGCTGTCGCCGATCAGCAGGTCGCAAAGCTGGCCGCCGGAGTTGAGTTCGTTCAACATGCGGTCGGCAAAGTTGGGCCAGGGAATGAATTCGAAATTCATCTTGGTGCCGGACTGCGCCTCAAATTCCTTGGACAGCTCGACAAGGGCGTTTGCCGGGTCCCACGCGGCCCAGCACAGGGTGAGTTCACCTTCGGCGCGGGCACCGCTTGCGGCCCCCAAAACAAGCGCCATGGCCGCAGATGCGGCAAGATAACGAGCGTTCATATCTTCCTCCCAGTTGCAAAATGAAGGCGGGGCGAATCCCCGCACGTTTTGGATTGCCTTGACGTTAGCGGCGGACGTTTAGCCTTGCAACAGGTTTTTGAGGAACGTACCTCATTCACCGGAAACAGGGGTTTCAAATCGCTTTGAGGCCGCATTTGCCGCTATAGTCAGCTGGTGGGTGGCGGCAGATTCTCGCGGATCAGGATATCGATACGAATCCGTTCCTGCCCTTCGTCGATGGCAAGACGGTCGATCCGCGCGCGCAACACGCGCAGTGCGGAGCGTGCAAGATGACCTGCATCCTGCGAAATGACGGCATGAATCGTGCCGTCGAGCAGCGCCTCGCGCGTGTGGCCCGTCAACTCATGCGCTACCACGACGACCCTGCCCGCAAGGCCCCCCTTGCGCAGGGCATCTGTCACACCGCGTGTCCCTGCTCCGGCGGTATAGACCGCCACGACCTGATCCTGGGCGCTAAGGCAGGCACTCAGGACACGTTCGGTCAGATCGCGGTCATCATGCCCTTCGAGCGAGGGGAGCGACTGCAGGTGCGGAAACCGTTCGGCGAGCACGAGATCAAGACCGAAGCGGCGATCCACCATGTCGCGGGCCAGCATGGAACTGACCACGACGGCGACCTTGCCGGGCGCTGGTCCCGCAAACCGGCCCAGCAGCACACCCGCCGTGCGCCCTGCGGCCACGTTGTCAATGCCGACGAAATGATCGCGGGGGGCCTGCGGCTGATCCGTGATGAGCGTGACGACGGCGGTTCCCTGTGCCTTCAGCCGCACCACCAGATCGCGCACCTCGGGCGTTTCATTGGCCATGATGGCGCAGCCATCCAGCGGCTGGTCAAGGCAGTCTTCGACGGCACGCACAAGGGCATGGGGGTCGCGCGGCGGGACGGTCAGGATCAGCACCTCGCTTGCCTCGCCAATCGGGCCGCGCGCGACCTCGGTGATCGCCATGCGCAGGGCCTGCAGGAACTGGCTTTGCACATCGGGCAGCACGAAGGCAAACCGGTAGAGCCTCTGGCGGGCAAGGTTGGCCGCCGCGACATTGCGCACATACCCAAGCCGGGTGATGGCCTCATTGACCGCAAGGACGGTCTTTTCGCGCACACCGGGGCGGGCGTTGAGGACGCGGTCAACGGTAGCAAGGCTGACCCCCGCCTCGCGCGCAATATCAATCACGGTTGGCCGCACCATTCCCCCCCCGGCTTTGAGGGACAGTATCAATCGGTTGTTGAGGTACGTCAATCAGCTGTGATCTGCCGTTCGCGCATCGTGCCGAGAGGCCTTGCATTGCCGCGGGCTTTGACTTATTTCCCCGTCATCTGTGGCACGGCGGGTGGGCAGGCAGGCTATGCACCGGATTGCAAATCCGAGTAGACCGGTTCGATTCCGGTACCCGCCTCCAGACGTCCGCTGCGTTTTCATGTGCCGCAATAGGTGACATACGGTGCCAGCCCCTGTGGCGCGGGCAAGGTGAAACGTTCATTGGCGGGCGGCTGATTGAACGGGTCGGTGATTGCAGCCAGCAGGCGGTCGAACAGAACCAAGTCGCCGGTCGTTGCAGCGGCAAGCGCGTCCTCGACCATGTGGTTGCGCGGAATGATCGCCGGGTTGGTGGCGTTCATGCGGGCGATTGCGTCGGGTGCCAAACGGGCCTGCCAGCGGGGCAACCACGCCTTCAGCGCCGCCGTATCAGTGAACAGCGGGGCAAGGGTCGTGGTATCGCCCGTGGTGACAGCGGCAAGGCGGCGGAAGGTCAGTGTCCAGTCAGTCCCCTGCCCTGTCATGGCGGACAACAGGCCATCGGCCAAGGCTCCGTCGCCATCGTCTGCGCCGTCAAGGCCAAGTTTGGCGCGCATCACGTCGATCCAGGCCTCGCGGTAATGACCAGCGATCCCTGCCAGACGATCATTGGCCAGATCTACCGCCCGGCGTTCATCCAAATCGAACAGCGGGATAAGCGTCTCGGCCAATCGCGCAAGGTTCCAGCCAAGGATCAGTGGCTGGTTGGCATAGGCATAGCGCCCGGTGTGGTCGATCGATGAAAACACCGTGCCGGGCGCGTATTCTTCCATAAAGGCGCAAGGGCCATAGTCGATGGTTTCGCCAGAAAGGGTCATGTTGTCGGTGTTCATCACACCATGCACAAAACCGATGCCCATCCATTGCGCGATCAGCCGGCACTGCCGCGCGATGACGCCGTCAAACAGCGCAAGATAAGGGTTCGCGGCCCCTGCCGCGTCGGGGTTGTGCCGCGCGATTGTGTAATCAGCAAGCGTTTTGACCTTTGCACGATCACCGCGCGCGGCAAAAAACTGAAACGTGCCGACTCTGATGTGGCTGGACGCCACACGCGTCAAGACGGCACCCGGCAATGGGGCCTCACGGTACACGGTGTCACCCGTAGCCACTGCGGCAAGGGCACGGGTCGTGGGCACACCCAAAGCGTGCATCGCCTCACCGATCAGGTATTCGCGCAACACCGGACCAATGGCCGCACGGCCATCACCACCACGCGAAAACGGGGTCAGCCCCGACCCTTTCAACGCGATATCGCGGCGTTGACCGGCGCGGTCGATGACCTCGCCCAACAACACCGCGCGACCATCGCCAAGCTGTGGTGAAAACCCGCCAAACTGATGCCCGGCATAGGCTTGGGCAATCGGTTCTGCGCCATCCGGCAGCGCCGCGCCCGAAAAGATCATCACCGCCTGTTGTTCCAATCGGTCCGGATCAATGCCCAGCTCTTCGGCCAGCGCATGGTTCAGGCGCAACAGGCGCGGCGCGGGGGCCATGGCCGGATTTTGCGCAATGAAGGTGCCGGGCAAGTCACGGGCGTAAGTATTGTCAAAGGCGATCAGCGGGGTTTTTAGGGTCATGCGCAACATATGGCGCGCGGACCAGACCTGCACAAGACAGATTGGCTGGGTGAAGTGGTCGGGGCGGAGGGATTCGAACTCTCGACCTACGGTACCCAAAACCGTGCCAAATCGTTGAAAGAATTGGACACTTTCACAAGATTTCCCTGATGTCGCATCAATGGGATCAATGGGTTGCAAGGTGTCTGCAAAATGAAATCAGCCGCGTTTTCCCGCCTGGATGGTGCCCGAGGCGAGGCCACCAGACTCATCAGCGCACCCCTTGCCTGCCTCGCAGAACATGTCCCGCACGGGGGCAAAAGTGGCTCACGGGAAATCAACGGGTTAGCGATCAGGTGTCCCGGCCAAACGGCCTAAACCACTGGCGGGATGGCAGGCGCTTCCTGACGCGTATCGACGTGCAAAGATGGGTGTCCGCCGCGCCCGCCTCTCGCTCTTATCAGTTATTCGTTTCCAAATAGATCGGCCCCACGTCAATCGC
>JANNKX010000030.1:0-8833 GCA_031396505.1 Rhodobacterales bacterium
CTTCTATGATCCGGGCAACGACATCTCGTTTGATGGCGTGATGAACGGCGGCATGGGCGGCGAAGGCAATGACACCGGCATGGTGTTCGGCCAGTCCAACACGCTGGAAGACAATGACCGTCTGGACAATGTCAGCCTGTCCAACGGCGGCATGTTCACGCAGAGCGGCAGTGCCTATGCGCAGGATGCAGAGGCCGGGCCGGGCATTGATGCGGGTGGGTCTGCCAAGGGCGAAGGTGGTCATGCCTATGCCGATGGTGGCGACACGGGCAAGGCCTATGCCGATGGCGGGGATTCGTCGTCGGGCGCGTTGAACCTTGGGTTGTCGGCAGCCGGGTCTGAAGGTGGCGCTGGTGGGTCGGGCGGCGATGCAGGTGCGATTGCGCTGGGTGTCGGGGTTGGCCTTGGTGGCGGCGCAGACAGCGGCGATTCCGGTGATGGCGGCGATGGCGGCAACGGCACGGGCGGCGACGCTGGTGCTGGTGCTGGTGCCGGCGCTATCGGCATCGGACTTGGCCTGCTGGGCCTTGGTCTGGCTGATGCCGATGCCGATGCCGATGCTGACGCTGGCAACGGCAATGGCGGCGACGGTGACGATTCGGGCGACACCGGCGACGGCGGTGACGGCTATGGTCTGGGTGCAGGCTATGCCGGTGCCGGAGCCAGCGGTGGCAAGGGCGGATCCGGGGGCGATTCCGGTGCGGCCAGCCAGAACCAGGGCTATGCGGATGGCGGCTATTCCCACGGTGGGGATGCGTGGGCTGCCAGCGGTGCCGGTGGTGCCGGGGGCTATGCGGATGCGGGTGTCGGCGTCTGGGGCGGCGACAGCGGCATGTGGGGATCGCAGAACGGTGGCGATGGCTTTGTCGAGGGCACGTCCTCGGCCGTCAATGACGCGGCTGTTCTGACATCGGCGTTCAACCAGAATATCACGCTGGGTGCCAACATCCTTGGCAACACGGTTGATATGACGGTTGTCGGTGGCAGCCTGACCTCGACGCTGACCTCGGCTGGCGACGACATCGGGGTGTGATACCCGACCCCGGCCCTGCGGTTTCAAACGGAACAGGCAGGGCCGGAACAACAAGGACAGCCCGCGCGGGGGCAACTTTCGCGGGCTGCCATTTCATTGGGCCACAAGGGGACGGCAATTGCGCCTGCCTTGGTTCACTGGAGGGTTCCCATGCAGATTGATATGACGACACAAGAGATCTGGCATTTTATCGGATCGCTGCACCAGATCACCGAAGCGGCGCGCGGGCGCGCGCATTATGACGCCTATAAGGCGGCGCAGGCGGAAAAGGCCGAGGCCGATCTGGCCTTGCAGGACACGCCGTTCAAGGCGCCGCACAAGTTGGTCGATTTTCAGCCGGGCGTGCGGATCGAGGCGAACGGGGATGCCAGCGTTGCCCCCCCGATCACGGCGGGCGGGCCGCTGTATCCGGTGATACCGCCCACCGGCGAGATGCCACTTGCAGGGCCGGTCGCACCGATTGACGCGCCACCGGGGTTTGATCGCGGGCCGGGGGACGCGGGGTTTAACATCGTGCTGCCGCCGCCTGCATCAGTGGCCCTGATCTTTGCGCAATCGAATGCGCTGTCGGATCAGGATACGCAGGTGCAGCACGATTTTGGCATCACCTTTACGCCGTTTTCAAACTTTGACGCGCCGCTGGCAGCTTTGGTGGACAAGGCGCACAGCCTTGATCTGTTGGGCGATTATGATCATCCGGCAGATGTGGCGGCGATCAAGACGATTGCGTTTCAGATTGCCGATGACATGACGGGCGTTGTGGCGGGCGATGATGGAGCGGTGCTGGTCGGCGGCGATACGGCAGGCGTGCATGTGAACGGCGTGGCGTCGGATGCGATGCCGGTGCTGGCGGATCATCTGCCAGATGTGCCCGAGCCCGTCAGCGTGCCACCGGGTTCAACCTGGGAAGTGCAGGTCACCGCCGAGGCGAGTGCGGACGCGGCCCATATCGCGATCACGGGGGGCAATACCCTGAGCAATGAGGTCGTGCTGACGGTATCGTGGCTGGATGCGCCGGTGATGCTGGTGCAGGGCGATTGCATGGCGATCAGCGTGATCAGCCAGATCAACGTGATGTCGGACTATCTGGATGCCAACTGCGGCGGTGCAGCACCAAGCGAGATGATCAACGCCGCATTGCATGGCATCACGGCAAGTGCGCTGGAGGAATTGGCCGCCGAAGGGGTGGGTCTGTTCCCGACATCATGGGTCATCACGACGCTGACGGCGGACCTGATCACCCTGAACTGGATGACGCAGGAAAACTTTGTCATCGACCATGATGTGTTAAGCCTGATGTGGTCTGGGGCATCCAGCTTTTTGCGGCTGGGTGACAATACAATCATCAACGTCGCCGATCTTCTGGAGCTGGGGCAGGGCTATGATCTGATCGTCATTGGCGGCGATATGATCAATGTCAGCATGATCCGTCAGATGAACGTGCTGCTGGATGCCGACTGGGTGGCAACGGCGGGCGGTGCGGCAACAGTATCGGCAGGGGGCAACCTGCTGTGGAACGGTGCGCAGATCATGGGCACCGGGCAGGATGGCATGGTGACCATGGATCAGGCGCATGCCGATCTGGCGGATGCCGTGATGAACGGCACAACAGGGGCCATTCCGATGGCCCTGACAGACCCGGCGTTTGAAGGCAGCGACACGATCAACGTGCTGTACATTACCGGCGATTACATGACGTTCAACCTGATTGAGCAGACCAATATACTGGGCGATGCAGATCAGGTCGCAGCCTTGGCAGCCGAGGCAACCTATGCGGGCGGCGCGGATGTGACGGTAATTTCGGGATCAAACGCACTGGTCAATCTGGCAACGATCAACACGGTTGGCATCGACAGCGAAATCCACGTCGGCGGCGAGATTTATTCAGATGCGCTGATCTATCAGGCCAGTTTCATTGATGAAAACGCGGCTGACCCCTATGCGGCGCAAGGGCCTGCGACCCTGACATCAGAAGCGGTTCTGTTTCTGGCGGATGGGATGCTGACCGAAGACGCGGCGCCACCCGCCTATGTTGCGGATGCCGCATTGAACAGTGGACAGCTTGACGGTGTGAACGCCGTTCTGGTGTGACACTGCGCCCGAAGGGGGACGTATTGTGAAAGATGTGCCGGTCGAAAATGACGCGCTGCAGTTGCGGGCGGATCAGCGGGTGGATGGTGCATGGGGCCACAAGCCCCGCATCACGTTGGGGCATGACGTGCCCGAGGCGGAAATCACCGATTCACCACAGGCGCGGGCGCGTGATAATGCCCCTGATGCCCCGCGCGAAGCACCTGCCCCACGCCCCGCCTCGCGTGACGAAGGGCCAGCGGTTCCGGCCAATGGCGCAGGCGGTGACGGGACCAAGCCCCCGCAATTTCACCGCCGGGTGGGGCCAACCGATTTTGGCCAAAGCCTTGCGGCGGGGATCTCGGCGGTGCGGCGCAATCTGCTGGCGGTGATGGTGTTCACGTTTGCCACGAACATTCTGATTCTGGCCATTCCGATCTATCTGTTCCAGATTTCCGACCGGGTGCTGACCAGCCGTTCGGTGGATACGCTGGTGATGCTGACCGTGGTCATTCTGGGCGCGATCATCCTGTACGCGATCTTTGACGCGATGCGGCGGTTCATCCTGATGCGCACGGCGGTCGAGGTGGCGGTGCAACTGGGCGCGCCGATCCTGAGTGCGGCGGCACGCGCATCGCTACACAGCAATGGGCGGGAATATCAGACCTTGGGTGATTTGCAGACGCTGCGGGCATTTTTGACGTCGGGCACGCTGATGTCATTTCTGGATGTGCCGTTTGCGCCGATTTTCATTCTGGGCGTGTTTCTGGTGCATCCTGATCTGGGGATGATCGTGATTGTGACGGCGTTGATCCTGTTCGTTCTGGCGATGGTGAACCAGCGCCTGACGGCGCGGCATTTTTCCGAAGCGAACATGCATCAAAGCAGGGCGAACCTGCATCTGGACAGCATGTCGCGCAACAGCCAGATCATCAATGCGTTGGCGATGATCCCGGAGGCGGTGCGCATCTGGGGCAAGGACACGGCGGGATCGTTGAAATCGCAAGTGCTGGCGCAGGACCGTAACATCGTGACGGCCAGCATTTCGCGCGGGGTGCGGTTGCTCACGCAGGTGGTGATCCTTGGGTGGGGGGCGCATCTGGCGATTGAGGGCGAGATTACGGGCGGCATGGTGATCATGTCGTCAATCATCGCGGGCCGCGCGCTGGCGCCGATTGAAGGCGCGATTGAGGGGTGGAACAGTTTTGCGATGGCGCAATCGGCGTATGGGCGGATATCGACGCTGCTGCGCAATTCGCCGTTGAACATGGAACGCCTGCGCCTGCCGCGCCCCGAAGGCCGACTGGACGTGGAACGGCTGCTGTATGTCCCGTTCGGGACGAAAACGGTGGTGTTGAACGGGATCAGTTTCAGCCTGCAACCGGGCGAATCGCTGGCGGTGATTGGCAACAGCGGGGCAGGCAAGACAACGCTGGGCAAGATGCTGGTGGGGTCTTTGATGCCGACATCGGGGTCGGTCAGGCTGGATCTGATGGATTTGCGCAACTGGGATCAGCGGCAGTTTGGCGAAAACGTCGGCTATCTGCCGCAGGATGTG
The DNA here is from genome assembly GCA_031396505.1 of Rhodobacterales bacterium. GTDB lineage: Bacteria > Pseudomonadota > Alphaproteobacteria > Rhodobacterales > Rhodobacteraceae > JAAFHS01. The sequence continues at coordinate 4,662 of JANNKX010000030.1, forward strand.
CAGTTGTTTCCGGGCAGCATCAAGGAAAACATCGCGCGGATGCGCAGTGATGCATCGGATGCGCAGATCTTCGAGGCGGCGCGTCTGGCGGATGTGCATGACATGATCGCAAACCTGCCGCATGGCTATGAAACCATCGTGGCGGCAGATGGGGCACCGCTGTCGGGGGGGCAAAAGCAACGCATCGCCCTGGCGCGGGCATTCTTTGGCGCGCCACGGTTTCTGGTGCTGGACGAGCCGAATTCGAATCTGGATACGGGGGGCGATCTGGCGCTGGCGCGGGCGGTGGAACGGGCGAAGGCAAGCAAGATCACCGTCGTGGTGATCACGCAAAAACCAAGCCTGTTGCAGCATGTGGACAAGATCATGCTGCTGGCGGAAGGGTCGGTCGCGTTGTTCGGCACAAGGGTGCAGGTGTTGCAGGCGCTGGAGGAACGGCGCAAATCGGGCCGCCTACCGGGCAACGGAAAAGGGGTCTGACATGACGCTGCCGGTGATTTATCAGGAACTGGAATGGTATGCGGGCGTGCCGCGGTCGGTGCGGTGGCACAAGATCATCGGGATCCTGCTGTTGGTGGGGGCGTTTGGCGGCTTTGGCTTTTGGGCGACGACCGCACCGCTGGCGGCAGGGCTGATTTCGCAGGGGTCGTTCGTGGCGACGGGCAACAACCAGATCGTGCAGCATCTGGAAGGCGGGATCATCGCGGAAATTCTGGTGCGCGAGGGTGATCATGTGGTGACGGGCCAGCCCCTGATGCGGTTGGACCAGACAGCGGCCTATGCGCGCGAAGAGGAGTTGTTCCTGCGCCGCGCGCGGCTGGAAGGGATCACGGCGCGGTTGCAGGCGATGGCGGACGGGCTGACATATATGCCGCTGCCGGCATTTCTGGCGGACAACGCACACCGGCCCGAGGTGGCCGATATCATCGCAAGTCAGCGTCATGCCTTTGATGTGGCGCAACAAAAACTGGCAATCGATATCACTGTTCTGGAAAACAACGCGGCGGCGCTGCAGTTCCGGCTGGAAGGCTACACAGCACAGGCGGCGTCTTCGGCGGATACGGTGGCGATCATCATCGAAGAGCTGACAGACAAATCGACGTTGCTGGACGAAGGATTGGTGCGGGCGGACGCGGTCAACGCGCTGCGCCGTGGGCAGGCCGAGGCGACGGGCCAACTGGCACGCCTGCAATCGCAGATCAGCGAGACGCAACTGATGTTCGACAAAAGCGTGGATCAGGTGGAACAGGTGCGCAGCGCCTATCTGAACGAGGCACTGGAGGAATTGCAGCTGATGCAGGCGGAACTGGATTCGGTGCGCGAACAGCACAATTCGGCGCGCAGTATCAGCGTGCGGTCCGAAATCGTGGCCCCGGTCGATGGCGTGGTGGTGCAGTTGAAATACAACACGCCCGGAGGCGTGATCGAACCGGGCAAGCCGATTGCGGAAATCCTGCCGCTGGACGCCGAACTGATCGTGGAAACGATGGTCAACCGTTCGGATATTGACAGCATCGCGGTGGGGCAAGAGGCGATTATCCGGCTGGTGGCCTTGAACCAGCGCACAACGCCGGTGTTGCAGGGGCGGGTGTTCTATATCTCGGCCGATGCGGTGCGCGACGGGACGGCCACGCAAACGCCGCGCGATGTCTATGTCGCGCGTATCGCGCTGCCACCCGAGGAAATCGCGCGCGTGCCGGGGTTTCAGCCCTTGCCGGGAATGCCTGCGGAAATCATCATTTCCACCAACGAACGCACCTTCCTGCAATACGTGGTCAAACCGATCGTGGATTCGATGGCGCGGGCCTTTCGCGAACAGTAGGCCGCAGCGTGAAATTTGCGCGAATTCGGCTGTTGGCGCAGTATTTCCCTTGGCCGCAGCGGTGGGTTCTGTGGCAGCCTGTCATTGCGCGGCAAACCAAAGGGTGATGCGATGTCGACAGGTGATGGCAAGGACGACGGCGAAAAGGGCAAAGACGGGCCAAATTTCTGGAACAGCGTGCCTGGCATGCCGGGCATTACCGGGAATGCGCGGTCGGAGATATTTCTTGCCCGCGACAACAAGCGGATTGCACCGGATTTTGTAGTGCCGGTGCTGGTGCGGCTGAACCTTGAGGGCGGGCGGACGGTGCGCGATGTGATCGCGTTTCTGAACGAACGCCGCGATCAATACAGCTTGTCTGATCATGAAATGGACGCCCTGCAAACCGAGGCGGAAGATCCGCGCGAAGGGGCAGAGGTGCTGGCCGTGATCCTTGCCAGCCCGGATACAGTCGAGGCCAAGGAATGGATAGTGCTGCATGTTGGCCCGCCACAGGCGCGGGGCTTTCGGCAATCGGGCAATTACATCGGGCGGCGTATTGCGCGGCAATCGGGGCCGCTGTCGTGTACGCCGGTGTTGGGCATTGCGGATGACGGGATCGGGTTTCTGCATCGTCGGTTTCGCCGCCCGGACGGGATGACGCGGTTTTCATCGCTGTGGTTGATGCACAGCGGGCTGCTGACGGATGACCCGAGCCCGGCCACGGGCACATCGGTTCTGTTCGGGGTCGAGTTGACCGAGGCGGACATCAACGCGCGCCTTGCGATGGACCGGAGCGAAGAGACGCATTACCGCCTTCTGAACAACGCGGTGTTTGGCCCGGTGGCGCGGAAGGGCACGAACCATCACGCAGGGCATGGCACGCATGTTCTGGACCTTGCGACGGGCACGGACGGGGCGGGGGCGATGGCGGATGTGCCGATCATCGCCGCACAACTGGCACCCACCAGCATTGGCGATACGTCGGGGCGCAGGCTGGACCCCGATATCAAGCAGGCGCTGCGCTGGATCGTGACCACGGCGCTGCGGCGTCCGACGCGGGCGGCGCTAGTGATCAACCTGAGCCTTGGGGCGCTGGCAGGACCGCAGGATGGAACGGGTTTTCTGGAAATGGTGATCGCGGCGGAAATTGCGCGGTACCACTTCTATTCGCGCAATGCCCCGATCCGGGTGGTAATTGCCTATGGCAATGCGTGGCGGGCGCGGACGGTGGCGCGCAAACGGTTGAAACCGGGTGAAGAGGTATCGCTGGACTGGCGCGTTCTGCCGGATGACACGACGCCCAGTCATCTGGAATTGCGCACGGATCTGGGGGCGGGGGGTGACATCGCAGTCACGGTGGCACCGCCGGGGGTGGTTCCTGTGCTGGCGCTGGGGTCATTTCCGGCGCTGGGCGTGGTCTGGCAATATCACACACCGCAGGGGGTCGTGGCCGAGGTATCGCGCGATCCGGAAGTGCGCTTTGCCAAACTGCAGTTGACCGTTGCGGCAACGGTGCGGAACGGGTCATTGCCGGTGGCACCGCCGGGGGCATGGCGGGTGACGCTGCGCAACAACGGAACGAAAACGCGTGAGATCACGGCCAAAGTACAGCGCGACGACACGCCTGCAGGCTATCGCCGTCAAGGGCGGCAATCATGGCTGGATCATCCGGCAGCCTGGGCATGGGAGCCGCTGACAATGGCCTGGACGATGCCGGGGGCGGGCAGTCCGGTTGCGCGCAAGGGCACCGAGGTCGCCTATGGAGGGGTGGTGCATCCGTCGGTGTATTTCGTGGGGTCGGCACGGCCCGATCCGTTCAACCAAGGTGAATACCGGCCATCGATGTTTACTGCCGAAGGCGGTTTGGTGCCACCGCGTCTGGGGCCGACACTTTCCGCGCTGGCAGATGCGGGGTCGGCACTGAGCGGGGTGCGGGCGGCGGGTGTGTTGACGGGGTCAACGGCGCGGATGTCGGGTACCAGCATGGCGGCACCGATGGCCACGCGGCGGTTGCTGGACTATGCGATCAAAGGCGACATGCAGGTGCAGCGCGATGATGCGGAACTGTCCTTTATTCTGAAAAAACCACCGAAACCCGTGATCGACAGCCGGATGGGGCGTGGCACGATTGTGGCATAGCGGGGTTATCGGGGGCGGTTGCCTGCCCCCGATGGCAATCCCATGGCGTTCAGGACCATTCCTGTACGGCCTGCGCGAACAGTTGTGCCAGCATATCGGCCGGTGCGGCACCGGGCATGGCAACAGTGGCTGCGGTCTTCCACGCAGGCAGCGCGTCAAGCCAATTGTCCAACGTAAAGTCGGTCAGCCAAAGCCCGCCGTCGGCGGCCCAGACGGGCAGATTTGTGGC
>JANNKX010000056.1:0-2236 GCA_031396505.1 Rhodobacterales bacterium
CCGTCGGTTTCGACACCGCCCGCTTCACCCACCAGCCCCACATCGAACAACTGAAGGCCCAGACGTTCGGCAACGCGGGCGGCGACCAGACCGTCATTGCCATGCACTTGCTTGCCGCCCCAGCCGTTGAAATTGAAATGCGTCATCGCCAGTCCGCCCTTTCCATCGACCACGAAAGACGGCCCGCAATCGCGCGCCCAAAGGTCATCGGTGGGGATGTCCCACAGCTCGACGGCACCGGAAACCAGCTTTTTGATCGCCTTGTGATGCTGCGCCGCAGCCAGCAACACCACGGGTTCAAATTCTGCAATCGTGCTGGCGATATCGGCGATGGTGACCTGCAAGTCATACAGGAAATCCGGGTCGTCATGCACCGCAGGGTTCACCGGCCATTGCATGAAGGTCCGTTCATGCGGGTGGGTTTCCTCGGGATACCAAAAGTCCGAGGACCCAGCACCAGCCGCAAAAGCCCCGCGCGGCAACAGCGACAGGCCACCAGCCGCTGTGGCGGAACGAAAAAGGGAACGGCGGGTCATCATGCGATAGGGCCTCAGGACAGATGGATCAACGGGTCGTCATCGGTGCCATGCGGGGCGGCACAAAGGGCGGTCAGGAACAAGGAGAACAACTCGGCCGAAGTGGCAAGCCCCAGTTTGGTATGGATGCGCTTGCGGAACACTTTCACGGTTTCCGGGCTGTTGCCCAGCATCCGCGCGATGACCTTTGACGAATGCCCCTGCAGGATCAACTGCGCCACCTCGGCCTCACGCTGTGATAGACGCGAGGTGCCAAAATGCGCCATCGCCGCCATGACGTGAAGGCCCATGGTGCCTTTTGCCGCGAAGGCATGGGGCGGCAGCGCAGTCATGCTGGTTCCTGCTGGGTGATGCAGTGGATGCCGCCGCCGCCCAGGCAGATGTTGGGAATATTGACGCCGCGGATGCGGTAGGTCGGGAACAGACTTTGGAAAATCTCGCGGGCGATGGCGTCGTTCGGAGTGCCATACTCGGGCATGATCACGCCGCCGTTGACGAAGTAACAGTTGACGTAGGACCGGCAGAACTTGTCGCCGATGATGCAGTTTTCCTCGGCCTCGGGGATGGTGACCATACGGATCTCGCGACCCTTCGCATCGGTCTGGCCACGCAGCGCGTCGATATTGGCCTGTTTGATGTGACGCCAAGGATCGGTGGGGTCATCCGCGCCTTCGATCAGCACCATGCCGGGGGCCACGAACACCGCGATGCCATCGACATGGCCGTCGGTTTCCGTCTCATCCGCGTTGCCGGGCAACCAGATCACCTTTTCGCCGCCAAGGGTTTCCAAGAGTTCCTGCGTGACCTCTTCACGGCTCCAGGTCGGGTTGCGGTTGGAGTTCAGGAAACAGGTGTCGGTGGTGATGATCGTACCTTCCCCGTCCACCGTCACACCACCGCCTTCGGCCAGCAGCGGGGACTTGAACACCGGCATCCCCTCACGCGCGGCAGCGGCCGCACCAAAGGCCGCGTCCTTATCAAAGGGTGCATATTTGTGCCCCCAGGCAGAGAAGGTGAACAGGCTGGCGGCCTTGCCACCCTTGCCGTCCACTACGAAATTCGGCCCGGCATCGCGTGCCCAACTGTCATCCAGCGGCACCTCAAAGAGCTCGATCCCGCTGCCAACAAGGTTGCGCACCTCAACGGCGTTCTCGGGGCGCACGGCCATGCACATCGGCTCGAACTCGGCAATTGCCAGCGCGACCTTTGCATAGTCGCGCTTGGTTGCGTCCATGTCCGGCCAAACCTCGGCCCGGGTCGGCCACATCATCCAGGTCCGCTTGTGCGGTGCGTATTCCGCTGGCATCCGGTAGCCTAGGGATTTGGGGCTGGCGGGGTGCTGTACCGGGTCTTGGCGGGTCATGGAATCCTCGGGGCAAAAAGGTATGGACCTAAGGATACGATGAGCATTACACTGGTCAAAACGCCAATTTCTGATCTATTCAATAGAAATCTCTCATGAGCACCTATCGCGACCTGCCACCACTCTCCACTCTGACCGGTTTTGAAGCCGCTGCCCGGCTGCAAAGTTTTTCCCGTGCCGCAGAGGAATTGAACATCACCCAATCGGCGATCAGCCATCAGGTGCGCGTACTGGAAGATCGCCTTGGCCAGCCGCTGTTTCGACGTATCGGGCGGCGTATCGAACTTGTCGATGCCGGTCGAGACTTCCTGATCACCGCGCAATCCGCGCTTGAGGA
>JANNKX010000057.1:0-4468 GCA_031396505.1 Rhodobacterales bacterium
CGCCGTCACGGGCAATGCGGATCAGGTTTTTCGGATCGGATGACATGCAGCACCGCTAACCGATGCGCCCCCTTCTTGCAACGGTCACCCGGCCCGCGTAGGTGTGCAGCGATCCCCTGCCGAAAGCCCGCGCCATGATCCGCCTTGATATCTTTTCCGATCCCGTCTGCCCGTGGTGCTATATCGGCAAGGCACATCTTGACCGCGCCCTTGCCGCCAAGGGTGACCACCCGTTCGAGATTGAATGGCACCCCTTTCAGTTAAACCCCGACATGCCGCCCGGTGGCATGGACCGCGCGACCTATCTTGAGGCGAAATTTGGCGGCAAGGACAAGGCCGCACAAATCTATGCGCGCGTCGAGGATGCCGCGCGTGAGGCAGGCCTGCAGATTGACTTTGCCGCGATCCCGCGCATCCCAAACACGCTGGATGAGCACCGCCTGATTCATTGGGCGGGGCTGGAGGGCAAGCAAACCCTGATGAAAGCCGCCCTGATGCGCGCCTATTGGCGTGATGCGCGCGACATCGGGGATGCCGAAACCCTTGCCGACATCGCCGCCGAGACCGGCCTTGACCGGGCCGTCATGGCCCGTCTGCTGACCAGCGTCGCCGACCGTGACGCCACCATGGCCCGCGATGCGCATGCAAGGGAACGCGGCATCAACGCCGTGCCCACCTTCATCATCGCCAACCAATATGTCCTGTCCGGCGCCCAGCCGCCCCATCTGTGGGAACAGGTAATGACCGAACTGGCAGGGCAGTAATGCTGATTGCGCACCTGCCTGCGGGCTATATCACCGCCCGCGCTGGTGGCGTGTCCAAAGGCCCGCTTTTGTGGGCTGCACTGATCGGATCGGTGTTTCCCGACTTTGACATGATCTGGTTTCTGTTCGTCGATCAGGGGGCCATTCACCACCACAAATACTGGGTCCATGTGCCCGGCTTCTGGCTGATCGCCGCCGCGCTTGTCCTGCCTTGGCTGCGCCCGCCCGCCCGCAACGCAGGCCTCATGTTCCTTGCCGCCGTGCTGATCCATATCGCCCTTGATACCCATGCCGGCGGCATCATGTGGTTATGGCCACTGTCTGACCATCTTTACACCTTTGTGACCGTGCCTGCGACCCAATCCAACTGGGTGCTGTCTTTCATCTTCCACTGGACCTTCCTGCTGGAGCTTGCCGTTATCGCCGTGGCCACGGTCATGTTTTTCACCCGAAAGGCCACCCCGTGACCGATGCCCCGAACCTTGCCACCAAACCGGCCCTTGGGCGGATCGAATTCATCGGCCTGATGGCCATGCTGTTTGCCATCATCGCGCTTGCCATCGACGCCATGCTGCCCGCCATGCCCACCATCGCCGCCGAGCTTTCGCCCATCGACCCCGACCGCGCGGGCCTTGTCATCTCCAGCTTTGTATTTGGCATGGGGTTGGGCACTTTTGTCGTTGGCCCGCTGGCTGACCGTTTCGGGCGCAAGGCCACCATCCTGTGGGGCCTTGCCCTGTTCATGGCGGGCGGCGCCTTGGCCGCCAACGCGTGGTCGCTGGAAACGCTGCTGGCCGCGCGCGTGATCATGGGCCTTGGCGCCGCCGCCCCGCGTGTCGCCTCCATCGCCCTGATCCGCGACATGTTTTCGGGCCGTCAGATGGCGCAGATCATGTCCTTTGTGATGATGGTCTTCATGATCGTCCCCGCCGCCGCCCCCGCCATGGGGGCGCTTGTGATTGCGGGCTACGGCTGGCGCGGTGTGTTCTGGACGTTTTTGCTGTTTGCCCTTGTTGCCGGGGCCTGGCTCGCGATCCGCCAGCCTGAAACGCTGCCCACCGCCCAACGCCGCCCCCTGCGGTGGACCACGTATCTGGCCGGCGTCCGAACTGTGCTGACCAACCGCGCCGCACTGGCGTCGATCTTTGCGCAGACCATGGTGTTCGGCGTGCTGTTCGGCACACTGTCAACTGTACAACCCCTGTTCGAGCAGACCTTTGACCGGGGGCCGACCTTCCCCGCCTGGTTTGCCCTGATCGCACTTTTTTCCGCAGGGGCCAGCCTGACCAATGCGCTGCTGGTGCGCCGTCTTGGCATGGTCCGCGTGGTGCAGACCGTGTTCATGGTCGTGCTGGTCATGTCGGGGGTGATGGCCGCGATCACTTATGCCAACCTGTGGCCACAAGGCTGGTACTTTCCCGGCACCTTTATCTGGATCGTCACCGTTTTTGCGATGGCCGGGATGACGATTGGCAATCTGAATGCCATCGCGATGGAGCCGCTGGGCCATATTGCCGGATTGGCGGCTTCGGTCATTCTGGCGGTGCCGACAATCGCGGCCACCGCGATTTCCGCACCCTTGGGTCTGGCCTTTGATGGCACCCCCGGCCCCTTGGCCATCGGTGCCACGATCTGCTGTGCGCTTGCGCTGTGCGCGATGCCGCACCTGCGCCCGCGTTAGGCGGCCTTGCCCGGACGCACGATTTTTTCTGCCAGATCCTTGGCAATCGCATAGCCGCCCTTAATGCGGTCGGCCTCAGATTTCCAATCGCGCGCCAGCACAATCTTGTTGCCCTGCACCTTTGCCGCCGCCCCTTGCGCCTTGATGAAATCCACCAGCCCCGCCGGATTGCCGAACTTGTCGTTGTGAAATTGCACCGTCGCCCCGCGCGGGCCCGCATCCAGACGGCTGATCCCCGCCCGTTTGCACATCGCCTTGATCCGCACGATCAACAGCAGCGTGTTCACCTCGCGCGGCAGCGCACCAAATCTGTCGATCAATTCGGCTGCGAAACCCTCCAGTTCAACCTTCGTCGTCAATCCTGACAGCCGCCGGTACAGCCCCAGCCGCACGTCCAGATCGACCACGTACTCTTCCGGAATCAGCACCGGCACACCCAGGTTGATCGTCGGCGCCCACGCATCATCCACCTGCGCCAGCCCGCCAATCTCGCCTGACTTTATCTTCGCAATCGTATCTTCCAGCATCTGCTGGTACAGCTCGTACCCGACTTCCTTGATATGGCCCGACTGTTCCTCGCCCAAAAGGTTGCCCGCCCCGCGCAGATCAAGGTCGTGACTGGCAAGGTTGAACCCCACCCCCAGACTGTCCATCGACCCAAGCAGCCGCAGCCGTTTGGTCGCCTGCGGTGTCAGGAGGCTGCGCGGTTTTGTCGTCAGGTAACAATAGGCCCGTGTCTTGGCCCGGCCCACACGCCCCCTGATCTGATACAGTTGGCTTAGCCCGAACATATCGGCCCGGTGGATCACCATCGTATTCGCCGTCGGAATATCCAGACCCGATTCCACAATCGACGTCGCCAGCAGCACGTCATATTTGCCATCGTAGAACTGGTTCATCCGGTCATCCAGATCGCCCGCAGCCATCTGGCCATGCGCGATGGTGTAGCTTACTTCCGGCACATGGGTTTTCAGGAAATCCTCAACCTCATGCAGGTCTGAAATGCGCGGCACCACATAAAACGACTGCCCGCCCCGGAACCGTTCCCGCAGCAGCGCCTCGCGGATCGTGACGGTGTCGAATTCCGAAACATAGGTCCGTATCGCCAGCCGGTCCACCGGGGGCGTCGCGATGATCGAAAGGTCCCGCACCCCTGTCAGGCTTAACTGCAATGTGCGTGGGATCGGCGTCGCCGTCAGGGTCAGCACATGCACCTCGGACCGCATCTCTTTCAGCCGTTCCTTATGCTGCACGCCGAAATGTTGTTCTTCATCAATCACTAGCAACCCAAGGTTCCTGATCTGAACCCCCTTTGCCAGCAACGCATGCGTCCCGATACAGATATCAACCGTGCCATCCGCCAATCCGGCGCGCGTCGCATTGGCATCTTTGGTCGACACAAACCGCGACAGCGGCCTGACGTTGATCGGAAAGCCGCGAAACCGTTCGGCAAAACTGCGGTAATGCTGCCGTGCCAACAGCGTTGTCGGGCATACCACCGCCACCTGCCGCCCCGCCATCGCCGCCACAAACGCCGCGCGCATCGCCACTTCCGTCTTGCCAAAGCCGACATCGCCCACGATCAGGCGGTCCATCGGACTGCCCTTTTCAAGATCGGCAATCACATCGCCAATTGCCGATAACTGGTCGTCGGTTTCCTGATAGGGAAAGCGGGCCGCGAAGGCCTCCCAGATGCTGTGCGGCGCCTCGAATATCGGGGCTGTCCGCAGGGCGCGCTCTGCCGCAATCCGCATCAGACGGTCGGCAATTTCACGGATGCGCGCCTTCAGTTTTGCCTTCTTGGCCTGCCAGGCGCCGCCGCCCAACCGATCAAGCAAGCCTTCCTCGTGGCCATAGCGCGAAAGCAGTTCAATGTTTTCAACCGGCAGGAACAGCTTTGCGTTTTCCGCATATTCCAGTGCCACACAGGCGTGTGGCGCGCCAAGCGCGTGGATCGTCTCCAGCCCCAGATAACGCCCGACGCCATGTTCGACATGCACCACCAGATCGCCCGGAGTCAGGG
>JANNKX010000083.1:0-17794 GCA_031396505.1 Rhodobacterales bacterium
CATGTTCGTGACCGGGCCGGATGTGGTGAAGACGGTGACGAACGAGGTGGTGAGTGCCGAGGAACTGGGCGGGGCGGTGACACATACGCGCAAATCATCGGTGGCGGATGGGGCCTTTGAAAACGATGTGGAAATGTTGGCCGAGGCGCGGCGGCTGATTGACTTCCTTCCGCTGAACAACCGTGAAAAGGCGCCGGTGCGACCGTTCTTTGATGATCCGGGGCGCATCGAGATGAGCCTTGATACCCTGATCCCGGACAACCCGAACCAACCATACGACATGAAGGAATTGATCACCAAGGTCGCGGATGAGGGCGATTTCTTTGAAATTCAGGCGGCCTTTGCGGGCAACATCATCACGGGCTTCATCCGGCTGGAGGGGCAGACGGTGGGCGTGGTGGCCAATCAGCCGATGGTGCTGGCAGGGTGTCTGGATATCGACAGCAGTCGCAAGGCCGCAAGGTTCGTGCGGTTTTGTGATGCGTTTGAAATTCCGATCCTGACGTTTGTGGATGTGCCGGGGTTCTTGCCGGGGGTGCAGCAGGAACTGGGTGGCGTCATCAAACACGGGGCAAAGCTGTTGTTTGCCTATGCGGAGGCCACAGTGCCGAAGGTGACGGTGGTGACGCGCAAAACCTATGGCGGGGCCTATGTGGTGATGTCGTCCAAACATCTGCGGGGGGATTTCAACTATGCCTGGCCCACGGCCGAGGTTGCGGTGATGGGGGCGAAGGGTGCGACCGAAATCCTCTATCGCAGTGAGCTGGGCGATGCGGACAAGATTGCAGGGCGCGTGAAAGAATACGAGGACCGTTTCGCCAACCCGTTCGTGGCAGCCGAACGCGGGTTCATCGACGAGGTGATCATGCCGCATTCGACGCGGCGCAGGGTGGCGCGGGCATTTGCCAGCCTGCGCGGGAAAAAGCAGACGAACCCATGGAAAAAGCACGACAATATTCCGCTGTAGGTTGAATGCGCATGGAAGAGATCTTTGACGGCGACGTGGCGATAGAAGGCAGCGCGGATGTGATCCCGGTGCCATCGGGGCAGCCTGTCGTGTTGCAGGATGTGGTGTGGAATGTGATCGGATCGCAGGGCTTTACGCTGCGGTTCCGTTTTGTGGCACCGGAAATTCGCAGCGGCGGGACGGTGGATTTTGACACGGCGGTTGCCGACATGCAGGCGCTGTGCGTGAATTTCGCCAAGGACCGGGTGACGAATTTTGGTGGCATCCCGGAACAGATCATCATCTCGATGGCGGAAAAGCCGGTCGCGTTCGGCGAAACTTTGCCGGATGTGGTGCAATTTTTCGAGGCGTTCCGGATCGACGGTGATACCTGCATTTGGGAGATTTACTGAAGACGCCACAAGATGTTGCAGGGCGTTCTTCATGCAATCATCCAATTGCGACTTCAGAGTCACAGGGGCAAGGTTTGGTGACGGGTTTGTTCAGGGGGGCGTGTCAATACCGCAGACCTTGGGCTATTGTTTCGAAAGGTCGAACCCAAGCGGCCTTAACCTCGCAAATGGGGCGGGGGTGCCATGTTGGTGCCATCGCCTTTAATAAAGAACCAAGGAGTAGAGGATGTCGAAGAGCACACGGATCATTCTTGCTCTGGGCCTCGTTGCGTTCGCCGCAGCGTGCAAACCCAAGCAAGAAGAAGTCGTTTTCGTGGATGAGCCTGTGTCGGTTGAACCGACCTTTAGCGGCAAATACGGAAATTGATGTGATCGGGCGGGCCACAGGGGCAATGCCCCGGCCCGCCCTTTTTCTGTCTTGAGGGCAACATGATCAAGCATCGCGGCTTTCCCGGCCGCCTTCCGGGCACGGATTTTCAGTTTGTAATCCGCCGGGCCAATCAGAAAACCGGGCCTGCAAAACTGGTGCAACGCGAACGCTTTCGTGACCGCAAGCTGGCAGACCGGCGGGCGGACGAAGGCTTTATGGCAGCACTTTGGGCGCAGTTCGGGGATGAACCGTTTGAGCGGGGCAATCTGGACGCAGGCCGCCTGTCATGGCTGTTCGGTCGCGAAGTGGTGCCAGCCGAAGACCCGTTTGATCCCGAAAGCTATGATGCATTGTTGCGCATTGATGCAAAACGCGCCGAGGCCGCATTTCCGGCGGTCTTTGCCAAGGACGCCCCGGTTTATGATTGGGATGACGACGCCGTCGACTGATCACCGGCTGTTTTCTGCCGGTCAGCACGGCATTTTGGCAGGCCTTCGCGCAGGTCAGCCGGGCACGGAACAAAGACTTTGCAAGGGCTTGGCATGGCTGTCATCGTCAATTGATGCACCGCACGGCACTGCCTTGCGGCGCATTCGGCCTTTACTGTTACCCTTCCCCTATCTTTGGGCCTGACCTGCCTTGGGTCGGGCCTTTTTTTCGGGCCTGCTGGCGCGCAATTGCCGAGGGCCTTGAATCACAAGAATTTTGCTTGGCGGGCAGGGTAATTGTTGTCATAATCGAACCAATAAAAACACTATAAAGAGGCAGTAGCACATGAATTTCAAATCGATCCTTCTGTTGGCCGTGGTCACGACATCACTGGCCGGTTGCTTGCAAGACCCGGCATCGCGCGGCGTTGGCGGCGCGCTTGCGGGGGCGGCCATCGCGGATGCGCTGGACGAAAACCTGTTGGCCGGTGCGGCCTTGGGTGCGGCGGGTGGTGCGGCCACCTGCTATATTCCCGGCGCGTTGTCTTGCCAGTAAGCGTACTGATACCCGTCTGATTGGCGAAATACAGCCCCATCAATCCAGAGATTGGTGGGGCTTTGTTTTTCGGCAAGCAGAACATTGTGATGTTTTGGGCTTGCCTCGGCGGCGGCAGGCTGGCTTGTTGTGGGCGTAAGACTGCAAGAATGATGTCGCAAGGCCTGTGGGTTTGATCCGGGCAAGAGTGCGATACATGCGCCGGGGGGGCCGCTGATGTTTGACAAGATCCTGATCGCCAACCGGGGCGAGATTGCCTGCCGTGTGATCAAATCGGCGCGCAAGATGGGGATCAGGACGGTCGCGGTTTATTCCGATGCCGACCGGGGTGCCTTGCATGTGCGGATGGCGGATGAGGCGGTGCATATCGGGGCGTCGCCTGCGGCACAGTCCTATATCGTGATTGACAAGATCATGGCGGCGGTGACGGCAACAGGCGCGCAGGCGGTGCATCCGGGTTACGGCTTTCTAAGCGAAAACATGAACTTCGCGGCGGCACTGGAGGCGGCAGGTGTGGTGTTCATTGGCCCGCCAAGCCCGGCGATACAGGCGATGGGCGACAAGATCACCTCAAAAAAGCTGGCGATGGCGGCGGGGGTATCCACGGTTCCGGGGCACATGGGGCTGATTGATGATGCCGAGCATGCGGTAAAGATCGCGACCCAGATCGGCTATCCGGTGATGATCAAGGCATCGGCGGGTGGTGGCGGCAAGGGGATGCGGATCGCATGGGACGATGCCGGCGCGCGCGAGGGGTTTCAGTCATCCAAGAACGAGGCGGCGGCGTCCTTTGGCGATGACCGGATTTTCATTGAAAAGTTTGTCACGCAACCGCGGCACATCGAAATTCAGGTGCTGGCCGACAGTCACGGCAACTGCGTCTATCTGCATGAACGCGAATGCAGTATTCAGCGGCGCAACCAGAAGGTAATCGAAGAGGCACCTTCGCCCTTCCTTGACCCGGCGACGCGCCGCGCGATGGGGGAACAGGCCTGCGCACTGGCCCGCGCTGTTGGCTATACATCGGCGGGCACGGTGGAGTTTATCGTGGACGCGGACCGCAAGTTCTATTTTCTGGAAATGAACACGCGGTTACAGGTGGAACATCCGGTGACAGAGCTGATCACCGGGGTCGATCTGGTGGAACAGATGATCCGCGTGGCGGCGGGCGAGGCGTTGCCGTTTGCGCAAGCGGACCTGAAGATCAATGGCTGGGCGATGGAATCGCGCTTGTATGCCGAAGACCCGTATCGCAACTTCCTGCCGTCCATCGGGCGGCTGACGCGGTACCGCCCGCCTGTGGAAGGGGCGACGGCGCGCGGCATCGTGCGCAATGACACCGGCGTGTTCGAGGGTGGCGAGATCAGCATGTTCTATGACCCGATGATCGCCAAGCTGTGCACATGGGGGCCGGACCGGGCCACCGCGATCGAGGAAATGCGCGTGGCACTGGATACATTCGAGGTGGAAGGCATCGGGCATAATCTGCCGTTTGTGGCGGCGGTGATGGACCATCCGCGTTTCGTGTCGGGCGATATCACGACGGCGTTCATTGCCGAAGAATACCCCGACGGGTTTCAGGGGGCCACGCTTGACGCAGACACCCTGCGGCGGGTGGCGGCGGCGGCGGCGGCGATGCACCGGGTGGCCGAAATCCGGCGCACGCGCATTTCGGGCACGATGGACAACCACACGCGGCGGGTGGGCGATGATTGGGTCGTGTCGATTGCAGGCGTGGATCATGCGCTAACGATTGCAGCAGACCCTGCGGGATCGACGGTACGCTTTGGCGATGGCGACGTGCGGGTGGAAAGCAACTGGACGCCGGGGCAGCCCCTGGCGCGGCTGATGGTGGACGGGGTGCTGCTGGTGATGAAGGTCGCGAAGATCCCGATGGGATTCCGGCTGCGCCACCGGGGGGCGGATTTGCGCGTGCATCTGCGCACGCCGCGTCAGGCGACGCTGGCGGCCCTGATGCCGGAAAAGGCTGCGCCGGATACGTCGCGGTTCCTGCTGTGCCCGATGCCGGGGCTGATTGTGCGGATCGATGTGGGCGTGGGCGACGAGGTGCAAGAGGGGCAGGCCCTGGCGACAGTCGAGGCGATGAAGATGGAAAACATCCTGAAGGCCGAACGCCGGGGCGTGGTCAAATCCATCACGGCGATGCCGGGGGCAAGCCTGCGGGTGGATGATGTAATCATGGAGTTTGAATAGCTATCGCCCGGCAGGGTTCCGTTCGAGCATTTCCTGACGGCGCGAGGGGAATTTGTCGATGGCGGCGGTGATTTCGCGCATCTCCCATGGCAGGGGTTTGCGGATCACGGCGGTGCCATCCTTTTCGACCAGCACAAGGGAAAAGCCGCGCGGACGGAATTTCAGGCGCACCTCGGACCGGGCGGCAGGATCGGTATCCACGATCAGCAGCGCGTCGCGGTCGGCAAGGGCGCCCGGATCACGGGCCAAAAGTTCCATCTGGCGGATGAAGTTGGGATCTTGCGGGCTGTCGGCAAAGACGATGACGGCGCGGTTGACATATAACAGATCGGCCAGCACCACAGCGCCCGCATCAATGGGGCCTTGCGGTGGCGACGTTTGCGCGATGGAGGACAGCGGGAACAACATGGCAAGCATGACAGCAATAATCAGTTTCATGGCACCTCCGTTGCAACATGATATAGGGGCAGGCGAAGCCAAGGGGAAGGACGCAGGATGACCGATGATCTGGCAACGTGGCAGGCACTTGCAGCGCGCGAGTTAAAGGGGGGCAACCCTGACAGCCTGACATGGCACACGCTGGAGGGGATCGCGATCAAGCCGCTGTATACGGCGGCGGATGTGGCGGGGCTTGCGCACATGGGGGGGGTGCCGGGGGCTGCGCCCTTCACGCGCGGGGTCCGCGCCACGATGTATGCGGGCAGGCCCTGGACGATCCGGCAATATGCCGGGTTTTCCACCGCCGAGGAAAGCAATGCGTTTTACCGCAATGCCTTGGCGGGTGGGCAGCAGGGCGTTTCTGTGGCCTTCGATCTGGCGACGCACCGGGGCTATGACAGCGATCATCCGCGCGTGGTAGGCGATGTCGGCAAGGCGGGTGTCGCGATTGATTCTGTCGAGGATATGAAAATCCTGTTCGACGGCATTCCGTTGGATCGCATTTCAGTGTCGATGACGATGAATGGCGCAGTGATCCCGGTGCTGGCGTCCTTCATTGTGGCGGGCGAGGAACAGGGCGTGCCGCGTGCCGCCCTTTCGGGGACGATCCAGAACGATATCCTGAAGGAATTCATGGTGCGCAACACCTATGTCTATCCGCCCGAACCCAGCATGCGGATTGTGGCGGATATCATTGAATACACCGCGCGCGAGATGCCCAAATTCAATTCCATTTCGATCAGTGGCTATCACATGCAAGAGGCGGGCGCGAACCTTGTGCAAGAGCTGGGCTTTACGCTGGCCGACGGGCGCGAATATGTGCGCACAGCACTGGCACGCGGGATGAATGTCGACGATTTCGCACCGCGCCTGTCGTTCTTTTTTGCGATCGGCATGAATTTCTTCATGGAGGTCGCAAAGCTGCGCGCAGCCCGCCTGTTGTGGCACCGGATCATGACCGATTTTTCTGCGAAAAATCCGGCATCCCTGATGCTGCGCACCCATTGCCAGACATCCGGCGTCAGTCTGCAGGAACAGGACCCCTATAACAACGTGGTACGCACGGCCTATGAGGCGATGTCGGCGGCCCTTGGCGGCACACAAAGCCTGCATACCAATTCACTGGATGAGGCGGTGGCGCTGCCATCGGATTTCGCCAGCCGGATTGCGCGGAACACCCAACTGATCCTGCAAGAGGAAACCGGGATCACCCATGTCGTCGACCCACTTGCGGGATCGTATTACGTGGAAAGCCTGACGGCCGAGATCGCGGCGGCGGCCTGGACGCTGATTGAAGAGGTCGAGGCTTTGGGGGGCATGACACAGGCTGTGGCATCGGGCATGCCAAAGCTGCGGATCGAAGAATCGGCGGCCAAACGGCAGGCCATGGTTGACCGGGGCGATGAGGTGATCGTCGGGGTCAACAAATACCGGCTGGAGGAACAGGCGGAACTGAACATCCGGTCGATTGACAATGACGCGGTGCGCGAGGCGCAGGTGGCGCGGCTGGCGCACATTCGGAAAACCCGCGATCAGACAGCCTGCAATGCGGCCTTGGACGCATTGACGAAGGCAGCGCGGGATGGTGGCAACCTGCTTGACGCGGCGGTTGCGGCTGCCCGCGCCCGCGCCACGGTGGGCGAAATATCCGATGCGATGGAGGCGGTGTTCGGTCGCCATGCAGCGGTGGTGCAGACCTTGTCGGGTGTCTACGGGGCCGCCTCCGAAGGCGATGCCGAATTCGCGGCGATCAAGGCCGAGGTGGCGCGGTTTACCGAAACCCACGGCATGCCGCCAAAGATGCTGGTGGTGAAAATGGGGCAGGACGGGCATGACCGGGGCGCCAAGGTGATTGCCTCGGCCTTTGCCGATATCGGTTTTGCGGTTGATGTGGGCCCGCTGTTTCAGACCCCGGAAGAGGCCGCGGCAGATGCCATCGCCAAAGGCGTGCATGTGGTGGGGATTTCGTCACAGGCGGCCGGGCATATGACGTTGGCCCCGAAACTGGTGCAGGCACTGCGCAATGCGGGTGCGCTAAACACGCTGGTGATTTGTGGCGGCGTGATTCCGGCGCAGGACTACAACTATCTGAAACAGCACGGCATCAGGGCGATCTTTGGCCCCGGCACCAATATTCCGGCGGCGGCAAAAGACGTGCTCGCGATGATCAAGACGACGCTGGCCTGACGATATTCTGTCGAAGAATGTCCTCGGGGGGGTGAATGCGCGGCACGCGCAGAGGGGGTCAGACAGCCCCCCTTCCGTCTTACAATTCGATCTCGGGTGCCGGTTCAATCGCGCCCGGCAGTTTGCGCCGGATGATGATATCGCCATTCGGCAGCATTTCAGGCGCATGGTAGTTCTGCACCTCGCCCATCAATGCCAGCAGATCATCCAGCATCGGCTTGGCCTCTTCCAGCGCTTTTGCCATGTCATCGAGCGCGGGTTCCATTTCCGACATCATGCCCCGCAGCAGCATCTGCGCGCCTTGTTCCAAAAGGCTCAAGCCCTCATCCACGTCGGTGTTCGGGGCCTGTTGCGCCTGTGCGGCGGTCAGGGGCAGGCAAATGGCGATGATGCACATGAGATGTTTCATACGTCGAATATAAGCACGCCACGTGACGCTTTCAATTCAGACGTTCAGATCGACCGTGACCGGAAAATGATCCGAGGCGGAAAGCAGCGCATCACGCAACGCTTCGCTTTCGGGGTCGTTGAACGGATGCCAGATGCGCCAGCGCGGGGCGGCGGTGCACAGGCCCTGCGACAGCATGATGAAATCCAGCAGCGCCTCGAAATATCGCCTCTCGGGTGCCAGCCAGAACCGCGATGTGGTGGGCACCAGACCGATGCGCTGCGTCAGGGCCATGCGGGCATGCGGGTCGTTCAGGTGCAGCGCCGCAGGGGTCGCAGGCCCCATCACAATCTCGACGCCCGATACGCCAAATTCGGCCTCGTATTCATCCAGACCCGGGCCATCGTTGAAATCGCCCAAGACGATCAGATCATGTCTTGCGGCAAGGTGGTCATCCACACGTGCGCGGATCCAGCGGCATTGCGCGATCTGCTTGCGGCGGTTTTCCAGCGCAATGCGGGTGTGATCGGCAGGGTTGCGCGCCCCGTGCGGGGCTTTGGATTTCACATGCACGCCCATCAGGTGCACGGTGAGGCCCGCACTTTCGATCAACACCTCCAGCGGGGGTTTGGAAAAGCGCACCGGGCCTTGCGTGCCATGCAGGGTTGCATCAAAGCGCGGCGCGCGGGCGCTGTGCTGGGGAACGTGGCAGGCGCGGATGCGGGCAGGGTCGTAAAGCAGGGCAATCTCCTGCTCGGTTTCGCTGGGAAAGCCGATCAGGGCGCGATGCGCCCGCAAGCCGGCATGCGCGGCGAGGGTTTCCAAGGCGCGCACGGTGCTGCGTTTACCGTTGGTATCGGGGGCCTCGACCACCAGCACAAGATCGGCGTCAAGCGCGCTGAGCACTTGGGTGATACCCGCCAATTGCTGCGCGCGTGTGGTCTTGTGGCGGGCGGAGGGGGCGGCATCCATCAGCATGTGCCCGGCATCATCAAACAGCATGTTTGCCCATTCGATGTTCCATGTGGCGATGCGCAATGCCATTCAGGCCGCAACCCGTGTCTGGATGTCCGCCCAGGCCTTGTTGATGTCGATCAGGCGGCGCTCGGCCAGTTTCAGCGCCTCGGGCGGGATGCCCCGCGCGATCATCGCGTCGGGGTGATTGTCCTTGACCGCCTGCCGCCATGCCGCGCGCACGGCATCCAGCGGGGCACCCTCAACAAGGCCCAGCACATCATAGGGATCGCGCGGCGCACCTTCGACAAAACGCGCGCGGATGGCGCGGAAACAGCCATCGCCAAGACCGAAAATGCGGGCGACCTCGGCGAGATAGTCATTTTCGTTGGCGTGATAACTGCCGTCGGCCACGGCGATCTGGAACAACCCTTCCAGAAGATCGGTCAATACATCGCGGTGATCTTCGCCAAACATCGCACGCACCTTGTGGGCATAGGCGTCAAAACCCGCCACATCCTGCCGCGCAAGGTTATAGACGCGGGCCGCATTGGCCAGTTCCTCCTCGGGGATGGCAAATATCTCGCGGAAGGTCGCCACTTCATTCCGCGTTACCTCGCCGTCCGCTTTGGCGAGTTTTGCGCCAAGGGCGATCACGGCGATGGTAAAGCCGACCGACGTTTCCGGCGATCCACGCAGGCGTTCGAACACAACCGACAACGGCTCGCCCGAGGCGAGTGCGGCAAGGGCGTCGGCGATGCGGGACCACAATGACATGCCGGTAAGGATAGCGTGGTGTCAAACGATTGTCAGGTGCGCAATTGCTGCAATTGCACAGCGATTATCGCAGCACGCGGGGGCCGTCTGGCGTGGCAAACGTGGCCTGCATCGCCTTTTCAGCGCCCCGAACGATGGCAAGCCGGGGGTCGGTGATCCGGCCTTTCAGGGCTGATTGCAGACCGCGCGCATCGGGATGGGCGATTTCCAGCCGCGTCAGACGCACGCCTGCGTCGGGCAGGCGCCGGGCCGGGTGGGCCGGCCCATGCCATTGGATCAGGGCAGGGTGGGCGCCATCAAACGGCAGGCAGCCATCGGCGGGCACCGCCATATCCCAACGGAAATCGCCGCGTGACAGGCTGATGGGCACGCCCGTGCCGGGCGGTGACAGCACCAGTTCGCCGTCCAGATCATCGCAGGCCGCAACCCAGTTCGTCAGGCGCGGCGGGCCTGTGAAACGATCCAGATCAAACCAGCGCGGCCATGCAGGCGCGGGCAGGGATGGGTCGGATGCGATCACCTCAAGATACAGATCACCCAGATTTAACAGGTGGTTATGGGTTGCCATATGGGTGTGTTGCCCGCCGGGAGACAGGGCCACGCCAAGCCCATCTTCGGCCCATGCCACGCCTTCGGCAAGGGCCGCGCAACTGATCGCCAGATGATCAAACCGGAGCATTAGGCAGCACGAAAGGTGACGGCAGGCTGGGCCTTCAGCGCAAGGGTCAGGGCCGTGAACCGCGCGCGCGCCACTTCGCCATACAGATCATTGCCGCGCGGCGTCAGCGACAGTTCCAGAATGCGCTTGCGGCCATTCCAGATCAGCTTGCCCGCCTCATCCGGGTCGTGGATCGAAAACATCGCGCCAAAGCGCATCGCCTTGCCCAACACCTCGGCCTCTTGCAATTCATCCTCTGACAGCAGGCGAAACAGGTTTTCCATCCGGCTGCCCGCGCGACTGTTCTTGTAACGGTGCAGCAGCGCCAGGCCCAGAAATACCCGCCCCGGATGATCCAGCCCGCCAAGGTTGGCGCGCGTCGCGTTGTCAAAACACGCCTCGGCCCGGTAATCGGGATGCGCGCGCCAGGTGGTGTCGTGCAGCAGGCACGCCGCCTTGATCAGACGCATCCGGGCGGGCGGGGCATCAGCAAACAGCGGTTCCAGAAAGTGAAACAGCTTTTTTCCAAAGCCGGGCATCCGGGCAAAGGCCTTTTCCGCAACACGCGCCGCCTCGATCAACGGGTCACGCGCGCGCAGCTTTTCGGGCATCTGTTCAAACAGCAGCCCTTCGCGGATGCCATAAGCCGATACGTTGATTTCGGTGGGTTTCAGCATCGCGATGACTTCGCGCAGCACTTCGGATGCAAGGGGCACCAGTTCCATGCGTTCGGCGGATGTGCCGGTCTTGCCGCGCAACACGGGCAGGTCGCTGGCGGCGATCCAATCCAGCGTGTCGATCATGTTTTTCGGCGTCATGCGGTATTCGTGCAAGACGGTCAGGGGATAATTGCGGCGCTCCATATCAAGCCGCGCAATGGTGCGCCACGATCCGCCAACCAGATACAGGGGTTCGCCTTCGGATTTCATATCGGTCTGGGCGGATTTCAGAACCTTCTGGATATGCGCTTTGTGTTCCCTGACTCCGCCGTCAATCTGTTGCAACCGGAACGGCCCCAAGGGCGTGCTCAGGCGTTTGCCCACCTTGCCGCCGCCGATACGGGCCAGTTCCATCGAATTGCCACCGATGTCGCAGACGATGCCGCGCGCCTCGGGCCAGCCCAGCAGCACGCCTTGGGCCGACAGGCGCGCCTCTTCGTCACCGTCGATGACCCACAGCTTCAGCCCGGTTTCCGCCAGCACTTGTGCTTGAAATTCGGGGCCGTCTTCCGCCTCACGCGTAGCGGCGGTGGCCACCACCGTCAGGGGCGCGATATCCATCCCTTCGGCCAGCAGGGCGAACCGTTTCAGGGCAGACAGGGCGCGCACACGGCCTTCGGGGTTCAGGCGGCCGGTTTCGGCAAGGCCCTTGCCAAGGCCACACATGACTTTTTCGTTGTAAAAATAGGCAGGCGAGCGGGCCGCACCATCAAAAACCACCATCCGGACAGAGTTTGACCCGACATCAACCACACCAACGCGCGACAAGGCGCGGGCAGATGCGTCATCGAAAAGGGGGCGGCCAAACGGCCCCCATTCATCATCGCCGTGATGGGCGTCAGCGGTCATGGTTGTGGTTCCCCGGATCGTCAGGCTGGCGACTTTGGCAGCGACGCAAGTGCCCGCTACAGGTAGCCGGGGTGGGGGGGATGGTCAATGCGCACGATCACGCCAAACGCCGGGCCACCGTCAAATCGCGGCAGCCTCGTCCCGCGGGTGGGCAAGACGCGGCACGTCTTTGGCCCCGGCGGTGCCGCGCCCGGACAGCGACGGATTTTCCATGAAGAACCGATGACAGTTGAACGCATCGCCATCGGCAGGCCCCAGATCGCGATGATAGGCACCGCTGGCATCCAGCACCCAGCTTTGCGCCTCGTCCGCCATATTGGCGGCCATGATCTGCGACATGATCTGGTTCTTGACGGTGGAATTCGTCGCCTCGACCAGCGTTTCGACACGCCGCGTCAGGTTGCGGCCCATCCAGTCGGCAGACGAAAAGAACACGCGCGCCTTTTTGGCGGGCAGGCCGTGGCCGTTGCCAAAGCAGACGATGCGCGAATGTTCCAGAAAACGCCCGACAATGGATTTGACGCGGATGTTTTCGGATAGCCCCGCAATGCCGGGGCGCAGCGCACAGATGCCGCGCACGACAAGGCTGATTTTCACGCCCGCGTTCGATGCGGCATAAAGGGCGTCGATGATGTCAGGTTCCACCAGAGAGTTGACCTTGACCCAGATTTCGGCCGGGCGACCCGCACGGGCGTGATCGGCCTCGGCTGCAATCAGTTCCAGAAGGCGGGGTTTGAGGCCCGTTGGCGCGATGGCAAGGTTTTCCAGACCCAGCGGTTCGACGTAACCGGACAGGTAGTTGAAGACCTTTGTTGCGTCACGCCCCAGGGCCGGATCGCAGGTAAAGAACGAAAGATCGGTATAGATCCGTGCGGTGATGGGGTGATAGTTGCCGGTGCCATAATGGGTATAGGTGACGATCTTTTCGCCCTCGCGGCGCACGACTGTGCTGATTTTCGCATGGGTTTTCAGATGCATGAAACCATAGACCACGTGCGCGCCAGCGCGTTCCAGACGGCGCGACTGCCGGATATTCGCGGCCTCGTCAAAGCGGGCCTTCAATTCCACCAGGGCGGTCACGGATTTGCCCGCCTCGGCCGCTTCGCACAGCGCCGACACGATCGGGCTGTCCCATGATGTGCGATACAAGGTCTGCTTGATCGCCAGCACATTGGGGTCACGCGCGGACTGTTCCAGAAACCGGATCACCATGTCAAAGGTTTCATAGGGGTGATGCAGCAGCATGTCTTTCTGGCGGATCGCGGCAAACATATCGCCTTCGTGGTCCTGCACGCGTTCGGGCACGCGGGGGGTGAATGCGGGCCAAAGCAGGTCCTTGCGCGAGCTGACAACAAGCTCTTTCAGATCGGCCATGCCCAGCAGGCCACGCAGTTCGACCGTATCGGTTTCGGTGACGTGCAACTCTTCCATGATCATCGCGCGCAGATCATCGGGCGCACCTGCCGATATCTTCAGGCGGATCACTTCGCCCCGGCGGCGGCGTTTCAGCGCCGTCTCAAACTCCCGCACCAGATCTTCGGCCTCATCCTCGACTTCAAGGTCGCTGTCACGCAGCACGCGGAATGTGCAATGGCCCCGGTCGGTATAACCCGGAAACAGCATGTCCAGATGCAGCAGAAGCAATTCTTCCAGCGGCAAAAAGCGGTGTTCATTCGGCTTCGCAGGCAGGGCCACAAACCGCGCGATCTGTTGCGGAATGGGCAGCAGCGCCTTGAGGCTGCGATGATCGGTTTCGCGTTCCAGTTCAAGCGCCAGACAAAAGCCGGTGTTCGGGATGAACGGGAACGGATGTGCCGGGTCAATCGCAAGGGGGGACAGCACGGGAAAGACGCTGCTAAGGAAATGCTCTTCAAGAAACTTCAGATCGCGCACCGTCAGTTTCGACCGGGTCAGGACGGTGATCCCTTCACCCTCCATCTCGCGTTTCAACTTGTTCAGCGTGGCCTGCTGCGTCAGCATCAGGCGCCGCGCGTCATCGTTGATCAGGCGCAACTGTTCGCCCGCCGTGCGGCCATCCTCGGACGGGGTCGTCGTCCCCGACCGATCAAGCGCGCGCAGGCCCGCGACACGGACGGTATAGAACTCATCCAGATTGGTGGCCGAGATCGACAAAAAGCGCAGCCGTTCCAGCAGCGGCACAGCGGGGTTCGCCGCCTCATCCAGCACGCGCCAGTTGAAGGCGAGCCACGACAGTTCGCGATTGAAGAACCGCGCAGGCCCGGTCAATTCGGCTGCGTCGATCACGGTTGGCGCGGGGAACGGCGCCTTGAGGAAATCTGCATGTGTCATATCAGGTGGGGTAGCATCGCTTGTGTGACGGTTTGGTGACAGTGGATCATGGATCATCCTGTTCGGCCAGATATTCCGCAGCCAAGGCGCGCGTGACGGGGCGGCCCTGTGCCAGCGCGCGCGCATCAAGGGCGGCAACCAGCACTGCGGCGGCGTGCAAGGACCGGTTCATGCGCGGGATAAGATAGGCAATCAGGTTGGGTGGCACGGCGATCTGGCGGTCGGTGAACAGTTTCACCAGCACGGCGGCCAGCAACGCATCATCGGGTGCCGCGATCCGGGTGATGGCGATCGCCTGCATCCGGCTGACAAGATCGGGCAGCGCAAGCGGCCAGTCGCGTGGCGGCGATTGCGCGGTCAGCAACAGCGGCATCCGTCCCTGCATCAGGTTATGCAGGTGAAACAGGGCGGCCTCTGCCGCGCGCGGCAGCGTATCGGCATCCTCAATCACGACAGGGCCTGCGGCAATGCTGGGCAAATCCTGTGTCTCAAGGTCGGTCGCCGCGATCAGCCTTGCACCCTGCTCGGTCGCCCACAGATGCGCAAGATGGGTTTTGCCCGATCCCGCCGGACCAAGCAGGATCATGCGCGCAGCGGGCCAGCCCGCCGTGGTGGCAAGCGCCGTCAGGGCCGTGGCATTGGACGGTGCGGCAAAGAAATCGGCCCGCAGATAAGCCGTTCGCACAGGCAGATCAAAGGCAAGCTGGCCCTGTGTCGCGCCCGGTGATTTTGCGCGCATCAATCCTGTGCCTCGGCGTCGTCCTTGCGCGACAGGCCCTGATACAACAGACTGTCCTGATAGCGACCGATCGCAAATCGCGTGATCACACCAATGGCTGCCGCCACCGGCACCGCCACGAGCATGCCGACAAAGCCAAACATCGACCCGAACACCGACAGCGCAAACAGCAGCCAGACCGGGTGCAGGCCAACCGATTGGCCAACCAGCTTTGGCGTCAGGATATTGCCTTCGACGAACTGACCGATCGCAAAAATCGCCGCGATGATGCCAATCGACAACCAATCGCCCCAGAACTGAAACAGCGCAAGCCCGATGGCCAATGTGCCACCGACCAATGATCCGACGTAGGGAATAAACGTGATCGCCCCGGCAATGGCCCCCACAATCATGCCGTATTGCAGCCCCGCGATCATCAGCGCAACCGAATAGAATGTCCCAAGGATCAGGCAGACCGACACCTGGCCCCGCACAAAGCCCGCGATCACCGCGTTGATATCGGCGGCAATGCTGCGCACCACGGGCGCATGATCGCGCGGGATCAGGCTGTCGATGCGGGCTGTCATCTTGTCCCAGTCCAGCAGCAAATAGAATGTCACCACCGGCACTACGACAATGAAGATCACCGCGCCAAGGATGCTCAACGCGGATGACAACACCCCGTTTGCCAGTTCCGCGCCGCGCGACTGGATCTCGGACGCGATCTGGGCAAGGGTCTGGCGCGCCGTCGACGTGCTGTCAGACAATTCGGGAAACCGTTCAAGCAAAAACGCCTGCATGCGTTCGGCAATCTGGGGCGCGGTGTTCACAAGCGCCGTCAGCTGCGAAATCAGCGATGGAATGATTGACAGCACAATCAGCACGACCAGCAGTAGCGCGATCACGGTGATCACCGTCGTTGCCATGACGCGCGACAGACCAAGGCGCTGCAGGCGGTCGGCCACGGGATCAAGGAAATAGGCCAGTGCGCCGCCCACCATGAAAGGCAGGATCACGTCGCCCATCAGATACAGGATGGCAAGGAACAGCAGTGCGGCCGCGCCCCAGTATTTCGCCTGTTCGCGCAGTGGCAAGGCCATATGCCGCTCCCTTCTTATCATCCGTGATCATATCACCCTTCGGACACCTGCTTGCAAGGGGTGGGGATGTGGCAGGGGTCGCAGAGGCGCGCAGGCCATGGAAAACCCGTCAGGTTGGCCCGGATGCGTGTTGTGGTGCATCCGGGCCGTTGTCGGTGCCCTAAAGCGTGTCGTGCGCAATCGGGTTCAGCCGACTGCGCACGACATGCGGGCAGGCACGGGTGGTTCTTGTCTTGGATCACCTTCAATCTGCATCAGATTGAAGGTGTTCCGCTTTAGTGGCAGGCGGGCCGTGTACCGGGCAGCAACACCTTGTCGATCACATGGATCACGCCGTTGTCGGCCACGATATCCGCGATGATGACAGTCGCCATCTCGCCCGTGCCGTCGGCGATGGTCACACCTGATGCGCCCGCCGTGATGCACAGACGCTGCGATGTCAGCAGCGGCTTGAAGTAGTTCGATCCGGCCGGAATGGCGGCGGCGGGCAGGTTGCGGTCATCGACATGATACAGCAGCACGTCCGTCAACTGCCCCTTGTTTTCCGGTTTCAGCAGCGTGTCCACCGTGCCTGCGGGCAAGGCGGCAAAGGCGTCATTCACTGGTGCAAACACCGTGAACGGGCCGGGGCCGGACAGCGTTTCGGCCAACCCAGCGGCTGTCACGGCCGCAACAAGGGTGGAGAAACGTGCGTCGGCAGCGGCAATTTCAACAATATTGTCGGCATGGGCAAACGTGGTGGAAACGGCCAAGGCGGCCAGAGCAAATTTGATCTTCATCGGTTGTCCCCGTTGATGTGACACGGCGTAAGTACTGTGTCGAAAGCGCTTACGTGGGGGCAGGCGGGGTTGGATTGCGGTATTGCGGTGCGATGACGGAACGGTGATGCGGCGTGATCGGGCGGTGGCGAAAGCGCGATTGCGCGGCGCGGGCCTCCCCCGGCAATCCGATGTCTGCCAGTGCCTGTCACACGCGGTGTTGCGGTGCCGCTGATCAAAGTCTCAGACGACAACGGACGACGTCCGAACCGTCCGCTTTGGGCCCATCGCGGTGATCCACCAATCGTGGCTATAAGTCGTGGTCGGCCAACGACCAATGATCAATAACCACTACTCGTTTCGCGCGATCGTCGCTACGCGATCTTCTGTAAATGAGCGTCGTCTTTTTAACGCGCGATCTCGTGCACCGTCGCGAAGGCCGAAGCCTGCAACCATTGACGCGCGTTGGCATGAAGCACCATACCGTGGCGGGGGCTGCTGATTCGCGCAGCCGATAACTGGAGGCTCATGTGAGTAAAATTAACAGAGACCTTGTCCGATGGAGTGACAACGCGCTGCAAAGAGCCGTGGATGCGGCAGGCATCGCGATGTGGTCATGGAATGTTGACACTGACGCGCTCGACATGGACGAACGCGGCTTTGAACTATGGGATGTCGCGCTGGATGAGCATCTGACCTTTGAGCATCTATCAGAGAAAATTCACCCCGCAGACCGTGATCGGGTGCGGGCTGCCTTTTTCGCAACCCGCGCCGTCGTGGGCCCATATGAGATCGATTTTCGGACGTTGATCGGCGAAAGGGTGCGCTGGATCTCGGCGCGAGGTCGCGGAAGTGATGAAGATATCGTCAAGCGGACCATGCTTGGGGTGTTTCTCGATGTCACCGGACGCAAGCAGGCCGAGGAAAGCAACGAACTTCTTGCTGGTGAAATGAGCCACCGGGTGAAGAACCTTCTTGCGATTGCATCCGGGCTCGCCCGGATCACATCGC
>JANNKX010000270.1:0-2219 GCA_031396505.1 Rhodobacterales bacterium
CAACCTGATCTGGCTGGTGCTGTACATGCTGGCGGTGCCCTTCGGGCTGTTCATTGCGATATTCCTGAACCAGACGGTGTGGGGAATACGGATGTACAAATCCCTGTTCTTCTTTCCCTTCGTGATTTCGCAAGTCGTCGTCGGCCTGATTTTCTCATGGTTCTACGCGCCGAATTTCGGGTTGTTGTATTTACTGAGCGAATGGCTGACCGGGACCGGGACAGCCATCCTCGCGGACCCTGACAAGGTGACTTACGGGATCATAGCAGCAGGCTTATGGCCGCAGACGGCGTATTGCATGATCCTGTATCTGACGGGGTTGAACAACGTGGCGCCCGATCAGGTGGAGGCGGCGCGGCTGGACGGGGCCAAGGGCATGAAGATGCTGTGGTATGTGATCCTGCCGCAGCTGCGCCCTGCCACCTTCATCGCGGTGGTGGTGACTGTGATCGGGGCGCTGCGGTCGTTTGACCTTGTGTCGATCATGACAACGGGGGGGCCGTTCGGGTCATCGCGCGTGCTGTCGTATTACATGTATGAACAGGCGCTGTCGGAATACGGGTTCCGGATGGGATACGGGGCTGCCATCGCGGTGGTGCTGTTCCTGATCATGATGTTCTTCATCAGCGGGTTTATCTGGAAGATGGTTCGCGACGAGAAAGAGGGTTACTGACATGTTCCCCCGCCCCATTGCCCAAGTATCACCCTTTGCGCGCATCAGCTATCAGGTGGCGCTGCCGATCGTGTTGATCCTGTGGTTGCTGCCGTTGATCGGCGTGGCCTTCACATCCGTCCGGCCTGCATCCGACCTTGCCGCCGGGAACTATTTCGGCTGGCCATCCGCCTTTGCGTGGCAGAATTATGTCGAGGTGTTTCAGAACACGCCGATGGGGCAATATCTGCTGAATTCGTTCTATGTGACGATCCCGACGGTGATCGGGGCAGTGGCCATTTCGTGCATGACGGGGTTTGCCTTGGGGGTTTACAAATTCAAGGGCAACCTGATTGTATTTTTCCTGTTCGTGGCAGGCAACTTTGTGCCGTTTCAAATTCTGATGGTGCCGGTGCGCGACATGACGGATCGGTTGGACCTGATCAACACCTATACGGGGTTGATCCTGTTCCATGTGGCGTTCCAGTCGGGGTTCTGCACGTTGTTCATGCGCAATTTCATCCGCGCCCTGCCGCGTGAGTTGATCGAGGCGGCGCGCGTTGAAGGGGTCAGCGAGTTTCAGATATTCTGGCACATCGTGCTGCCCCTGATGCGGCCTGCGATTGCGGCACTTTCGGTGTTGATCTTCACCTTCATCTGGAATGACTTTTTCTGGGCAACGGTACTGACCACAAAGGCGGATGTGCAGCCGATCACGGCAGGGCTGTCATCGTTGAACGGGCAGTGGGTGGCGGCCTGGCATCTGGTGTCGGCGGGGTCGATCCTTGCGGCGCTGCCGCCGGTGGCGATGTTCTTTCTGATGCAGAAGCATTTCATCGCGGGCCTGACGTTGGGTGCGGTCAAGTGAATTACTGGCGTGTTGATGCAGGTAGTCAGACGCTGGTTCTGGCGTCCTGGGGTGGTGTGCCCGAGGCGGTATATTGGGGCGCGTCCCTGCCGGGTGATGAGGATCTGGCGACTCTGGCGGCATCAACGCGGAATGATATCACGGGCGGGATGCTGGATGCGCTGCCGCCATTGTCTTTGTGCCCGCACCGCGAGTTTCAGGGGCAGCCGGGGTTGATGATTGCGGCAATGGATGGCACGCCGTTGCAGCCTGCGTTCACGTTTGATCGCGCGGTGACGGATGGGGATCGCCTGCAATTGTTCAGTTGCGACGGCGACATGACCCTGTGCCATGAGGTTGCCCCCCAGGTGACAGGCGTTTTGCTGTTGCAGACGCGGCTGACAAGTGTGCGGCCCATTCGGGTGCAGTGGTTGTCTGCCCCGGTCTTGGCTGCGCCGCAGACCGGCTGCATCATGGATGTTCACGGCAAATGGACGCGCGAGTTTCATCTGAACCGGGTGGATTGGGCGCAAGGCGCGCGGATGCGTGATGTGCGGAACGGTCGGTCGGGGCATGAACACCCGCCCTATATGATCTTTGCGGATGACGGTTGCACCAACACGCGCGGGGCGGCGCATGCGCTGCATTACGCATGGAGCGGTGGGCACCGGATGGTGGCGGAAGAACTGCCCGACGGACGGCGGCAGGTGCAGTTCGGGC
>JANNKX010000273.1:0-7753 GCA_031396505.1 Rhodobacterales bacterium
AGGTTGCAAAGGGGCGGGCGATTTCAATGTTTGACCAATATGCCCACCTTGATGAACTACGCATATTGGCCGAAGCGAGTCGGGAACTGAAAACGCATCTTGGAACCGACTACCTCATCAAGCCGGATGTCGTTGTGATCCGCGAGCCGGAGCCTGATCACACCATCAATGCGAAAGAAATGCTGGTGGATGGAAACGTCGCCAATCGAA
The DNA here is from genome assembly GCA_031396505.1 of Rhodobacterales bacterium. Taxonomy (GTDB): domain Bacteria; phylum Pseudomonadota; class Alphaproteobacteria; order Rhodobacterales; family Rhodobacteraceae; genus JAAFHS01. The sequence goes on from JANNKX010000273.1 coordinate 211, forward strand.
CCTCACTTCGCATTGCGAACGGCGCAAAACCAACGCTTCATGCCTCGATCAGCTGTAAGTTGACGATCAGATCTGACCGGGTGCAGAATACGCGTTCCGAGGCGCTGAACCTCGTTCGCAACCGAAAGGGACGATTGCCACACATCGTCGCGGTCACGGCAGAGCCGACGCCCTCGCGCATCGCTGCGATTGCTCTGGGCACGGGTGACATCGATTGCGTCTACCATTTTGCGCTGCCCGAACTGGTGGAAGTTCTGCGCGAACAAGGCAGAGAGACCCTTGATCTGGTCGAAACGATGATCGAAGGAAAACGCTTACGCGATATCGCCGATCTCCCGCTCGATCTCGTTGTTTGAATGGGTCAGCATCCCCCCACCCCTTAACAAACCCCTAACACCACCCCGTAACCCCTTGATTTCCCTACCCCCAAAACCTGTCCCACCGTGGGACACCCCTTGTATCACCAATGCGGTGGCCTCACATCGGCGCTTGGGGCCTCCCCCCCGCCCGCTTCGCGTCCCGCCTCCCTTGCGGCCAGCATCGCGACCATCCGGGTCAGCCGGTCAATCTCCCCCGCCTGCCGCGCCACCACATCCGACAGATCCTCCACCCCCCGGATCAGATGGGCGATCCTTTCCTCCAGCACCGCGATCCGGTCCATCCCCGCCTCCATCCTTGTCGCCCTTGATCCCATCCGCTACAGGGAACCCGCCCGCCTTGCGAAGGACGCCCCGATGCCCGCCGACAAACCCCGCCGCCCCCGCGCCGAGACGCCGAAAGGTTTCCGCGACTATTTCGGCGCAGACGTGACCGAACGCAAGGCCATGCTGGATGCCATCGCGGGCGTCTATCACCACTATGGCTTTGATCCCCTGGAAACCAGTGCGGTCGAAACGGTTGAGGCTTTGGGCAAATTCCTGCCCGACGTCGAACGCCCCAACGAAGGCGTCTTCGCCTGGCAGGATGAGGATCAGGATTGGCTCGCCCTGCGCTATGACCTGACCGCCCCCCTGGCCCGCGTCGCCGCCCAGTACCGCAACGACCTGCCGTCCCCCTACCGCCGCTATGCGATGGGCCCGGTCTGGCGCAACGAAAAACCGGGTCCGGGCCGGTTCCGGCAGTTCTACCAATGCGATGCGGATACGGTCGGGTCCAGTTCGGTCGCCGCCGACGCCGAAATCTGCGCCATGCTGGCCGATGCGCTGGAGGCCGTGGGGATCGAGCGTGGCGATTATGTGATCAAGGTGAACAACCGCAAGGTGCTGAACGGGGTGATGGAGGTTGCGGGGCTTGCGAGCGACGACAAAAAGGCGGAGCGGGGCATAGTGCTCCGGGCCATCGACAAGATGGATCGGTTGGGGGTTGAAGGCGTGGCGGCGTTGCTTGGCACGGGGCGTAAAGACGAAAGCGGGGACTTCGCTAAGGGCGCGGGGCTGAATGATGCGCAGGCCTATTCAATCTTGGCCTTTATCACTGGTCCGGTCGGTAACAACGATGAGAACCTCGGTCACCTTCGGAATTTGGTAGAGGGTTCGGCAACTGGCGTGGAAGGTGTTAGAGAACTTCAGGCTATTTTCGATCAAGTATCAGCACAAGGATATGATGCAGATCGTGTTCTATTGGACCCCTCTGTCGTCCGTGGCCTCGGCTACTACACAGGCCCCGTGTTCGAGGCGGAACTCACCTTTGAAATCCTCGATGATAAGGGCCGCAAGCGGCAGTTTGGTAGCGTCGCGGGTGGCGGGCGGTATGATGGGCTGGTCAAACGCTTTACCGGGCAGGATGTGCCTGCGACGGGGGTTTCGATTGGGGTGGATCGCCTGTTGGCGGCCCTGCGCGCCAAGGGGCGGATGGGGGTGGATACGGCGGGGCCTGTGGTGGTGACGGTGATGGACCGGGACCGAATGGCGGATTACATGGGGATCGTGGGCGAGTTGCGCCAAGCGGGCATCCGGGCCGAGGTGTATCTGGGCAACCCCAAGAACTTTGGCAACCAATTGAAATACGCCGACAAGCGCAACTCCCCTATCGCCGTGATTCAAGGCGGGGATGAGGCGGCCAAGGGCACGGTCATCCTGAAAGATCTGATCCTTGGCGCAAAGATCGCCGAAAATGCCACGCTGGAGGAATGGAAGGACCGCCCCGCGCAGGTGGAAATCCCCCGTGCCGATCTGGTGGCGGCGGTGCGACGGATGCTGGAGCAATGACGGGGCAGGGCATCTTTGCGGTGGTACTGGCGCCCGATTCGCCAGCTATGGTTAACGGCTTTTCGTCCCGACGCGCGTAGAGACGGAAGCAAGATGCGATGAAGACGGAAAGAAGAGTGCAGAAACGCCGCCAAGCCCTTGATGTTACTGGACTGTCCGCCCCCCTGTCGCGGTGGCTGGGGTGTTGCGTTGACCCTTCCTTAACCCGCCCGCCACCCCGCATCAGGCGTGCCCTGCCATGATCACCAAAGCCGTTATCCGGGCCGAGGCCGAGGCGCTGTTTGCAGCCTTTCAATCTGCAGGCGCGGTGCCTGTGGATGCCGATATCCTGCTGCCCGCCGAAACCCTGCTTGATCTGTACGGCGAAGATATCCGCGGCCGCGCCTATACAACGCAAGACCCCCTGCGCGGCGAGATGATGCTGCGCCCGGATTTCACCGTGCCCGTGGTGCAGGCGCATATGGCGCATGGGGCAGAACCGGCGCGCTATACTTATTTGGGCGAGGTCTTCCGCAAGCAGGATACGCTGATGCGCCGTCCCAACGAATACCTGCAAGTGGGGTATGAGGTGTTTGACCGCGCCGCGCCAGAGGCGGCAGATGCCGAGGTGTTTACTCTGTTTGCCAGCCTGCTGGCACCCCTGCACGTGCAGCCTGCCACGGGTGATATCGGCATCCTGATGGCCGCCGTGCGCGGCCTGTCGACGACGCCGCGCCGCAAAGCTGCCCTGCTGCGCCATGTCTGGCGGCCCCGGCGGTTTCATGCGCTGCTGGACCGTTTTGCGGGCCGCGCACCCGTGCCCGCCGCACGTGCAGCGCTTCTGGAACGGCTGGCGACCGATACGCCCGATGCGCTGATTGCGGCGGCCGGGCAGTTTGTCGGCCTGCGCGATGCGGGTGACATTGCCGCGCGCGCCCGTGCGTTGATCGAGGATGCGAAGGCGGCACCGATTGGCCCTGTGGAAACAGACGCGCTGGACACGTTGCTGGCGATTGCGGCCCCGGTACCGCAGGCGATACTGCAACTGCGGGCCCTGCGGGACAGGCTTCCATGGATCGCCGATGCGCTGGCGACGCTGACGCGGCGGATCGGGGCCTTGCAGGCGCGTGGCATTGCGACAGATGCCTTGCCCTTTGCCACGACGCATATGCAATCGACGCTGGAATACTATGATGGCTTTGTGTTCAGCTTTCACGCCGCCGACCCAAGCCTGCCTGCCGTCGCAAGCGGTGGACGTTATGATGCGCTGACGGCCGTATTGGGGCAGGGGCGGTCGATTCCGGCGGTGGGTGGGGTGATCCGGCCAAATCTTGTGGCACAACTGAAAGGTCAGCCATGAAAATCGGGGTGCCATCAAAGGGCCGTCTGATGGAACACACGTTCGCTTGGTTTGGCGCGCGTGGCCTGATGATGCGCAAATCGCCTGACGGGCGTGAATACGCGGGCAGCGTGGACGGCGCGAATGGCGTGGAACTGGTGCTGCTGTCGGCGGGCGAGATTCCGTCCGAACTGGCGGCCGGGCGTATTCATCTGGGCGTCACGGGTACCGATCTGGTACGCGATAAACTGGCCGACTGGGCATCGCAGGTGGTGGAACTCGCGCCGCTTGGCTTTGGCCATGCCGATCTGATCATCGCAGTGCCGCAAGTGTGGATCGACGTGGACACGCTTGATGATCTGGACGCCGCCGCCGCCGCGTTTCGTGCGACACACGGCCACCGCCTGCGAATTGCCACCAAATATCACCGTCTGGTGCGCGACTTTCTGACGCTGCACGGGGTGGCTGACTATCAGATTGTCGACAGTCAGGGTGCCACCGAGGGGACAATCAAGAACCTGACGGCCGAGGCAATTGCGGACATCACGTCAAGCGGTGAGACCCTGCGCGCCAACCATCTGAAAGTGTTGTCGGACGGGTTGATCATGCAATCGCAGGCCATGCTTTACGCTGCACGCGCGGCGGACTGGACGCAGGCGGGGGCAATCCTTGATGCGGTGGCCACGCAATTGGGGATCGGCGGGCAACATCGGGTTTTCCGCAGTTGACGCAGGCCGCGAATGGGATACCCTTTGCCGACCATGACAAAAGGTTTGCCAACCGTGTTTCGCATCTTCGCCATCGCCGCTGTCATCGCCACGCCCGGATTTGCGCAGGAACTGGCCACAGCGGATGCCATTCGCGCGGCAATCGCCGGCAATACCGTGATTGGCAGTATGTCGGCATCCGGGGCCTACACCGAATACTATGCCCCCGACGGTACGATTCGCAGTGCCGATTACGCTGGACGCTGGACGGTTGAGGGTGACGCGATGTGTTTTGCCTATGGTGAGGATCCGGCAACCTGCTGGGGCGTGCAATTGGCCGGCGATCAGGTATCGTGGGTGGTCAATGGCGTGACCGAAGGGTCTGGCACGATTGTCGCGGGTAACCCGAACGGCTGGTAATCAGCGTTTCCATGATCGGCCATTTCGCGGACGAAAATCGGTCATTTTGCTGCACTGCCGAAATCATCCGCCCGCGTTCACAAAATGCGGCGTTCCGTGGTTGCGGGGTGTGCGAGGCTCTGCTAGAGACACCCCGAAATCAAGACGCATGCCCCTTCGTGTGCGCCCTTGGTGTGGTGTGCCCGATGGGGCCCGCGGCACCAGCGTTAAGAAGGGGTTCATGATAACGGCGGAAGGGATGACGTGGCGGAATCAGTTTCGATCTCGACCGGAATTGCCGCGCGCTATGCCGCGGCACTTTTTGAAATTTCCAAGGACGAAGGCGCGCTGAAAGTGCTTGAGGCGGATGCCGCCGCCTTGGCCGATGCTCTGGCCGTCAGCCCCGAATTGACCGCGATGATTGCGTCCCCGGTTGTGGCCCGCGACGAACAGGGCAATGCCATGGCTGCTGTAGCGGCAAAACTGGGCCTGTCCACGCTGACAACAAATACAATCGCATTGATGGCGGCCAAGCGGCGGCTGTTCGTTCTGCCGCAAATGGTCACCGATCTGCGCGCGCGCATCGCCAACGAAAAGGGCGAAGTGACGGCAGATGTTACCTCGGCCACACCCCTGACGGCGGCACAGGCACAGGCGTTGGCGGCCACCTTGAAAGCCAAGGTTGGCAAGGACGTTATATTGAACACGACTGTCGATGACACGCTTATCGGCGGTTTGATCGTAAAGCTGGGCTCGACCATGATCGACACTTCGATCAAGGCGCGGCTCGCAGCACTTCAGAATGCAATGAAAGAGGTTGGGTGATGGGTATCCAGGCGGCAGAAATCTCGGCAATCCTCAAGGACCAGATCAAGAATTTTGGGCGTGATGCCGAAGTGGCTGAAGTGGGCCGCGTGTTGTCGGTCGGTGACGGGATCGCCCGTGTTCATGGGCTGGACAATGTGCAGGCCGGCGAGATGGTCGAATTTCCCGGCGGTATCCGCGGGATGGCCCTGAACCTTGAAGTCGACAACGTCGGTATCGTGATCTTCGGGTCGGATCAGGACATCAAGGAAGGCGATACCGTCAAGCGCACCAAGTCCATCGTGGACGTGCCTGCGGGTGATGCGCTGCTGGGCCGGGTCGTTGACGGCCTTGGCAACCCGATTGACGGCAAAGGCCCGATCAAGACGACCGAGCGGCGCGTGGCCGACGTCAAGGCCCCCGGCATCATCCCGCGCAAATCGGTGCACGAGCCGATGGCAACCGGCCTGAAAGCCATCGACGCGATGATCCCGGTTGGCCGTGGCCAGCGCGAATTGATCATCGGTGACCGCCAGACGGGCAAGACCGCCGTAGCACTCGACACGATCCTGAACCAGAAAGCCTATAACGAGGCGGCGGGTTCGGACGAAAGCAAAAAATTGTACTGCATCTATGTCGCCATCGGGCAGAAACGTTCGACCGTGGCGCAATTGGTGAAAAAGCTGGAGGAAACCGGCGCGATTGATTACACGATTGTCGTCGCCGCCACCGCATCCGATCCGGCCCCGATGCAGTTTCTGGCCCCCTATGCCGCAACCGCAATGGCCGAATTTTTCCGCGACAATGGCCGCCATGCACTAATCATCTACGATGATTTGTCCAAGCAGGCCGTGGCGTATCGCCAGATGTCGCTGCTGCTGCGCCGCCCGCCGGGACGTGAGGCGTATCCGGGCGACGTGTTCTACCTGCACTCTCGCCTGCTGGAGCGGTCTTGCAAACTGAACGAGGATTTTGGTTCGGGATCACTGACGGCCCTGCCGATCATTGAAACCCAAGGTGGTGACGTGTCGGCGTTTATCCCGACGAACGTGATCTCGATCACCGATGGCCAGATTTTCCTTGAAACCGAACTTTTCTATCAGGGCATCCGTCCGGCCGTGAACACCGGTCTGTCGGTCAGCCGCGTGGGGTCTTCGGCCCAGACGAACGCGATGAAATCGGTCGCGGGCAAGGTTAAACTGGAACTGGCACAGTACCGCGAAATGGCGGCCTTTGCGCAGTTCGGGTCGGACCTTGACGCATCCACACAGCAATTGCTGAACCGTGGCGCACGCCTGACCGAATTGATGAAGCAGGCGCAGTATTCACCGCTGACCAACGCGGAAATCGTCTGCGTGATCTTTGCAGGCACCAGCGGCTATCTGGACAAAGTCGGGGTAAAGGATGTTGGCCGCTACGAAGCGGGCCTGCTGAAGCATCTGCGTACCAAGGGCAAAGCCCTGCTTGACGATATCACCGCGAATGACCGCAAGGTTGCCGGGGATCTTGAAAAGGCAATCCGGGCGGAGCTTGACGCATTCGCCAAAGACTTCGCGTAAGCGTCCGGGGGAACAGGGGATATGCCCAGCCTTAAGGACCTGAAAAACCGGATCAGCAGTGTCAAGAACACGCGCAAGATCACGAAGGCCATGCAGATGGTCGCGGCGGCAAAATTGCGCCGCGCCCAAGAAAGTGCAGAGGCCGCGCGCCCCTATGCCGAACGGATGATTTCCGTGATGGCCGGGCTTGCGGGGTCGGTCGGCCAGTCGGCCTCCGCGCCGCGCCTGTTGGCGGGAACGGGCACCGACAAGGTGCATTTATTGGTCGTGATGACGTCCGAGCGTGGCTTGTGCGGTGGATTTAACTCCAGCATCGCGCGTCTGGCACGCGCGCATGCTCAGGCGCTGATTGCCCAAGGCAAGACGGTGAAAATCCTGACCGTTGGCAAAAAAGGACGTGAGCAGTTGAAGCGCGATCTGTCCAGCCACTTCATCGGGCATGTCGATATGGGCGATGTCAAACGCGTGGGTTACGTCAATGCGCAGGCGATTGCACGCGATGTGCTGCACCGCTTTGATGCTGGTGAATTTGACGTGGCCACACTGTTC
>JANNKX010000140.1:0-7204 GCA_031396505.1 Rhodobacterales bacterium
TGCAGGTCTTCGCCGGGGTGAATTTCATAGCAGACATCAACGCCGCAATCCTCGGCATGGTTCAGGATCGGCAACCAGCGGCGCGCCAGTTCATCAAACGCCGTCTCGATCAGGCCTGCGGGGCGTTGCGGCCAAGGATAGATGTAAGGCCAGGCCAGCGCGCCCGAAAACGTGGCATGCGCGGTCAGGCCAAGGTTGCGTGACGCGCTCAGCGCCTTTTTCACCTGATCCACCGCCCATTCCTGCCGCGCCTTCGGATTGCCGCGCACATGGGGGGCGGCAAAGCCATCAAACGCGTCGTCATAGGCCGGATGCACCGCCACAAGCTGACCCTGTAAATGGGTCGAAAGTTCGGTGATTTCAATCCCGGATGCGGCGGCGATGCCCGTGATCTCGTCGCAGTAATTCTTGGATGTGGCAGCCTTTTCCAGATCAAACAGGCGCGCGTCCCAGGACGGGATCTGCACGCCCAGATAACCGCAATCGGCCGCCCATCTGGTGATCCCGCCCCATGAATTGAACGGGGCGGTATCGCCCGCAAACTGCGCCAGAAACAGCGCCGGTCCCTTGATCGTTTTCATTCCGTCCCCCCAAGTGTTGCGCCAGATCTGATCCCAATCCAATTCCTGCGGCGGGTCAAGGGCCTGTGCAATGGCGCTGGCGGGGCGGTCAACCGCATGCGTCACCCTGACGACAACCCGCCCCCGCCGCCCCTGTCGTCGATGATGGCACGCAGACCGCGTGCGTTTGCACTTGATCCGCAGCCCCCCACCGTCATAAAGGAGCGGACTTTGCCGGACAGGACCCATGGACGCCACGCCACGCAAAATTCCATCGCACGAACTGACCTATGCCCGCCTGCGCGACATGGTTCTTTTCGGGCATCTGGAACCCGGCCAGCCTGTCACCATTCAGGGCCTGTGCGCGGGTCTCGATGCCGGCATGACCCCCGTGCGTGAGGCGATCCGCCGCCTGACCGCCGAGGCCGCGCTGACCCCGCAAGGCAACCGCCGCGTCTGTGTGCCGACCCTGACCCGCGCCGATGTCGATCAGCTGGCCTTTGCCCGCCTTGCGATTGAACCGCATCTGGCCGAACGCGCCGCCACGCGCGCCACGCCCGCGCTGGTGGCCCGCCTGACCGCCCTTGATGCGCAGGTGGACCGTGCCATCGCCGCTGGCCAGATCAGCGATTATCTGGCCAGCAATCACGCCTTTCACTTTGCCCTTTATGATGCATCCGAGGCCCCGGTTCTGGTCGATATGGCGCGTGCGCTGTGGCTGCGTTTTGGGCCATCCTTGCGTGTGGTCTGTGCGCGCCACGGGGCCGAGGTGCTGCTTGACCGGCATAAAGAGGCACTGCTGGCGATGCAGGCGGGTGATACCGCAGGCCTTGTGCGCGCCATGCGTGACGACATCGGCGATGGCATCGACGCTGTGCGCGGCACACTTCCCGCCTGATCCCTTTTCATCGCCGCCAATCCGTGATTTTCCTGTGCGCAAAGGAAATCCACCATGACTAATATGATCGACCTGCGTTCCGACACCGTCACCCAGCCGACGCCCGCGATGCGTGCCGCGATGATGGATGCCCCGCTTGGTGACGACGTGTTCGGCGATGATCCGACCGTGAATGCGTTGCAGGAAAAACTCGCTGATCTGCTGGGTTTTGAAGGTGCCCTGTTCATGCCGACCGGCACGCAATCCAACTTCTGCGGCATCCTTGCCCATTGCCAGCGCGGCGATGAATACATCGTCGGCCAACAGGCCCACACCTATCGTTGGGAAGGCGGCGGGGCGGCGGTGCTGGGGTCGGTGCAGCCGCAGCCCTTGGACAATGCCCCCGATGGGTCACTGCCTTTGGCTGCCATCGCGGCCGCGATCAAACCCGATGATGCGCATTACGCCCGTACGCGGCTGCTCGCGTTGGAAAACACCATCGGGGGCAAGCTGTTGCCGTTTGACTATGTGCAATCGGCCACCGCATTGGCGAAAAAGCACGGGTTGAACAATCACCTCGATGGTGCGCGCCTGTTCAATGGCGCGGTGGCACAGGCGCAGGCGAATGGCACCGCCCCGCTGGTGGAGGCACGCCGCATCGCGGATCAGTTCGACAGTGTGTCGGTCTGCTTTTCCAAGGGGCTGGGCACCCCGGCGGGATCGGCGCTGTGTGGGTCAAAGGATTTTCTGTATCGCGCGCACCGCATCCGCAAGATGGCAGGTGGCGGCATGCGGCAGGTGGGGTTTCTTGCCGGGGCTGCGATCCATGCGCTGGATCACCACATCGACCGTCTGGCCGATGATCACGCCCGCGCCCGCCGTTTGGCTGCGGCGTTTGATGATATCGCGGGGGCGACTGTGGACCCCGTGCATTCCAACATCGTCTTTGTTGATCTGGCCGGGCCCGCAAAGGCCAAGGCCGATAGTTTCATCGACCACCTCAAGGCGCATGGCGTTCTGGCGCTTGGCCTTTACCGTTTGCGCTTTGTCACGCATCACGATGTGACGGACGCCGATATCGACCGGGCGGTGGCAGTCATCCGGGATTATTTTGCCGCATAGGGGGGATGGGCAATCTGCCCATCACCACCCCGATCACGTAATGTTTCAAAAGTCTTAACGCAGCCTGTGGATAACTCTTGATATTCGTTGATTTTATTGAATAAAGTGAAAAATTGACAGCCGTCAATTTTGCCGAAAAACCTACCTTGCGGCCTTCTCGGCAATCCCAGATTGCCCTTCACGCCGCGCCAGTTCTGCCAGAATATCATCAAGGCTGACATCCCGCGCGGCGCACATCACCAGCAGATGATAGATCACATCCGCCGCCTCTGCCGTCAGTTTTGCGCGGTCACCCTTTACCGCTTCGATGATTGCCTCAATCGCCTCTTCGCCAAACTTTTCCGCACATTTCTCCGGCCCCGCTGCCAGCAGCCTGGCCGTCCATGATGCCCCCGCATCCCCACCCTTGCGTGCGGCAATCGTGGCTGCCAACCGTTCCAGCGCGTTCATGTCATCCTCATTGGTATGCCTGCCGCCTGCATATGCGCCTTGGCCTGCCCGATGGTGAATTCACCGAAATGAAAGATCGACGCCGCCAGAACCGCACTTGCGTGGCCCTGCGTCACACCCTCCACCAGATGATCCAGCGTGCCCACGCCCCCCGATGCGATCACCGGGATCGGCACGGCATCCGCTATCGCGCGGGTTAGCGGCAGGTTGAACCCGGCGCGCGTACCATCCCGGTCCATACTGGTCAGCAGGATTTCCCCCGCACCCTTGGCGGCCACTGTGCGGGCAAATGCCACCGCATCAATCCCCGTCGCGCGCCGCCCGCCATGGGTGAAAATCTTCCACTTCCCCGGTGCCACGGTCTTGGCATCAATCGCCACCACAATGCATTGCGATCCGAACCTGTCGGCGGCCTCAGCCACCACATCCGCGTTGGCGACGGCGGCCGAATTGAACGACACCTTGTCTGCCCCCGCCAGCAGCAGGGCGCGCACGTCGTGATGCGTCCTGACCCCACCCCCCACCGTCAGCGGCATAAAGCATTGCTCTGCCGTCCGCGTGACCAGATCATACATCGTGCCACGGTTTTCCTGCGTGGCCATGATATCCAGAAAACACAGCTCATCCGCACCCGCCGCGTCGTATGCTTTCGCGGCCTCAACCGGATCGCCCGCATCGATAAGGTCGACAAAATTCACGCCCTTGACCACGCGGCCATCGGCGACATCAAGGCAGGGAATGATCCGTGTTTTCAGCATGCCTGCCCCTTAGCGCGGATGCGTCAAAAACGCCAGCCTTGCGCGGTCCAGCCCCCAGAACGCAAGCCCCGCCAGCAGCCCCCAGAACGCACCACCGATGCCGAAGGCCGCCACGCCTGACCCGGCGACCACAAAGGTCATGGTGGCCGCAAAGCGCTGATCCGGCACGGCATAGGCCGTGGCCAGCGCCCCCATCAGCGGCCCCAGCAGCGCAAGTGCGACGATCGCGTTGATGAGCGGCGCGGGCAATGCGGTAAGCACCGCAATGACCGCGGGCCCCAGCAGGCCAAGGCCAACCCAGACCACACCGTAAACCACGCCAACTTGCCAGCGCTGGTCGCGGTCGGGATGCACATCATCGCCCAGACAGATCGCCGCCGTGATCGCCGCCATGTTGGCAGGATGCGCGCCAAACAGTGCTGCAATGCCCGACAGCCCCCCCGTCACCACCAGCGCCGACCGCACGGGTGGCGCGTATCCCGCCGCGCGCAGCGTGGCAAAGCCGGGCAGGTTCTGCCCCGCCATGGTGACCAGATACAAGGGCAAGGCGAGGCCAAGCACGGTGCCCAGATTAAAGGTCGGTGCGATGATCACCGGGGCAGGGGCCAGAAACGCCAGTTGCGGCCAGACTGCGGCCCCCGTGGCCAGCGCCAAAGCAATTCCCGTGCTCAATGCCGCAATCACTGCAAAGGCCGGGTTCCATAGCCGCACCAGCGCAAAAATCGCCACCATGGTCAGGATGACGGCAGGCAGGGCTTGCAGGGTCGCCGCCCCCTTCAGGCAAAATGGCAGCAATACCCCCGCCAGCATGGCACCCGCCACGGCATCGGGGATCATCGCAACCAGCCGCCCCAGTGGCTGAAACAACCCGGTCAGCACGATCAGCGCACTTGCCACCAGAAATGCCCCGGCACCCTCGGCCATCGAAAAGCTGTTGGTGGTGGCAATCAACGCGGCCCCCGGCGTTGACCATGCCAGCACGATGGGCATGCGGTGCCACCATGACAGGCCCGCCGAACCAATCGCCTTGGCGATGCAGACGGCAAACAGCCATGACGCAGTTTGCGCGGGGGTTGCGCCAAGTGCCGCAGCAGCGGCAATGACGATGGCGACGGACGCGCCGTAGCCAACCAGTGCCGCAACGATTGCCGCCGAAACCATGGAAATGCGCATACCGCCCCCGTTTTCCCGTCTTCCTGCCCGCCAGCGCCTGCATGGGCAAGAAAAAAGCGGCGGCACCATGGGAGGATGGCACCGCCGCTGCACTATTCGGGTTCCCGCGCCCATCGGGAGGACAGGGAGAAGAACCTTTATAGGTGCGGCGACCCCGGGAGGAGGTAGGGCCGCCGCTTTTGCATCAGGCCCAGGGAGGAGGAGGGCCGTCGCAACCGGTTGGAGCATTGCTGCCCCGAAAAAGCGCGGCGGTGTCAGGGAGGAGAAGACACCGCCGCTTTTGCATCATGCCCCCAGGAGGAGGTGGGGACATTCTGCAAGTCTACGCAGGAACACCGTTCCCGGATCAAAGTGCGGCGGTGCCAAAGGGGAGAAGCGCACCGCCGCTTTTGCGACAAGACCACCGGGAGGAGGTGGCGGCCTTCGCAAGAATCCCTATTTGCCGTAAGCGGCGACCCGTGCGACATCCTCGATCGACAACCGGCTGATGCCAAGGTCGGTCAGTTCGCGGTCGGTCAGCACATTCAGTTCGCGCACCGTGTTTTCGTAAATGCGGCGCTTGACTGCATTTGCCTTGACGGTCGCCACCAGGGCCCAGAACCGATCAGCCAAACCGAGTGTTGCCGTGCGTGCATTGTTTACATATGCCATGTTCAGCCTCATTTCATTTCTTTTGACACGGAGCCCGCAGCGATCATCGTTGTCGTCTGGCGTTTCCCGTTAGCGTCAACATGGGCCTCATGCTGCACTTGCACAATAGTTTTCGCATGCAATGCCGCCATGCAGCATTTGCATGGCTGAAAGTCACAATATTTTCATATTTTTCCGGCGCTTCGCTGGTTTTCTAAGCATTTGGTAAAACCGCTCTTGCCCTTTGTGACAAAGCGCACAACCTGTGATGAAAGGTTGTGCAAGGGGTGAACACATGGCTGTCACACGCGACGATATCATGGCGGTACTGGCGCGGATCACGCTGCCGGGTGGGGGCGATCCGGTCAGCCGCGACCTTGTTCGCGCGCTGACGATCGAGGGCGGTCAGGTGCGTTTTGTGATCGAGGCGGCATCGCCGGACGAGGCGCGGGCCTTGTCGCCCGCCCAGCCCGTGATCGAAACCGCGCTGCGTGCCCTGCCGGGTGTCGAGAGCGTTCAAATGGTGCTGACGGCACATGGCCCGGCGGCCAAGCCGCCCAGCATGAAGATCGGGCAGCATCCGACACCACAGCAAGGCGGGCCTGCCAAACTGTCTGGCGTGGACCGGATCATCGCGATTGCCAGCGGCAAGGGCGGGGTCGGCAAGTCGACCGTTGCGTCCAACCTTGCGGTTGCGCTTGCACGGCAGGGGCGACGGGTGGGGTTGCTGGATGCTGATATCTATGGCCCCAGCCAGCCGCGCATGATGGGGGTCAGCAAACGCCCCGGCAGCCCGGACGGCAAGATCATCGAACCGCTGCGCGCGCATGGGGTGACCATGATGTCGATCGGCCTGATGCTGAAGGAAGACGAGGCGGTGATCTGGCGCGGACCGATGATCATGGGCGCGTTGCAGCAGTTGCTGACGCAGGTGGCATGGGGGCAACTGGATGTATTGATCGTCGATCTGCCGCCCGGCACGGGGGATATTCAACTGACGCTGTGTCAGCGCACGCAACTGACCGGGGCGATCGTGGTATCCACGCCGCAGGATGTGGCATTGCTGGATGCAAGGAAGGCGCTGGATATGTTCACCAAGCTGAAAACGCCGGTGTTGGGTCTGATTGAAAACATGTCCACTTATATTTGCCCGAATTGCGGGCATGAGGCACATCTGTTTGGCCATGGTGGTGTGCGGGCCGAGGCGGAAAAGATGAACCTGCCGTTCCTTGGGGAAATTCCGCTGAGCATTGATGTGCGGCTTGCAGGCGATGCAGGCGTGCCTGTGGCGGTGGGTGATGGCGCGGTGTCGGATGCTTATGCGCAACTCGCCGCGCGTCTGGTTGCCGGCGGGATGGGGTGATCTGGTCGTCCCCGCCATGGGAAACCGTGGGATTCAGGCCTTTTGCAAACGAATCATTTGCCGCTTTGGCCCAGTGATTCGGGTGTAATCACTCAATTTTGCGGGTATTCAGGCCTGACAGCCGAAGAAACCCGCCGTACATCCGCGCATCGTCAATTTATTTTGGGAAACGATGGGTGATTTTCGCCATTCTATATGTTGGGCCGATTTAGCAAGTTTCCGGAAATATCTCGCCACATTTAGCGTTCCGCGACACAAGATACGGTTTTCA